>JAAXJF010000022.1 GCA_012269985.1 Acidimicrobiaceae bacterium
GGCGCTAACGCCATTTTGTGGCTGTGTAGAGACCACCGAGAATCGACCCGAGGCCGATGAGAAGCAACCAGTTGTTGCCGGCAAACGCCAAGTTGCGCAACATGATGACGATAACTCCAACGATGAGCAGCACCAGCATGAGCACCGGTACCCAGGGTTGGCCGATCTTTTCTTCTTGAGGCACGGGTGGTGTGTACCGAGAACTTGCGGCGGGGCCGCGATTCGACGGTTGATCTGCCGATGGAGATGGGGTTATACGACCACCGGTCTTTCGCTTCGGAGGAGCCACGGTTATTTAGTCTAGGCATGTTCGATGGCCATGCCGAACAGGAATGGTGGTGTTCGTCGATCTTCACGGCAGGCTGTGGAGGTGCCACGCGTTCTTGTCATCGACTCTTATGACTCCTTCGTCTACAACTTGGTGCAGTACCTCGGTGAATAAGTAGCTGATCAAATCTTTCATCGCTCTGCCGCGATCTCCGTCGACGAGGCGCTCGCCGTCGGTGCCGATGGGGTGTTGCTATCCCCTGGGCCTGGCCGACCTGAGGATGCCGGCATCTTGTGCGATGCGATTCCAGTTTTCGCCGCACAAGGCACGCCAGTGTTTGGAGTCTGTCTCGGGCATCAGGCAATCGGCCATGTCTACGGTGCCGAGGTTGTGCGTGCGTCTGAACTCATGCACGGCAAGACATCGGAAATTTCTCATGATGGCCAAGGAGTGTTCGCAGGCCTACCAACGACGTTGACGGCAACTCGCTATCACTCGCTCGTGCTTGACGAAGGTTCGGTATCAGAGTGCCTTGACGTCACCGCTCGCACAGCTGACGGGATGGTCATGGGAGTGCGTCATTGTGAGTTTGACATTGAGGGTGTGCAGTTTCATCCTGAGTCGATCCTTACGGCTGCAGGACACGACCTGCTGAAGAACTTTCTCAACCGTCTCTGAGCGCAGATTGTCAGAGGACGGTCGTCGTTGGCGTCGAAGTCGACGTTGGCGTCGTCGTGGTGGTCGGCGGCACGGTTGTCGTTGTCGTTGAGGTCGTGGTGGTTGTCGGTGGAGGTGCGACACCCACCACGATGATTACTTCTGAGCCTCTGTCAATTTCGGAACCAGCTTGAACGCTTTGCTCTGTAACTCGTCCGCCGTTGGGGTCCTCTGAATTTTCAAGATCGATGTATTCGATCACGTAAGTCAGTTCATGTTCTTCACTCGTGAGCAGGGCAGTTGCCTCTTCTTCAAGTAGCCCGACGAGGATCGGAACATTTGTCTTCCCAGGTCCACTGGACACGAACAGGGTGACCTCTGAGCCTCGGCGAACCATGGTATTCGGCGCTGGGTCCGTTCGAATCACTGTTCCTTCTGGGATTACTGGGTCTACGATGCGCTCGACAGTTACAGAGAGCCCTGCGGTGCCTGTCAGAAATTCGATAGCGGCCTCTTCGCTCGAATTCAGGACGATTGAAGGAACCTCTACTTGGTCGACGCCTCCTGAGACGTAGATTGTGACGCTTTCGTCTTGACCGATTCGACTGCCTGCCGGAGGATCAGTTCGAATTACGAGCCCGACAGAAACATCACTTACTTCAGTGACTAATGACGTTGAGAATCCGCGTGTCACCAACTGTCGTCGAGCCTCGTCGAGTGTGAAACCAGCGACATTGGGTACTGATTGCAGAGCCTCGGTCGGGTTGTAGTACAACAAGATGATTGTGCCTTCTACGACGACGGTTCCTGCTGCCGGGTCGGTGCGGAAAACGAATTCTTCTGCGACCCCTGCAGTTTCTTCTGCAATGGCTCGATATTCAAGACCTAGGTCGTCGAGCTTGCCAGTCACAGCGGAAAGTCGTTGCCCTGTGAAATCGTCTAGCACTCTCGTGGTGGCAGTAGCTTCACTTGATGAAAGTCGTCCGTAGAGCACGATGCCACCGATCACTAGTGCGACAAGTGCGATGAATGCTCCCAGCGCGTACCAACCGGTTCGCGGAGGGATGTCTTCGTAGTAGGTTGCGTCCGCCGATGACCCGGGTGGGTATTTCGACATGTCATCTGGGCTGGTGTGCTCTGATTGGATCGTGGGGTTTCCAGGGATCGACGGACCTGATAGGGAGTGTTCTGTCGCTGGATTTGCCGCAGTCACGGCATGGGAACTGGGGCCAGTCCCGGGGGCAAAGGTGCCGTTGTAGTCGTCAATGGTGATGCGGTTGGAAGTGGTTGGAGCGTTCGAGTCGACGGTCTCTTTATCGTTGCGGCGCATGGCGAGTGGTGTTTCCCCATTGCGAAAGCGCTTCAAGTCGTCTCGCAGTTCTCGAGCCGTCTGATAGCGATCGCGGGGGTTCTTTGCCATCAGATGCTCGACGATGGCCTCTAGCGGACGTGGTATGGCCTCGTTAATTTCAGTTAGTGGAGATGGAGTGTCATGAACCTGTTTGTAGGCAATCGCAACTGCGTTCTCGCCTGCGAATGGCGTGCGGCCGGCGAGCATCTCATAGATCACAATTCCGAGTGAGTAAAGGTCGCTGCGTGGGTCGGGTTGCCCACCTTGGGCCTGTTCGGGAGAGAAATAACTTGCGGTCCCCATCACCGAGCCTGTTTGGGTGAGGTTCTGCTCAACGGGAGCGTTCATGGCGCGAGCAATACCGAAGTCAGCAACTTTCACGACCCCATTCGAGCCAATGAGAATATTTGCGGGTTTGATATCCCGATCTGCGAGGACGGCCTCGTCGGCAAAACCGAGTCCTACTGCCAATTCGTATGCGATTTCTGCGGCTTGACAAGGCTCTATCTGACGGCCGCTTCGGCAGATATCGGAGAGGGTGTGACCCTCAACGTATTCCATAGCAATGAAATAGGTCGTTTCAAAACGACCCCAGTCATAAACGTTGACGATATTGGGGTGAGTGAGACCAGCAGCAGACTGGGCTTCCCGCCGGAAACGTTCAACGAACTTTGGATCGACGGCAAACTCGGGAAAAAGCACTTTTACGGCGACATCCCGCGCAAGCAACTGGTCGCGCGCTAAAAACACGTCGGCCATTCCTCCGCGACCAATGCGTCGCTCTATTCGATAACGGTTGTTAATGACCGTTGCGTTGGTGCCGTTTTCGCTCATCTACTTAATGCGCTTTGCCGCCGGAGAAGCCGACGGTAACAAGTGCACTTATGAGGTTACCGAGGTGAGGGCCATCGATGTGGTCGCTTTATCTGTGTCTTCGCCTTGGCGAGGTGCTAGCCACCGTGCTTCGGAAGTCTCAGAAATTGGAAGGAGTCTGAGGGCGGTCACGATGATTCGTAGCGCAGTTCGGTGGCGCCAATTGTGATGATGTCACCGTGTGACAGAGCGTAGGTCTTTTCGATCTGGATGCCGTTTACAAATGTTCCGTTTGTGGACCCGAGGTCCACGATATGGTGTCGGCCGTTTTCGTAACGGACTTCTGCGTGGAGCC
>JAAXJF010000075.1 GCA_012269985.1 Acidimicrobiaceae bacterium
CGCGATGACCCGGTGGCGACACCTCGAGGCCTCACTGCCATTCATGCGTTGTTGGCAGCCGGAGTGAACCTCGTCGCAGGTGCGGACAACGCCCAAGATCCTTTCAACTTTGTGGGAAGGAACGATCCCTTCGAGACAGCAGCGTTGATGGTGATGGCAGGCCACATGCTCCCGAACGATGCGTTTGCAACAATCTCGTCCAATCCACGCAAAGCCCTCGGGATGCCCGAAGTCTCGATCGAGGTTGGTCAACCCGCCGACCTTCTCGCCGTGCGAGCAGGTTCGACCCGTCAGGCAATTGCTGAGGCACCAGCCGATCGAATCGTTTTGAAGGGTGGACAGGTCGTCGCCCGCACGAGCGCCATGAGCGAGTTCCCACCGGTTATCACCTAATCTCGGCGCCATGGCGCAACGCATGGCCCTCTATCTGCAAGACAAGCATCCAATCTCTTATGAGATCGAAATGGCGAAGTATGCAGAAGAACAGGGATTCTCAGAAATTTGGCAGGCCGACACTCGTCTCGCACGAGACTGCGTCGTATTAATGAGTGCCCTGCTCACCGAGACAAAGCGCCTGCGAATCGGTTCGGGAGTGTTGCCCATTTGGACCCGCAACCCGGCAGCCATCGCAGCAACGTGGAGCACCATGTGGGAACTGGGTGGTCTCGTCGATGGTGAAAGTCGCGTGATGTGCGGCATTGGCGCATGGTGGGAGCCAATTGTGAGCCGTGTTGGTGAGAATCGCCGACTTCCGCTTCGCGCGATGCGCGAGCACGTTGAGGCCTTGCGCGCACTGTTCACAATGGAGGAAGTCACCTACGAGGGTGAGATCGTTCAACTTGACCGTGTACGACTTGATGTTGCTTATGGAGATACCTCTCCAAGAGATATTCCGATCTACATCGGCGCAACCGGTCCAAAAATGCTTGAACTCACAGGGGAGACCTGCGACGGCGTTGTCCTTAACTATGTCGTCTCAACCGACTACATCCGCTCCGCGGTTGAGCACGTTGCCTCCGGTGCCGAACGCGCAGGAAAAACAATCGACGACATTGATCGTCCTGAACTTCTCGTATGTTCCCTTTCCGACGACGACCCCGGAGAAGCATTGCTCACTGGGAAATCACTCGTTGCGTACTACTTGGGCACCGAGCCCCACATCATGGAGGCGAGCGGCGCTGACCCAGAGCTAGTAGAGCGTGTGCAAGAAGTCGTTGGCTGGCCTGCCACAGAGGCCGACTACCGCAAGGCGGCGCACCTCATTCCCGACGACCTTGTGCGGTCGCTGATGGCTGTTGGCACAACGAAAGAGTGCCAAGACAAGGTTGCCGAATACATCGATGCTGGCGTGACGTGTCCGATCCTGTATCCGATGATGGACGACATCAAGCCAGTAATCGACGCATTCGCCCACTGGATGCCAGATGGCGAATAGCCGACTCATCTCTGGGGGAGCGGTAGTCACCGTCGACTTCTCTCACCGGGTACTTGACCCGGGTTGGGTTGCTATTTCAAACGGTGTGATTACACAACTTGGCGAGGGTGAGCCACCGGCAGACGTCGTGTCTTCGGTCGATGAGCACATCTCGGCAGTTGGCTGTGCAGTGATGCCCGGTATGACCAATGCACATACCCACCTGTTTCAATCTTTTTTCCGAGGTCTCGCCGACGACCGGCCGCTTCTCGACTGGCTTCGTGAATGCATCTGGCCTGCAGCGGAACACATCACGCCAGAGATTGCGTATCACGCGGCGCGAATTGGACTTCTTGAGAATCTCTTAACTGGCTGCACGACTGTCATTGACCATCAATACGTGCACCCTGGTGCCGAAGGTGACCTGATCGATGACGCAGTGTGTCGTGCTGCCGATGAACTTGGCATTCGTCTTCTGCTTGCACACGGTTGGGCCGACCGCAATTATCACGAACCGCTCGCAGAAGATGCGGCGACTGCGATTCAGCGAGCAAAAGCACTGTTCGACCAGTGGGATGGCCACGACGGTCGAATACGTGTCGAGCTCGGGCCTTTGATTCCTTGGGGATGCTCTGATGAGGCGATGGTGTCGACGATCGAAGCAGCACGGTCATGGGGTCGAGGCACCCACGTTCACTGCGCTGAAACGGCGATCGAAGTGGAGATGAGCCTCGAGGAGCGCGGAATGCGTCATGTTCCTTGGTTGCAAAGCGTTGGCTCACTCGCGTCCGACGTGCAACTCGCCCATGCCGTGTGGCTCGATGATGATGAACTTGACGCCATTGCCGCCGCAGATGCGGTGGTGGTCCACTGTCCGGTATCGAATATGTACCTGGCTTCTGGGGTGGCCCGCATTCTTGAGATGAGGGAGAGGGGCATCACTGTTGCCCTCGCTAGCGACGGCTCAGGGTCAAATAATCGGCAAGACCTCTTTGAGGCGATGAAGGTAAGTGTGCTCCTCCAAAAGGTGCATCACCTCAATGCAATGGCCTTGCAGCCGGAAGATGCAATCGATATGGCATGTGCCGGCGGCGCTCGGGCATTTGGCGAACCCGACACGCTTGGACGCATCGAGGTTGGTCGAGAAGCTGATCTCATTGTCGTCAATCTCGACCACCCTGCGGTGGCTCCCGTTCACCGAGTGCCGAGTGCGTTGGTCTTCAATTGCGCACCGCAGCATGTTCGAGACGTGTTCGTGAAGGGCAATGCTGTTGTGAGGAACGGGCAGCATGCTGATGTTGACATCGCCGAGGCAGTCGCTTCGGCGAAGAATGCGGCAAAAACCCTGTTTCAGCGGGCGGGCATTCAATCTCGTCTCGGCTAACTTCAATAGCGTGCCATTAGTAGTCGAATATCATCGCCCAGAGTCGGTGGCTGAGGCCGTTGAGCTCCTTCAGCAGCCAGACCACGTAGCACTCGCGGGAGGCACCGTTGTGAACGCGGATCGAAACCGCTCGCAGCTTGTGGCGGTAGACCTGCAATCACTTGGTCTCAAGGTGGTCTCACGGGAGGCTTCACGAGTGCAGTTTGGTGCAATGTGTCGACTGTCTGATGTGGAACGGCAATGCGGTGGAGATCTCCTGGCTGAGGCGGCACGCCGCGAACTTCCCTCAACACTCCGGACTGTTGGAACGGTTGGCGGAACGGTTGCAGCCGGCGGAGGAGAAAGCCTAATGCTGGCCGCTTTGATGGCGTCGGGCGCATCGGTTCGCACTGCGAATGGTGACGAGGTAAGTGTCGAACGTTATGTCAGCGCACCCAGTGAGCTCATCATTGGGGTCGACGTGACCGCAGAAGGCGCGTGGACGATCGAACACACAGGTCGTACGCCGATGGACACACCAATCGTTGCCGTCGTTGGACGACGATCAGAAGACGGCATCACACTCGCTCTCACAGGGGTCGGTGCGCAACCGGTGGTAGCCCGGTCAATCGACGACATCAACCAACTTATTCCCATCGACGACTTCCGTGGGTCGAGCGAATATCGACATCACCTCGCCGTCACGTTGGGCGAGCGCGTCTTAGGAGACCTGTCATGAAATCGATTTCGCTCACCCTCAACGGCAGACAGATCACGAGCACCTGCGAAGTTCATGAGACACTGAGGACCTTTTTGCGCTCGCAGGGAATGTTCAGCGTGCACTACGGGTCTGATAGCGGTGAAACCGGAGCGGGTGCTGTATTGCTCGATGGCGAACTTGTCAGCAGCGATGTCGTCCTTGCGGTACAGGCCGATGGTCACTCCATCACCACCGTTGAAGCTCTGAATACTGAAGCTGAGCTTCACCCCATTCAGGCTGCGTTCGTTGCAGCCGGCGCATTTCAATCCGGTTATTCGGCGGGCGCAATGGTGCTCGGCACTTTGGCGCTCCTCGAGAAGAACCCTGCACCAACCGAGGAACAGATTCGAGACATGCTGTCGGGAATACTTGACCGAGAAACCGCATATGTGAAGCCGGTCGAAGCGATCCACAGGGCAGCAGCGGTGCTCCGTGGCGAAGAAACTGAAGCATTCGCACCCCTCATCGTGCCACCACTTACCCAGCAGGGCGAGCCCGCCGAATACGACCCGAGCGATCCTGCGCCGACAGCCTCAGCAGCGGTGCCACGCGTCATTCCATCCCGCGACGTACCTGACATGGCCGTTGTTGGTAAACCCGAAATCAAAGTTGATGCGATTCGACTCGCAAAAGGTAACCCTGCATTCACCGATGACATCGAGTTGCGGAACATGCTGTTCGCAAAAGTGCTACGCAGTCCTCATGCTCATGCTCGAATCACCAACATTGATGATTCCGCTGCCCGGGCACTGCCAGGAGTTCACGAGATTCTGCACTACCAAAACACACCTCGTGTGAAATACGCATCCGGCGGACAATCATGGCCGAATCCTCATCCACATGATCAGGTGAGTTTCGATGACAAAGTCCGCCATGTCGGCGACCGTGTTGCGGTGGTGGCTGCCGAAACCCCAGAGATTGCGGCACATGCGTGCACACTGATCGATGTCAGCTACGAGGTGCTCCCGGCGATTCTCGATGAACGAGACGCAATGGTTGATGGCGCGGTGGTGATCCACGACGAACCTGACACTCTCGAAATTCACGATCGAGAGAAGAACATCGTTCATCACATCGCCGCTCGTCGAAATGACCCCGATGCGGCTGTTGAGCACGCCATAGAAAACGGCCACCACGTCTTCACTCAGACATTCCGGGTGCACCAAGTGCAGCAATGTCCGATCGAGCCGCATATTTCAATTGCGTGGCTCGACGAAGATGAACGCCTCGTTATTCGAACCGCCACACAAGTTCCGTTCCACGCTCGACGAATGGTGGCCCCACTACTCGATCGCGACATTAAAGACATTCGCGTCGTGAAGCCACGCATTGGTGGGGGCTTCGGCGCTAAGCAGGAGATGCTCATCGAAGACATCGTTGGGCATCTTGCTCAGGCAACTCGGCGACCTGTTCGACTTGAACTTGACCGCTCAGAGGAATTCATCGCAAGCCGCACCCGCCACCCTCAGACATTGACATTCACAACCGTTGTTGACGGCGACGGAAAGTTGGTCTCTCAAGACCTGTACATCATCGGCAACACCGGCCCATACGGCACCCATGGCTACACCGTGCAGACCGTCGCGGGTCTGCGTGGACTCACCCAGTACAACGCGCCAAACAAACGTTTTCGTTGTGACGTCGTGTATACGAACATCCCGGTTCCGGGCGCATACCGAGGTTACGGAGCACCACAGGCTGAATTTGCCCTTGAGGCCCATATGGATGACATTGCGGCGGAACTCGGTCTCGACTGCATCGAGTTCAAACGCAAAAACTGGCTGCGGCTAGGTGATGAACTCAACATTGCACCGCATCTTGGCGAAAGAGCTGCAAGCGATGAAGAGCTTGATGAGTATCCGCGAGTGCTCTCAACAGGACTTGAGGAGTGTGTCGCACAAGCACTCAGAGAAATCGGTTGGCATCGTCGTGACGATCAAGCTTGGCGTGAGCCATCTGACCGCCCGAATATTCGGAGAGGGCTCGGCTTTGCCTATTGCATGCATGGCACCGCAATTCCGTTCCTTGATATGGGTGGATGTTCCATCAAGCTCAACGATGACGGCTCATTCAACATGCTGGTCGGCGCAACCGACCTTGGTACGGGCGCAGACACGGTC
The DNA here is from genome assembly GCA_012269985.1 of Acidimicrobiaceae bacterium. Classification (GTDB taxonomy): domain Bacteria; phylum Actinomycetota; class Acidimicrobiia; order Acidimicrobiales; family Ilumatobacteraceae; genus Casp-actino5. The sequence goes on from JAAXJF010000075.1 coordinate 5,658, forward strand.
CTTGGGCAGATCGCAGCTGAAGTGCTCGGTGTTCCACTTGACGACATCAAGGTGTACTCAAGTGATACCGACATGACCCCATTCGATACGGGGGCATACGCCTCGTCGACGACCTACATCTCTGGCACCGCAGCTCTCCGCGCAGCCGAGGCCGCCCGTGAACGCATCAAAGAGCGCGCCGCCATGCTCCTCGGTGTGGAACAGCCATGTTCCATCGAACTCCGTGACCGGCGGGCCTACGCTCCCGATGGCCGCTCGGTCTCAATGGAAGACATTGCGCTCGATTCGTTGCATACGCAAGAACAAGAACAGATCATGGGCACAGCGTCGTATGTATCGCCTGAATGCCCGCCACCGTTTGCTGCACAGGTCATCGAGGTCGAGGTTGATATCGATACCGGTCAGGTGACTGTGAAGAAGATGGCGATGGCCGTCGACTGTGGCGTTGCCATCAACCCGGTGACGGCATCTGGTCAGGTAGAGGGAGGCATGTTGCAAGCGCTCGGGTACGCACATTGCGAAGAGTACGCATTTGATGAAAACGGAAAGATGCTGAACGATTCATTCGGTCCGTACCACATCTATCGAGCCGATGAAATGCCTGAGACGTCGGTCTACCTCGTTCAGACAATGGAAGACAGCGGCCCATTCGGAGCGAAGGCAGTAGCAGAAATCCCGAAGGACGGCGTTGCTCCAGCTCTCCGACATGCCATCCAAAATGCTGTTGGCGTCTCGATGAACGAAATCCCATTTACCCCAGAACGTGTCTGGCGGGCGATGAAGGCCTCCGAGTAAGACGCGACACACATGATTATTCAACCCGACTGGTTGGTTGCCTCCAGTGAGGAGGTCAGTGCGAACACTGCTGTTCGGGTTCTTGATGGGCTCATCACTCACGTAGCGCCACCGAGGGAACTCGTCGCTCTATTCCCGGAAGATGAGATGGTCGACGGATCCGGCTGTGCCCTTCTTCCTGGATTCGTGAATTCTCACGTTCACCTCTACGGCACGCTTGCCCACGGAATCGTGATCGAATCACCGCCAACAGGTTTCGAAAGTTTTCTTGATGACTATTGGTGGCCCCAAGTTGAAGATCGTCTCGATCAGCAGATGATTGGTGCCGCCACAGAATGGGTGTGCGCCGAAATGTTACGAAGTGGCACTACCACCTTCTTTGATATCTGTGAGGCCCCAGGAGCGTTGTCGGGTGTTCTCGAAGTCGAAGCCGAGTATGCGAGCCGTGTGGGCATGCGAGGCATTTTTAGTTTTGAGGCAACGGAGCGATCGGGACAGGAAATAGCAGAACGATCCCTTCGCGAGAATCTTGACTTCATCGACGCCCACCAAAGTGATCCACTGGTGTCCGGGGCGATGTCGTGGCACACCGTCTTTACGTGCTCGCCGCAATTCATTGAGCGAGCAGCCGATGAAGCGAGAGTGCGATCAACTTGGTACCACGCACATTGCAACGAGGGAACACACGAGGGCAACTGGGCTCGGGAGAACCATGGAATGGACACCATGGCCTTTTATCGGGAACTGGGAGTCGCAAATCAGTCATTTCTCGCTAGCCAATGCGTGCAGATGACCGATTCGGAACTCGACATCATTGGCACAACTGGAACCCGTGTCAGCCATATGCCGCTGTCTAACTGCGAAGTCGGTGGAGGCATCGCGCCAATCGCTGAACTCCTTGCAAAAGGGGTCACCGTCGGCCTCGGCACTGACGGTTACGTCAATGACATGTACGAGGTCATGCGGGGAGCATTCTGGTTACAAAAGGCTCGACTTCTTGATCCATCGACTCTTCCCGCCCACGATGTAATCCACATGGCGACTGAAGGCGGCGCCCAAGCCCTCGGCATCGACAACCTCGGTCGAATCGAACCGGGGTGGATCGCTGATCTTCAACTCGTCAAATGTGACCTCCCTACGCCAATTGATGCCTCAACGATCTGTGATCAGCTGGTGCTTTGGCGAAGCGGTCAGCACGTTCGTGATGTCATGGTGGCTGGTGAATGGCGGGTGCGAAACGGAGAGGTGCTTGGAGTCGATGTTGAGCGAGCCCGAGGGCGCGTTGTTGAGGAAGCGAGCCGACTTTGGGTTCGTTAGATCTGATTCGACAGGCGCTCGATACCGCATCAGCTGGCGGCAAGGCAGCGATAGCGACAGTGGTCCGCACCGATCGATCGGTACCCAGACGCATCGGTGCCGCAATGCTGATCCGTGACGACGGAAGCCGGTTGGGAACCGTTGGCGGCGGCGAAATGGAATCCAGAGTGGTTGATGTTGCGGGGGAGGCAATGGCCGATGGTCAGCCTCGCTTGCTCACCTATCGGCTTGTCGACCCCTCCACCGGAGACCCTGGTGTATGCGGAGGCGAGATGGACGTCTACGTTGAGCCATATATGAATACCGCCTCACTACTCATCATCGGTGCCGGTCATGTTGGACGTGCTGTTAGCGAGCTTGCGCAATGGACTGGATGGGACGTTCACCTATGGGACGATCGACCTGAACAACTCGAAGAACTCGACGATGCCGTCACACCCCATGGTGGCGAACTTTCTGAGGTGCTCGCCGATATTCCACTTGACGCTCGATCGGCCATTGTCATGGTCACCCGCAACGTTCCTCTTGACGTTGAACTCATTCCTGCGGTCGTGAAACAACCGGCTGCCTACATCGGCCTCATGGGAAGTGCGCGCAGATGGTCGACAACGAAGAAACTTCTCATTGACGCTGGGTGCAGTGAGGATGAGATTTCCAGGATTTCGACTCCGATCGGTCTGGAAATCGGCGCCGAGACCCCTGAGCAAATTGCGATCAGCATCATGGCTGAGGTCGTTCGTGCAACCAGCACCAGATGACATCGTCCTTGTACGAGGTGGGGGAGATATCGCAACTGGCGTTGTGTGGCGCCTTCACCATGCCGGCTTCCGAGTGGTCGTAGCCGAGCTTCCCCAGCCGCTCACCATTCGACGCACAGTTGCAGTTTCTTCAGCGGTGATCTCAGGGCATATCGATATCGAAGGTCTCGCGGCTCGGCGTTGTGATGATGAATCGTCAGTTCGGTCCTGTTGGAACCTTGGCGAAGTTCCCGTCGTAGTTGCACCCACCCTCGGCGATGTGCCACTCTCACAGCAGGTGAGGAGCATCATCGACTGCCGGCTCGCAAAACTGCCTCTCGATTCCTCTGTCAAAGATGCCGACATCGTGATAGCGCTCGGCCCTGGGTTCGTGGTCGGCACGCATTGCGATGCGGTGGTAGAGACGATGCGGGGTCACCGGCTTGGACGAGTCCTCTTCTCTGGCATGGCCGAGCCAAATACAGGGAGCCCGGGAGAAATCGAAGGAAAGTCAGCCGAGAGAGTGATTCGGGCGCCTCAGGCTGGTCGTATCGATTGGTCATCAGAAATTGGTGACTGGGTCGAAGACGGCAGTGTGCTTGGCGAGGTGGTCGCCGAGTCAGCAACGCCGGTTCATGCCCCGTTCACGGGAATGGTGAGAGGCCTCATCGCTCCCGGTTCGCACGTCTCAGCAGGGCTGAAGATTGCCGATATTGACCCCCGGCATGACCCGGAGGCCTGCACTCAAATCTCTGATAAGGCGCTCGCAGTCGGCGGGGGAGTTGTTGAAGCGCTGCATCGCCTGAGTGTTCGATAATGATTCCGATCCCGAGTAAGAGACTGGCTTCCGCGCTCAATCTCAAACAGCGAGAACTGGTCGCCCTCGTCGGAGGCGGCGGCAAATCAACGCTGCTATTTCAACTCGCGCGATCTTTAAACAGGCGCACGATCGTGACCACGACCACCAAGATGGGGGAGCGTCAAACGGGAAGTCTCGAGGTAGTTGAAGCAGCCTTTACGAGGCCCCTTGAGTTGTGGAACGGAACATCACCGGTGTTCGTTCGAGCTGGAGTCAAAGACGGTAAATCGATCGGTGTCCGTCCATCTCTTTGCGACAATTGGTTCAGCGACCACTCTCTTTGCGATGTTGTCCTCGTTTAAGCTGATGGTGCACGTCTTCGTCCATTCAAAGCACCCGCAAATTTTGAGCCGGTGCTTCCCGACCAAACGACCACTGTTCTGGCGGTCATCGGAGCCGACGCTCTCGGACGTGTCATCGCCGATCAATGTCACCGACCCCTGAGAGTTGCCGCAGTTGCCGGTTGCAGCCCTTACGAACGCCTCACGCCTGCTCGGGCTGCCACGGTTCTTACCTCGCCGTCTGGATCATTCAAGGGGTGCCCAACACCGGCTCGAAAAGTAGTTGTCATCACCAAAGTTCCGTCACAGGAGAATGACCCAACTACCGCCCTCTTGGTCGATGAACTCGTTGACGCTCTCACGCCGAACAACGAGGTCGTATCGATTGAATTCGAACATGTTGAGTAGCGTTTCGGCGTGGTCTCGTTAGCGCTGAACATCATTCCAGATGGCCCCATTGAAGAGGTCATTGACCTAGTTCAAGTCGCCGAGAACACGGGCTACAGCACATGCCGGTTGTACGACGAGGGTCTCGCAACTCACGATGTCTACGTGATCTCAGCCGCCGTTGCCTTAGCGACCTCCTCAATGCTCGTAGGCCCTGGCATCACAAACCCCTTCACTCGGCACCCGGGGCAGACGGCAGCTGCCCATGCGAGCCTCGCAGAACTGAGCGGCGGGCGAGCTGTAGCCGGCTTTGGCGCCGGCGGATCTCTCACCCTTGACGCACTCGGCCTGTCTCGCTCACGCCCGGTTGTCTCACTGCGAGAACTCATCAGCGTATGCAGGGGGTTGTGGGCTGGTGAGCAGGTCGACTTCGAGGGCGAAACAGTTCATCTTCACCATGCGAGCCTGGCCCGCCCATATCGCGACATCCCGATCTGGCTCGCCGGGCGTGGGCCTCGAGTGCTGTCACTCGGAGGAGAGTTAGCCGATGGTGTCATTCTTGATTTTCTCCATGAGACAACTCTTTCGGCCTCGGTCGACATCGTTCGCAATGGCGCAGCCGTGTCGGGAAACTCGGTCGATTTGTCGTATTCAACATCGATTGTGATGACCGATGACGATCTCGAGGCCGTTCGTCCACATATGACATACCGGCTGTGTGACTCACCGGCGGATGTCCGCGAGCAGATTGGTATGACCGACGAGCATGTCGACCGAGTTCGGAGTGCCATGGCGGGAGGTCTTCATGCGGCTGCGAAATACGTTTCTGACGAATGGGTGCTGCCGTTCGTAATCCATGGCTCCGAGGCCGAATGCAGGGCGCAACTCACAGAACTTATTGAGACTCACTCGTTGACCGAATTCATGCTTCCCGTGTTCGAAATGGAGAATCCACGAGACTACGTCGAGCGCGTCGGAAGGTTATTTGAACGTCACTGAGAATGGCGGCGGCGTCACGTCACCACTGGCCACGGGCTTCGAGCACCGCCTTTAGTACCTCCGGCTTATCGGTCATTAGGCCATCGACTCCAAGATCGAGCAGGCGATTCATTTCATCGGCATCATCGATCGTCCAGACGTGAACCTGAAGTCCACGTCGGTGGGTTCTTGACACAAATCGTTCAGTAACCAAAGGCAGCTTTCCAGCGGTCGGTGGAACTTGCGCAGCGTAAACCCCTTTGGGGATAGGAGCCCCGGCGGTGAGTCGAGTCGTCTCGACCGGACCAAGGCTCGTGCACACTCGATTACCGAAGGCTTTGCGAACTGCTCGCAGGCGACGATCACTGAAGCTGCCCACACAGATCCGATCGAGGCAGTCACGTTCGCTGAGCAGAGTAATCAATGGTTGCAGCGCTTCATCTGACTTGCAGTCAACATTGATGCGTGCATGAGGAAATGCGTCAAGTAGATCAGTGAATTGCGGAATCGGATGTGTGCCGTCGACTTTGGCCTCGCTCACCGCATCCCAACTGAGATCATTGATCTTCCCTTTGATTCCACAGGTGCGCTCAAGGTCAGCATCATGAAATGCCACGAGCACACCGTCGCTGGTGAGGTGAACATCGGTCTCGAGAAAGGTGTAACCAAGATCAACGGCATGTTGAAATGCGTCGAGCGTGTTTTCGGGTGCTTCGCTCATGCCGCCTCGATGAGCAAATGCAAGCACACCCTCCCAGTCAAGAAACGGGTGTGGAGCGGTTGGCCTAGCTGCAGCCATTAAATGCTTCGACCTGCAGCCGCCCAGTATTCGTCTTTGAGGAGGCGCTTGTAGAGCTTGCCCGTCGGGTGCCGAGGAAGTTCTTCCCTGAAATCAACCGATCGTGGACACTTAACGTCAGCGAGTTGTTCTCGACAGAACCGTATGAGCTCGCGTTCTAGTTCGCCTGCTGCTGTGTCGTCGGCCGGCATCTCTACTGGTTGAACCACAGCCTTTACTTCTTCCCCAAAGTCATCATTTGGAACGCCAAAGACGGCAACATCGATGACCGACGGGTGGGTGACAAGAAGGTTTTCTGACTCTTGTGGATACACGTTCACGCCACCTGTGATGATCATGTACGCCTTTCGATCGGTGAGGAACACGAAACCATCATCATCGACGTAGCCGACGTCACCAAGTGTGCTCCAGCCCTTTGGATGCCGCGAGCCAGCCGTTTTTTCAGGGTCGTTGTGATACTCGAAGGTTCCTCCAGCCTCGAAGTAAATCGTTCCAGATTCCCCGGTAGGTACTTCTTCGCCGTCTTCGCCTACAACGTGAACGACGCAATTGAGAGGTGACCCAACAGTGCCTGGGTGGGCGAGCCAGCCCTCGCTATTGCAGTACACAAACCCATTGCCCTCGGTGCCGGCGTAGTACTCGTGGATAACTGGCCCCCACCACTCAATCATTTGATGCTTGACCGAGACCGGGCAGGGTGCGGCTGCGTGAACGGCCGCCTCAAGCGTTGACACGTCGTACTTGGCTCGCACCTCGGGGTCGAGTTTCAACATGCGAACGAACATCGTCGGCACAAGTTGCGAGTGGGTGACCTTGTACTGATCGACAAATTTGAGGTAGTCCTCTGCGTCGAAGTGTTCCATCAATACGACCGTCGCCCCGATGGCTTGCGTGGCGAGGCAGAATCGAAGTGGGGCGGCGTGGTACATCGGCGCAGGCGACAGGTACACCTTTGATGCATCCATTCCGAACAGCAGCTGTTGCAACGCCTCAATGCTGCTCGCCCATTCTTCAAGCGCGACATCGGGCAGCGAGGGGAACACACCTTTTGGCCGACCGGTGGTACCCGACGAATACAACATGTCACGCCCGGCAATACGGTTCGCCAGCGGCTGATCGCTCGCCCCTGCGACAGCGTCTTCATACGAGCCGTGGCCATCAATCGTTCCACCGATCATCAAACGCAGGGTCACGTTCGGCGTTTCGTCAAAGACCTCGGCGGCTTGTTCGGCTTTGTACATCGACGTAATGAAGGCTTTCGCTCCGCAGTCGTTGATGATATATGCGAGTTCGTCGGAGGTAAGGCGAGATGAGGCCGCGGTGTAGACGACTCCGGCGTAATGGCACCCCCAGAGCACCTCAAGAAACTGTGGGTTGTTCTCCATGCAGATCGCAACATGATCGCCTGCCTCAATGCCAGCGTTGCGAAGGACGTGACTCAGCCGATTGGCCGCCGCATCAAGTTCAGCGAAGGTCTGGACTTCACCACTCCCGGCCATGCTGAGGGCGGGGGTGTCTGGTGGGGGTGCGAGATGTGATCCGGGGACCATTCCCGCAAACTAGTCCGTCAGTGCTGATTCGCCGAAGCGCATCAACTAGACGAGACGGTGTCGATGGTTACTGCGGATTCGTCACGGAAGGGGCTGCTTGCAATGAGACTCGTTTGCAGTGTTCTTCGATGAGTTGACCGGCGCGAAGCAGTGGATCTTCATCGACATATCGGCCCTCCGCATCGAAATTGTCGTCGGAGATTGTGGTCGAGACCCCTGCGGAGGCTGCGCTCTCGGTTTGATCGCCGGTCATTGCGAGTGCAGCAGCTGTGAGATCCCGTTCAATTGCCCCACCTGCGACGAGCCCAGCCGAAAGATATTTCATTGCGACATCGTTGAGAGGCGTCGAGTCGTCAATTGTGGAAAGTTCGAGGCACCACTCCGGAGCCGGTGTCGGATTACCTAGGGGTTCTGTGGTCGTTGTCAGGTTGATACTCGTTGATGATTCGGTTGCGTCAAGGTCTGACGATCGATTTTGCTCCCGCAACAGAGCGAGCCCAACCGACACGATTGCCACGATGAGTACTGTCCACCGCCATAGTCCTGTCATCTATGCACCAGACCGTATGAGAACTCCAAGCACGAGAGCGGTGAGCGCAAACACGAGACCGAATGCTCCTCCGATCGCTTTGGCCGCCCTTGATGAACCTGCCGAGTGAACCGCAGCTGCCGCACCACTGAGCAACACCGCAAGAACCTTCAACATCATTGCAACTTGATAGCCAGTTGTCGTCGAACCGACGTCAACAGCCATGAGCGACCACATCCCGGTTGCTATGGCGATGAAAAATGCCGGCCACGCAACCCGGGCGAAGCCTTGAGCGACAAGAGGTAAAGCTTCGCGATGGTCATTGCGAAGCTTCGGCACGATTGCTGCCACCACGAGTTGCCCTCCAACCCAGACGGCGACAGCGGCTATGTGGAGTGAAATGCGAATCGTGTCGAGTAATGGAGTTAAAGAGTTCACTGAATTACCTCGTCGAGTGATGCAAGTACGGCACTCGCAGAGAGCGACCGATCGTCCATTTTTGGACTAGTCAGCACACCACCTCCGAGAAGAACTGTTGCTGCAGATTCAATTGCGGCCTGCAATTCTCGAATGTTACGTGGAGGCGGAAAATATTCGTCTTCCTCGGTCACCCGGACGAGTTCAATCCCGTTGGTAGGGGCGAGGCGTTCGAGCACTTCTCGAACCAGCTGTTCTGGGGCAGAGGCCCCAGCAGTAACGCCAACAACACCTTGAAGGTCATCTGTGAGCTCTTCGGCGGTGTTTACTCGGACAACATGCTGACAACCTGCATCTGTTGCGAGACGTGCAAGGGCGGTCGTGTTTGACGAATTGGCAGAGCCGATGACGACAATCGCATCGCAGCGCTCTGCCATAGCGAGAAGCGAACTTTGACGGTTAGTGGTTGCGAAGCACAGGTCGCTTCGTCCCGGGGTCCACACATCAGGAAAACGCTCCTTCACCCGCACGGCGACACCCTCCCAGTCACGGTGAGACAGTGTGGTCTGCGCAAGAAGCGCGACCGCACCATCGTGCTGTGGCAGAGCGTCAACTTCAGCGATGCTTTCCACCCGGTCGATTGCATCGGGGGCGACCGCCATCGTGCCAACGGCCTCCTCGTGACCCTCATGTCCGACATACACAATGCGATAGCCCTTGGCAGCACGAACCTTTACTTCATGGTGCACCTTGGTGACGAGCGGACACACCGAGTCGACGACAAATGACCCACGTTGCCGAGCACTGGCGACAACTTCCGGAGCTGAGCCATGAGCTGACAGCATGATGGGCCGTCCAGCTGGAACCTCGTCAATATCGTCAACAAAATGAACGCCTCGTGAGCGAAATGCGTCGACAACAATCTGATTGTGAACAATCTCGTGGTAGCAGTAGACCGGCGGGTCAAACGCTCGCACCATCCAGGCGAGAGCTTTGATCGCCATTTCGACTCCAGCACAAAAGCCACGTGGCTCGGCAAGCAAAACCCGGTCAACAGACATGGTTCTTTCAGGCTAGCCCGGGTGCAGCAGAGGTAGCCTCTTCATCTCGTATGTCATTGCAGTCTCATACCCGATCGCGAACCGAAGGGCCTCTCATCACGGGAGTGCTCGACGGTTCACCTGCTGCGCAGGCTGGAGCGCGCGTTGGCGACGAGATCACTGCAGTCGACGGAGTGATGCCAAGAGACATCATCGAATGGCAGTGGGCGATTGATGTGAGTAACCCGAGTATTTCGGTTACCCGCGGCGGTCTCGAGCGAGAACTTGAGATCGTCAAGCCTGAAGGCGCCTCCCTCGGCATCGAGATCGAAAGCGCAGTCTTTGATCGAGTGCGCACATGCGACAACCATTGCGAGTTCTGCTTCATCCATCAACTTCCGAAGGGCATGCGGCGAAGCCTGTATCTCAAAGATGATGACTACCGATTGAGTTTCCTCTTCGGGAATTTCACCACTCTCACCCGATTCACCGAAAGCGATCTTGAACGCATCATCGACGAGCGGCTCTCACCGCTTCATGTGAGCATCCATGCGATCGATCCGTTCGATCGCTCACGGATGCTGAAGCACCCGCGTGGCGGAATGAGCCTGCGATGGCTACGCGCCCTACTCGACGCAGGTATCGAATTTCGTGGGCAGATCGTGGTGTGCCCGGGAGTGAATGACGGTGAAGTTCTTGAGCGCACGATGCTCGGCATCGCAGATTCATTCTCTGACCTTGCCTCGGTTGCTGTTGTTCCGCTCGGGATTTCTAAATTCAACACCGAAGCAGCAATGCGGGTCCACACCGCGGAGGAAGCCCGCAACGTGCTGTCGGTGGTACTCCAATGGCAAATGCTCTTCGAACAACTTGTCGGTCACAAAATGGTCTTCGCTGCCGATGAATATTTCCTCATGGCCGATGAACCCTTTCCCGCCCTAAATGACTACGGCAACTGCGACATGCATGAAGATGGCATCGGAATGGCCGCAACATTCGCCACTGAATTCCTCAACGAATCAGCCGCAGAAACTGCTCCCCGCCGAGGATTCTTCGCATCTGTGGATGTCGGGCAACTGACGAACCCGGCTGCATACACGGGGTTGCGCTCCACTCCTGTGGCGATAACCGCATCGCCTCAGCGTAAATTTGACGACGTCACCGTATTGACTGGAGCGATGGGTGCTAAAGTGATCGGACCAGTGATTG
>JAAXJF010000086.1 GCA_012269985.1 Acidimicrobiaceae bacterium
TTGTGCTCACTGGAGATGCTGCAGGAGCGGCCCCTTGTAAGTATTCCTACGGCTGATCGGCCGGAGATCAGGCTCCAAACAAAATCGAAAAAACAACCATGGGAACCATGAGCCGACGCACGCTTACAGTATGACAGGTCACCGCCCCGACTGAACTCTTAGCGGAGGATTGGATGACGCCCCAAAAAGACAAACACAATGAAAACGCCGACGACCACTGCCAGCATCACAGCGAACGCTCTTCTTCTCATCCCCGCACCCTAAAACACTGCAACAGAACCAGCCGACCAGTCTCAGCATCTACCTAATCGGTGCACGATTCTGAGTGACGATCCGTATACGACCAATCCGCCGGCTGGCGTGACGTTACGAATCGCACAGATGTTGGTGGTGAATATCCTGATGGGTGGTCGCAGTCCTACCGAGATGCTGACCCAGCTGGGGAAAGGTTTTTCTCATCCATCTCGATGAAGATGCATTCTCCCGGGCAGATCTCAGCCGCCTCAATCACCGCTAATTCTTCGCGCTTTTCCACAAATGCAAGGCTGCGCGACCCTCCCGGATCATTGAGGACAACCCCTCCCTCGACAACGTACGCAATTCCATCTTCGAGAAGAGTAAAAACGTCAGGAGAACGATCAACGCATAAACCATCTCCAGTACAGAGATCTTGATCGATCCACACTCTCATGAGCCACTTACGCTAGCGGTACCCTTCACCCTGTGCCCGAACGAGCCGCAGATCCATTGAAAACTGAAGAACCCACTGCACCACAGCGGCCTCACACGTGGCAACGCCCCACAGGCCCACGCGACGACCCGTACGCATGGATGCTTGACGTCAACGACGAAGAATTCCTGCAGTATCTCGAATCAGAAAATGAGTACGCCCAGCGCTGGTTCGAGTCGAACCACAAACTCACTACAAGAATCGTCGAAGAAATCAGGTCACGTGTTCAAGAGACAGACCAGTCGCCCGCGGTGCGCTCAGGAACATGGTGGTATGTGAGCCGAACAGTTGAGGGGCTGTCGTACCCCATTCACTATCGAGCTACATCGAGAGAACGTGCGGAAACGAGCAACGCCGATCTCGTTCTTGACCAGAACATCGAGGCAGATGGACACGACTTTTTTGACCTTGGGGCATTTGAGCCTGACCCCACCCACCAATACATCGCATGGTCAACTGACACGGCAGGAAATGAGCATTACACGCTGCGCATTCGAGACACGGCAACTGGGCTCGACCTCGACGACACCATTCCCGACACCACGTGGGGAGGCATCGCATGGTCAGCTGACTCCGAGCATCTTTTCTACGTCGTTGCCGATGACACCGAGAGACCCTTCCAAGTACGCCGCCACAAAATAGGTACGCCACTCACCGACGACGAGATCGTCTTCACCGATAATGACGAACGTTTTTTCGTCGGAATCGAACTCACACGTAGCGGTCGATTCATCATCATTCACTCTGGCTCGAAGACGAGTAGCGAAATTCACCTTCTCGATGCATCGACACCCCTCACCGAACCTCAGTGCGTTCGTCCCCGAACTGAGAACGTTGAATACTCAGTCGACGACTGGGGTCACACTCTCGTCATTACGACGAACCTCGACGCCGAAGACTTCTGCATCATGACGGCACCTCATGCCGACCCCAGCAAATGGACAGACTTCGTTTCGCACCAGCCGGGGCACCGCATCACAGCAGCAGAGCCATTCGAACACACCCTTGCAGTGCACGAATGGGTGAAGGCTCAACCACGAATTCGCCTCGTGAACACCGACGGCGAGAGCAGGCTCATCGAGCTCACTCAATCTCCACACGACATCGAATTTGGCCCGAACGAAAACTTCAGCACCGACCAGCTGCGAGTGCGGGTTCAATCGCTTACCCAACCGTCGACGATCATCGATATCAATATTCACGATCTCAGTCACCACGTCATTCGACAAACCCCAACACCCGGAGTCGATCTCAACAATTACGTGTCAGAACGACACTGGGCTACCGCCGATGATGGCACCAACGTGCCGTACGACATCGTTCGCCACAAAGACCACCGCGGAGCACTCCCCGCAGTCGTCTACGCCTATGGCTCATACGAAATTTCCCTTCCGCCGTGGTTTTCGGTATCTCGGCTCTCACTCCTTGACCGTGGACTCGCCTGGATGCTTGTACACCCCCGAGGCGGCGGTGAACTCGGCCGCCAGTGGTACCTCAATGGAAAGTTCCTCAGTAAACGAAACACATTCACCGATGTGATCGCCGCAACGAAAGACGCAGTGTCCCGACAACTCATCGATGGCGAGAAGCTCGCTATTCGAGGCGGTAGCGCAGGCGGCCTCATGGTCGGTGCCTGCGTCACAATCGAGCCCCAACTCTTCGCATCTGCTGTTGCTGAAGTGCCGTTTGTTGACGTTGTGTCGACGATGAGTGACCCCTCACTGCCTCTAACTATCACCGAATGGGAAGAATGGGGCGACCCACGGAGCGAGCCCTACGCCAGTTACATCGACTCGTACTCTCCCTACGACAACACTCGCCCAGCTAACTACCCGGCCATACTCATCACTGCAGGCCTATACGATCCACGCGTCAGTGTTCACGAGCCGGCGAAATGGACAGCTCGACTAAGGGAAGTGCGCACCAACGATGCTCCTCTGCTGTTCAAGACCGAGATGGGTGCAGGCCATGGCGGGCCGAGCGGTCGCTACGCGGCCTGGGAAGACGAGGCCCGCACTCTGACATTTCTCCTCGAGACCGTCACCGTAACGACGTAACTCAAACGAACGCGGCGCTCGCAGCAAGCGCAATCAACACCGAGTTACGAGCAACATGTCGCCAGCCGATTGGCTTCTTTGACATTGAGCCAAAGCAGGCGCATGTTGGCACATCGTCTTTGCGGATGGCAACGAGTATCCAACCGGTGAACGCCATGAGGAGCCCAGCGAGCACGAGAGGAATCACCGGCACCCATAACCGAACAGCAGTAAGAGCACCAATGATGACTTCGAAGAGTGGTAGCGGGTTAAGAATCCAGCGAGGAACACCTGCAGACGCCACACCGTCATACCATGACGACCCGGCCAAAAGCTTTGATGCTCCCGCCCAGACCACGACGACGCCAACGACAAGCGCCGAACCCAAGCCAACAACGTCAGGCATGGCTGTCAGCATGGCATGGAATTGTCATCTCCATACCCTCGCGGGCAACGACAACCTCAATTCCTACCTCTGCGCCGCGCCGCTGATATTCCGCTTCGATGGCATCCAGCTCATCGTCAGAACGCGAAGGATCATGATGAAACATCACCAGGGTCGACACACGGGCGGCGATCGCCAGCGACATTGCGTAATCGATTCGGCAGTGCCCCCAATGCTCACGACCCGCATAATCGGCATCAACAAACTGCGCATCGTGAATCAGCACATCTGCTGCTTCACAAAGATCAAGTACATCAGGAGCAAACCATTTCGGGTCAGCGGGTTCTTGATGATCGCTCACATACACGACCGAACGATCGTCGTAGGTCACCCGATACCCGAGGGTTGGGCCAATGTGCGGCACCTTTGCAGCCCGAACAGTAAATGAGCCGATCTCCCACTCTGACGGGACCACATCGCGAATCGCGATCTGCGCGCCAATGCTGTCAAGCGCCACCGGAAACACTGGTTCTGTAATGGCTGCCGCAAAGCAGTCACGAGCCGAACGGCCGTCATCTTGAGCCGGCGCCCACACATTGATCTCGCAACCGTCACATTGGAGTTGTGGAAGAAACGGCAGACCTTGAATGTGATCCCAATGGAGGTGGCTCACCAGCACATTAAGACATTGAACCGAGGCGTCAAGAGTCGCTCCGAAGTAGCGAACGCCAGTGCCAAGATCGAAGATCAGCGGGTATTCGCCAGGCGCGGCAACCGAGACACAAGAGGTGTTACCCCCATAGCGTTGAACCTCCGGACTGTGACATGGAGTCGACCCCCGCACCCCGTGGAACACGATCGTTACGTCGTTACCACCGATAGTGACACGCTAATTGCACTCTGCGCATGTCACCACAACGTCAGCCCCGACATATGTCACATCCGAACCAGAGGTGATTTACGGAAGTCGGAGCGAGTCGCTCTCGAGGACGCAGAGCCCATCTTTAACAAGCCCATCGACCACTTCGTGCGCTTGAGCAGGGCTGCGATTCACAATGTCAGGCACCTCAGCGAGCACCACTGCGCCTTGACCTAAGCGCTTCAACAGCAAACCTCGTGCCTGCCGGCGACTGCCTTCAAATTGTGCTTGCGGTCGCGAAACACCGGCGGATGACCGTGCCGGGTCGGCAACACCAGAGTCGCCCCTCCATTGGCAGATATCGCTCAGTGGACATTCATCACAATGGGCCCGACGAGAAGTGCATACCGTTCCCCCAAGGTCCATCATCGCTTGATTCCACAGCCAACTTTCGCCGGAGGGAACGAGAGCGTCGGCCAACGTCTGCGCCTCTGACACGGACAGCGATTTACCCCCCACGCGCGCGAGCACTCGACCAACGTTTGTGTCAAGCACGCCAACATCGTGTCCAAACGCGAATGCGAGAACAGCTCGCGCCGTGTACGGACCGATACCGGGCAGAGCCAACAACGATTCGAGATCTTCGGGAAACTCACCCAACTCGACGATGGCTACCGCACACCGGTGCAAATTTCGAGCCCGACGAGGATACCCCATGCCTTGCCACAGCTGCAGTACATCACCGAGCGGGCTCGCAGCACACGCTGACGGCGTCGGGAAACGCTCCATGAATACAGGCCACTTCTCTGCGACCCTGCCCACCTGAGTCTGTTGGCTCATGACCTCGCTGACAAGAACACCCCATGGGTCTCGGGTCGTACGCCATGGCAACTCTCGAATCGTGCTCGACGCCCACCCAAGCACCCGCTCAACGACGGCATCATTGTTCACGATTCTTCGTCATTGCCAGACGGCAGTACTTCGTCATCGCCTGACACCGCTCGGGTCGGCCCATCATCGAACTCGTTATGGCGACGCAGCAGCGACCACCGTCGCGGGTGCTGAACCGATGTCTCGTGCGGCGGCCGAATGTACTGTCCTGTGCCATCGCGAGTCGGAAAGCGCAACTGGAAGTCGACTCTTGAAATGCCCCGCTTTGTCTCCTCTTCAGCGAGATCTCGCAATCGAATCAGGCGTTCCCGACGCTCGATGCGCCACGGACCCACTCGCAATGAGGCGTACATCAGGCCACCAAGGATGATGGGAAAGAAGAACTGAGCGAATCGGTATGACGCGACTCCGAGCGTTGCTGTTCTGAAGGGCACTCCGAAGCCTCGAAGCATGCCGACATAGCCGGTGTCGACATAGCCAAGTCCACCGGGTGTAATCGGAATTGCAGCGAGCACGTTGGCGATACCAAACGCAATGATGAGAGCATCGAAATCGAGAGATACTCCGAATGCCCGAATGAACACCCACAAGGCACAGGCATCAAGCATCCAATTCAACGTGGCCCATAATGCGACCCTGCCAAGCAGATACCGGTCGGTGATGAGCGCCTCCAAGCGCTCCGCTAGCTGATGAACCACTTGCGATGCACGATCTTCGTTGACCCGCAATTTGCGGGCAATGAACCGAACAACTCTTTCAGAGCGGCCCTTGCCTTCCATAAGTCCGAAAGTCAACGCTCCTGCGAAAATCATGACTACAACTCCCACGAGAGCTGCGCCGCCGTACAGCGGATTCACGCCACGAATCGGAATTGAAACCACAAGACCGATCCACAAAATGAAGTTAAGAATGACTGCCGAGCCGAGCCCGACAGTCGCAAGGGCAAACCCGGCATCAGGGCCTGACATTCCCGACAAAGTCATCAGACGAAATCCGAGCGTTGAACCCGCGGCGTTTCCTCCAGGAACAATGCTCGACAGAGCACGTGCACTCATCTGAATGCGAAACAGATGCACCCGCGACACCCCACGACCCGCGTCACCGAGCGCCGCTTTCGTCAACGGGGCGTAGCACCACAAGGCCCCAATTTCGAGACCAAGCCCAAGTATTAGTAGCGAAGGGCGGACCTGCTGAATTTCATCAAGCGCGGCTCTGAATCCGGGAATGAGCGGGATGACAAACAAATAGACAACCGCGCTAAACAAAATGAGTTTGATCGTGAAGCGAAAGCGCCGCTTCGATGTGCCGGCGCGCTCATCACCGCCGATGCTTTCAGGCACAGCGGAAACGCTGTCATCGCTTGTCATCACAGAATCCGATCGGAGACCATGATATGCGACGACAAATTGATGTTGTGGTGACCCCTAGGGCGACCAGTTTGAAAACGCTTGAATCGTCGCCTTCACATCGCCGAGCGGGTACAGAATTGGCGACGTGCAACCGTTCTCGATGTACTGCGCAACCGCTGCTTTTGCCTCGTCAGGTGTGCCAGATGCCGTGAGCATCTGAACGATCTCGTCGGGAACCAGTTTTGATGCCGCTTCAACCTGCTCATGAGTTGCTGGCCACGTTAATACCTCGCCCACTGCATCGAGCAGCGATTGTGGAACCCCTGAGGCTTTCATGATGTGGGGTTGCTGGCCGAGATATTGCGTCACCATATTGCGCGCCATATCGAGGGCGGTTTGGCGGTCTTCGTGAACGGAGCACACCACCAACTGTGGACGGTCGAGATCACTTGCAGACCGTCCGACCCGTGACGCACCAATTTCAAGTGCTTCCATCGCCCGGGAGTTGTAGTCGGGCGATACGAGGTAGTTGAGCACTACCCCATCTGCAATTTCACCGGTGAGTTCCATCATCTTCATTCCAGTCGCACCGATATAAATCGGCACATCTTTTGGCCGGCGCTCTTGGTACACGTAATCGAGCTCAACGCCGTCGAGATGCACATGCTCACCATGAAACGTGACGTTTTCGTTCGCGAGAAGTGCCCGAATGACAGTGACCGACTCGCGCATCATCGCCAGAGGCTTTGTCCTGTTGATGCCAACTTTGCTTGCCAACGGGTCCCACCATGCTCCAAGGCCACACAGCACGCGTCCTGGCGCGAGATCGTCTAGCGTTGAAAACAGCGAGGCAAGCCGAGCGGGGTTACGAGTCCACACATCGATGACGCCAGAACCGATCTTGATGTGATTGGTTGTTGCGGCAAAGGCAGCCATCGGCACCGTCGCCTCACGAACAAGCCTCGAATCTGCCTGCCACACGGCATGAAATCCTGACTCTTCGGCGAACTGGGCAATTTCCATCGCCTCAGTAATCGGGTGTGCATCTTGCAGATAGATCGCCATTGGTACTGACATCAGATCTCCTCCAGTCGTGCGAAGAGACGGCGCGCCGACTCTTTTGCTTTTGTTCGAACTTCTTGCTCGTCGACACGTGTGGATGTTCCGTTCGACCACACCGCCTCGCCATCGACTTCAACGCTGATCGGGCTCGTTCCGGTATTGAATGCCTGAAACCACGGATCAAATTCCGGTGACGCCCACACCACCTTGTCGTTTGCCGCCTCAGGAACAAGCGCCCAGCCATGCTCTAACCAACCCCATGCCGTCTCAGGAGTGGTCTCTACATCGATTGCGCGACCAGCCACGTAGGCGAGACGGAACTCTTCCAGCATGTCGGCACCAATACCGTCAGTTCCGATGGCGACCGGGATGACGAAACGAGCCGGGTTCGCATACCCAACCGAGTTGTTCATATTTGATCTCGGGTTATGAACAAGCGTTCCTTGTACGCCGTGGTTATCGGGAAGCAGGACACCGTGAATCAACAACCAGTCGGGTCGAGCGAGATGACGAATTCGCTCTTCCGCCCCAACATCGTCTGGGCCTTCCGCAACATGAATGTGCACGCCTACACCAAGATCTGACGCGATCCCTGCGGCCGCTTCAAGGGTGTCGTCGGTGCAGGTGAAGGATGCATGAACACCGACCATTCCTCGACCACCGTCGGAGATGAACCGGCGATTCTCCTCCAGCCCCCGTCGAGCCCCATCGGCTCCATGACGGTCGGTCACCCCATAACTGCACACCGATCGCACGCCGACCTCGTCACATGCCTCGGCAATCGCGTCGAGCGAACCCTCGATCGCATTAGGTGATTCATGGTGGTCGATGATTGCGGTGCAACCTCTTGCGAGAGCTTCCAGTGCGCCGAGACGGGCCGAGTCACGAATGATGTCGAGGTCAAGCGCCATGTCAAGACGCCACCACACCAATTCAAGAATCTGACGAAAGTTGGTCGGGGTTGCCGGAGGCGCAGGCATACCCCGAGCCAACGCCGAATACAGGTGGTGATGAGCACACACCAATCCCCCGCTCACCGAAGTGAAATTGGTCGACTCCCCCATATCGACCATCACCCCGATGGGGGCGCCACGCCTTTCTGTTCGGTGATGATGCGATAGGCCTCAGGACGCCGATACACATGAAAATTAAAAAGCGTTTCTTTATAGTGCCGGCAGAGATCAAGGTCGCACCGGGCAGAAATCAACACGTCACCACTCACCGTTGCTTGGGCGACGACCTGGCCAGAGGGCGCAATGATTTGCGAATGCGATAATGACTCGACACCTTCTTCGATTCCGCCCTTGGCGACGCCCACTACCCATGTTCCGTTTTGGTAGGCCCCCGAGGCCATCACCAGATTGTTGTGAAACGATTGCAACGGGTTTTGATCGGGGTCAGGGGCGTAATGCAGCGGAGTGTTGTAGCCAATGAGCACAAGTTCGACACCTTGTAAGCCGAGCACACGATAGGTCTCGGGCCAGCGGCGATCGTTACAGATGGCCATGCCCACGATGCCACCGAATGCGTTCACTACACCGAAACCATCAGGCGATTCTTCGAAGTAGCGACGCTCGAGATGCTGGAAGGGGCGGTGCGGCTCGTCCTCAGCGTGCCCAGGAATGTGTACCTTGCGATACTTGCCAGCGATGGCCCCTGTCTTGTCGACGAGCACGTACGTGTTGTAGCGATGGCTATCTGGGGTGAGTTCGGCGTAACCGAGACAGAAACCAACCCCAAGTCGTGCAGCTTCATCAAAGAGCGGCTGAACATCAGCGTTCGGCATCTCACGCTCGTAGTAGTGATCGTGACCGGCGATGTCTTCGGTGAACCACCGGGGGAAGAACGTCGTTAACGCAAGTTCTGGAAACACGACAAGGTCACAGCCCGCTTCGGCCCCATCTCGAAGCAGAGCAATCAGACGCCCAACGACTTCAGCACGCGACTCATCGGCAGCAATCGGACCCATCTGTGCCGCCCCAACGTTGACAATTCGACTCACTTCGCCTCCTCAAACGTTGTCGCCGCTAACTCCAGCATGACATCACACAGCACCTGACAACCCGCAATGAGGTCTTCATCGGCTGTGATCTCTGCCGGGTTATGGCTGATCCCTCGCACGCTTGGCGTGAAGACCATCGCCGACGGGCACACACGTGCCAACATCTGGGCATCATGTCCAGCCCCTGATGGCATGCGCTTTACAGAGAGTTCTCGTTGCTGGGCTGAGCGCTCAACGATTTCAACGACACGATCATCGAACACGACCGGGGCGAACCGCGCAAGCGATTCGGTTTCAACGAGCAGTCCGTGCTGGGCGGCAACTTCTTCGATAAGCGCAGCAACTTCACGTTCGACGTTGATGAGTGTTTCGTCATCGGTGTGGCGAACATCAACGGTGAACGTTGCTGATGCCGGGACGACATTCACCAAATTCGGTACCAGTTCGACGCGACCAATGGTGCCGACTTGGGGCTCACCAATTCGCTCAACGATTCGCTGCAGTTCAGCGCCAATCGTAAACAACGCAGCCGCAGGGTCTTTTCTCATCGCCATCGGTGTCGTGCCCGCATGGTTCGACTGGCCGCGCAAGGTGACCTTTGTCCATGAAATTCCTTGGACTCCCGTAACTGCGCCAATTTGGATGTCTTCAACTTCAAGAACGGGGCCCTGCTCGATATGGAGTTCGACAAAGGCGTGAGGAGCCGGGCCTGGGCTCGGCGCACCACCGGCATAGCCAATTGATTCCAACTCGTCACCGAACCGGGCTCCATCAACCGCCCGGATATCAAGGGCCTCTTCAACTGTCATTCCGCCGGCGTAGACAAGACTTCCCAACATGTCAGGCGGGAACCGAGCACCTTCTTCATCGGTGAAGAAGCCAACGGCAAGCGGTCGATCTAACTCGACCCCAGCGCTCATCACTGATTCGATCACTTCGAGACCCGCCAATACCCCAAGGTTTCCGTCAAAACGACCCCCCGTTGCAACGGTGTCAATATGGGAACCGGTCATCACCGGCGACAATCCAGACGGGTGCGGCATCGTCGCAATGACATTGCCGACACCGTCAATTGAAATGTCGAGGCCAAGATCTCGCATCCATTTCACGACAAGGTCGCGTCCTTGGCCGTCTTCAGCGGTGAGGGCGAGACGAGCAGACCCGCGATCACCATCGGCACCAACAATTGCTCCGATTTCTGCGAGTTCTTCGAGACGCTGCAATAAGCGCTCTCCATTGACGGCCAGGTTCACCCCGGAGAGCCTACGAACGCTTTTACATTTCGTCAAAGCATTTCAACTGCGAGACCAATTCGCTCTCACGCCGATTATCGCAACTCTCGCACGATGTCACCAAGGCGTGCCACCAAGGGTGCCGCCACCTCCGTGTCGGTGATTCCGAGGTGAACCATCGTGATTCCGGCCTCAGGGAGCACAAATATGTATTGACCTTGGAAGCCCTGGGCAACAAGTGAGCCTTCGAAATCAGGCCACAACCACCAGTGCCGGCCATAGTCGAAACCGTGCGGCCCCGAGCCCTCTGGGTCATGCGCCACCCAATGACGTGCATGATCGTGCCAGCCCGAGGGAAGAATCTGAGAGCCATCGGCGAGCGCGCCCCCTCGGCGATAGAGCTCACCGAATGTCGCGAAATCGCGAGCTGTCGCATAGACAAAGCTTGACCCCACGAATGTTCCTGTGGCGTCGAACTTCATGATCGGGCTCGATGTCCCAATTGGGCCAAACAGGCGTTCTTTCGCAAATTGTTCGATTGCGTTCTTGCGCTTCTCGGCCCCTACCGATGCCACATCGCCTCCGGCGAGAATGTCGCCAAGCATGCGGCACAAAATATTGGTCGTGCCGGAGGCATAACTCCAATGCTCTCCCGGCCGGAATTCACGGCCGAGAGCCGCGGCGTACATCCCCATGTCTGCGACACCCCGATGCTCTTCACCAGAAAACAACATTTCCAAGCAATGCGATACCGACGCACCTTCGTAGTCCTCCCCACAGCGCCACCCAGACCCCCGCTCGCGCAGATCACTCCCCCGCCTCGGCGCCTGTCCCGCTGCCCGCAACGGCGCAAAAGGCGCTGGGTCGTTCACATCGAGCAACCCATCGACCATCGCAATGCCAAGTAGTGCATGAGTGATCGACTTCGCCATCGACCATGAAATCAACGTTGTTGCCTCAGTCACTTGTTCGCCACCAGCAAAAAGAGTCGTTGGAGATGTGCCGTACCATTCGATTTCAGTTGCGCCATCTTTCATGACAAGAAGCGCCAGAGTGCGACCCTCGGCCTCAGGGCGTTCAACGACCGCCTCAACGAGGGTGCTGAGCGCATTCACGTTTCACTCCCCGCGGACTTCGCCACATCGCTCCACTTCGGCGCCGCAGTTGGTGCCGGGCCTGTCGCAATACGAACTGCCTCGCCGACCGATGACGTCAGCGTTACGAATGCTCGATAACGCTCCTTTAACAAGCCGGCAGACACCGCACCGTCAAGAAACTCCATCATTGGCTGCCAAAACGACTCAGCGCCCTCCCCCACGTCAAGAAAAACAACCGGAGCCGAGATGATCCCCAGCTGATTCCACGTCAGCACCTCGAACACCTCCTCATACGTACCGAATCCACCTGGCAACGCAATAAACCCACCGGCAAGTTCAATCATTCGCGCTTTTCGCTCGTGCATGTTTGCAGTCACCTCGAGGCGTGTCACCCCATGATGAGCCACCTCGACATCGACCAGTCGCTGGGGAATCACACCGATCACTTCACCGCCGCCCGATATGACCGCATCGGCTACCGCGCCCATCATTCCGATGTCGCCACCCCCGTACACCAACGAGATGTTGAGAGACGCAAGGTACGTGCCTAACTCCCTCGCTCGCGCAAGAAACATCGGGTGGCTACCAGAGCCTGATCCGCAATAGACGGCAACAGCAGCAGCCGGGCCCGGCTCAACGTCATCAAACTCTGGCGAAAAACTCATCATCTGAGATTAGAACGCAGTTCGCGCTCGAGATGAAGGCACCGGGGGTTCCCCGTTACCCTGTAGAGCGTGAGTACCTCCCCCGACATGATCTCCACTGCCGCCGTCATCGACCTTGCCGATGCCATCGTTACTGCCGCCATCGGCTCTCTAGCCGATCTCGGTGGGCCAGACGTAGAGCAGGCATTTGCCTACGACCTCGCCCACGCAGCATCGGCTGTAGCCACGGCGCGGTCGCTACTCGATTACGGAGTAAAGGGCGATAGCGAAGCACGTATTGCCTGCGTGTTCACCGCCGATGTTCTCCACGACCTCGCCGGAAAGATCCTCGGTCGCGAAACGCTGTGGGGAGTCGCTCCAGGGGCGCTTGACGGAGCAGCAGAGTTCATTGCGGAATACCGCAACCCCGACGTCATCGCATCGCTCGCAGAATCATCGGGCCCACTTCACCTCACCGACGACATGGACATGGTGCGCGACACGTTCCGCGCTTTCGCTCAAGACGTCATCGCCCCGCACGCCGAGCATGTGCACCGCTCGAATGGTGATGTGCCCGAAGAGATCATCTCCGGACTCGCAGAACTCGGGGCATTCGGCCTGAGCGTCCCCGCAGAATACGGTGGTTTCAGCGAAGGTGGCCACGACGAGTACGTCGCCATGGTGGTTGCAACCGAAGAGCTCAGCCGAGCAAGCCTCGGAATCGGCGGCTCTCTCATTACCCGCCCAGAGATTCTCACCCGTGCCCTCGTAAAGGGTGGAACCGAAGACCAAAAGCACACCTGGCTTCCCAAGCTCGCCGCAGCAGAGGTCATGCCAGCAGTTGCGGTCACCGAGCCCGACTACGGCAGTGACGTTGCCAACATCAAGGTCACCGCAACTCCCGCTGCCGGTCCGAACGGTGAAGACGGCTACGTCATCAACGGCGTGAAGACATGGTGCACCTTCGGCGCCCGTGCCGACGCTCTCGCACTTCTCGCACGAACCGACCCTGACCGCAGCAAGACCCACAAGGGGCTCAGCCTGTTCATTGTTCCGAAACCTCGCGGCGACGGCCATGGATTTGCCTTCACTCAGGATGCCGTCGACATCGACGGATCGACCCGAGTCGGAAAGATGGAAGGCCGACCGATCGACACCATTGGCTACCGAGGCATGCACTCTTATGAGATTGCTCTCGAAGACTGGTGGGTGCCAGCGGAAAACCTCGTCGGCGAACAAGATGGCCTTGGCCGCGGCTTCTACTACCAGATGGAAGGCTTCGAGAACGGCCGTCTTCAAACCGCCGCCCGCGCCGTCGGGGTCATGCAGGCTGCATATGAATCAGCCCTCGACTACGCACAAAACCGCCGTGTCTTCGATTCGAATGTGTTCGATTATCAACTCACCCGAGTGAAACTTGGCCGCATGGCAGCGGTCATTCAGGCTTCACGTCAGTTCAGCTATCACGTTGCAACGCTGATGGCGAAGGGCGAGGGCGCTACAGAGGCCTCAATGGTGAAGGCCTACGTGTGCAAGGCCGCGGAATGGGTCACTCGTGAGGCGATGCAGATTCACGGTGGCATGGGCTATGCCGAGGAATATTCCGTGAGTCGTCTCTTTGTTGACGCTCGGGTGCTCTCAATCTTTGAAGGCGCAGATGAGACGCTGTGCTTGAAAGTGATCGCTCGCCGTCTCGGCGCCTGATTCAGCCTTAGATCAGCTTGATCAAATCAGCAACTGATTTCACGCAAGCAAAATCTGCCGCATCGTGATCATCAAACGGGTCGATCAACACTGGGACGAGTCCGGCGGCTCGCGAACCGTTGACGTCCATGCTTACCGAATCGCCAACGTAAAGAATTCGATCTCTTGGAGTTTCTGAGTGTTCGACGAGGGCGAATTCAAAGATCTGTGGGTCGGGTTTTGCGATACCAACAACTTCTGAGTCGATGATTGTCCGCATCGCGACGAGTGGGCCCTCCCCACGCTGACAGACTCCAGACCACTCAAGCACCCATTCGATCTGGCCTGCCGCATTCGACACCACCGACATCGGGACGCCGCGTGCTGCTAACTCCCCGATCGCGTTGACATTCTCTTCAATCGGGTAGCGCCACAAATCTGCTGAGCGTGTTCGCCCCAGCAGCGTGGCCGCAATCGTTGCCATGTCTGCTGCAACACCGATCGTTGCCACATAGGTCTCGTTGTACACCTGCCAATCTGCCTCAACGGCATCGACACGCGACTTTGCCGCCATACCTGCGTAATGGGCTCGACGGTGCAACTCGAGGTCAATTGAGCCACCGAATGGAGCAAGCAGCGGGGCGATGACAGTGGGGTCAGGAAGCACGAACACGCCACCAGCATCGAAGATCACCGCATCGAACGATCCGGCCTCAATCGTGGTCATCAACGCAACTCCGACGAAAGTCCGCGTTTGAGGAACTTTCCGTGACCGACAGTTCCGACAAATTGATCATTCTCAACCAAAATCTTCCCGCGGCTCATCACCGTCTCGACACGTCCATCGACCACAAAACCCTCAAACGCTGAGTGGTCCATGTTCATGTGATGCTTGTTGTTGATTCCAATGGTCGTCGTCGAAGTTGGATCCCAGATGACAATGTCGGCATCAGCACCTGGCAGGATCTCCCCCTTCTGCGGATGCACGCCAAACAGTCGCGCCGGCGTCGTGCAGCAGGTTTCCACCCATCGCTCGAGCGTGATTTCACCGTTGACCACACCCTGGTACATCAACTCCATTCGATGCTCAACACCACCGATTCCATTCGGAATCGCTGTGAAATCCCCGATGCCCAGCTCTTTCTGGTCCTTCATGCAAAACGGACAGTGATCGGTTGACACGACCGCCAAGTCATCATTTTTGAGGCCTGTCCAAAGGTCGCGTTGATGATGCTCGTGAGATGATCGGAGCGGAGTCGAACACACCCATTTCGCGCCTTCAAAGCCCGGCTGCGCAAGGTGCTCTTCCAGACTCAACCAGAGATATTGCGGACAGGTCTCCGCAAACACGTTCTGGCCGCGATGACGGGCTCGGGCAACCTCTTCAAGCGCATCAGATGCCGAGAGGTGAACGATATACAACGGCGCGTCTCCCGCGACTTTGGCGAGCTGCACGGCTCGATGTGTCGCCTCACCCTCGAGTTCTGGTGGACGGGTGAGACCGTGAAACACCGGATCGGTGTTACCCTTCGCAATTGCTTGGGCGCGAAGCACATCGATCGCAATGCCATTCTCGGCATGCATCATCGTCATCACTCCAAGATTTCCGGCGACCTGCATCGCTCGGAGAATCTGTCCATCATCTGAGTAGTACGCCCCGGGATAGGCCATGAATAATTTGATGCTGGTGACACCTTCGCGTTCAACCAATTGTCGAATCGCAAGGAGAGATTCTTCATCAACACCACCAATGGTTTGATGAAACGCGTAATCGATGGCGCAGTTTCCCGCCGCTTCGGCATGTCGCGCTTCCAAGCCATCCATCACCTGTTCGCCGACCTGCTGTGACGCGAAGTCGATAATCGTGGTCACTCCACCCCACGCAGCTGCGATCGTTCCGGTTTCAAACGTGTCAGAGGAAAACGTTGGCCCCATCGGCAACTGCATATGGGTATGCACGTCAACCCCTCCCGGGATGACATACCTGCCGGCCGCATCAATCGTTCGATCCGCAGTGATGCCGAGAGCCTCGACCGCCGACGTTTCGAAAAGGCCCGCAATATGCTCGCCATCGACGAGAACGTCCGCTGCCCACGATCCGCTCGGGGAGACGACAGTGCCGTTTCGTATCAGTGTTCGCGCCACACTCTGATGGTAGTGGTCGCCTGAACGGCCAGCCTGACACGCAGTCAGATTGCAGAGGTTCGCAAGAGTTCTGACGCAAACGGGGAGATCGACCCGACCCCGACAATCTTGAGGCCTTCGGCGGGTTCTTCATGCACATCATCGCCGCGCCCTTCTGCACCTTTGCGCACTCGATCGAGATAGCGATCATCGAGATACACCCCGGTTGGTGCTACCACCGCAACAGGAACATCGATCGCGCGCGCTTCACAAAATTGATGGACATCTCCGCCGACGAAGAGCAAACTTTAGAAAAACATCGACGCAGACTCAAAAAAAAAACCGTCATCGAAAACCTCAGGCATTTCTCCGCGCTACT
>JAAXJF010000036.1 GCA_012269985.1 Acidimicrobiaceae bacterium
ATCCCGGCGCCGACTAGGTGGCGGCGCGTGGCGTCCAGCGCGCGGGTGATCATGAGGACAGGGTCAACTCCGACGAGGCAGGTGTCGACAACCCGTGCCCGAGGAGTAAGACCGAGAGCCTCTGCGCGCTCTGCTGTCATCATCAGCACCGCTGCCGCGCCATCAGAAATCTGTGAACTGTTTCCCGCGGTGTGCACACCGTCTTCACGTGCCACTGGCTTCAGCTGACCGAGTTTTTCGAGTGATGTTTCGCGAATGCCTTCGTCGCTTGTCACTGCAGCGGTCTCGCCAGTGGGGTTGCCTTCTTCATCAAGAACTGGCGCATCGACTGAGATCCACTGCCCGGCGAATCGGTCTTCGTTCCAAGCTTGTCCAGCGCGTTGCGGCGATTCGAAGCCGAAGGCGTCGGTGTCGTCGCGAGTGATGTCCCATTTGTCAGCAATGCGCTCTGCGCCTTCGAACTGAGATGTCATCTCGAGGCGAGCGAAGTATTCCTTTGGAATCGGTACGCCGAGGCCAAGTTTCTTTGAGGAGTTAATGCCGATCGGGATGCGACTCATGACCTCAACGCCGCAGGCCATCGCAACATCGGTGGTGCCTGAAGCGATGAGTGAAGCAGCAAGGTTGGTCGCCTGCTGACTTGAGCCGCACTGGGTATCGACAGTGGTTGCTGCTGTTTCGATCGGGAGGCCAGCTCCGAGCCATGCCGTGCGGGTCACGTTGAAGCTCTGCTCACCAACTTGGCTCACGCAGCCGCCAACGACTTGCTCGATTGCCGATGGGTCGATGCCTGTTCGCTCGACGAGCGAACGTTGCACTTTGCCAAGGAGAGATGCGGGGTGCATCCCCGTAAAACCGCCGTTACGGCGTCCGATAGGGCTCCGAACTGCGTCAACGATGACGATCTCGCGGCCGCTTTGTGAAGATGAGGTGCTGGTCATACCCTGAGGTTACGCCCTCAGTTCTCAAGATCTGCAGTCAGTTCACTCTGTTCGAAGCGCATCTCGTGCTCGAGTTGCTGCGACAGAGGTGTCTTACTCGACCGTGAAAGTGGTTGGACCGTCGTCGCCTGGTGTGTGGTCATGGAAGGGGGAACTTACAGCAGGTGCGCCTCACGGGTGGGTTTTAGCGCTCGGGCGTACCACATAGGTCGCCGGACGCCATTGGGTGAAGGAGGCTTACAAGTCTGTTTTGAACAGGTCGAGTTGCTCCCAGGTTGTTGCCACCTCATCAACCGTTCGCCACGTCAGGCGGCCGCGCTGGTTTGGGCGCTCGACTTCAAGTGCTTCAGGTCGTAGCGATCGCGCCGCTCCATTTGCTACGTGGACCTGAATGCTGCCGTCGGCACCGACCGAGGCGATACGTCCAAGGGTCCAGCGCGAACGATTTTGGCGTTTGAAGCGCACCCGTTCGCCTTGGCGAAGGCCGATGCTTCGCAGTTCGGCCGCTGACATAGGAGATTAATAGCCCAAGGTGCGACGCTGCAGTCGCTGCATTCCTGTGATCCACTTCTGCGGGTCAGAACCCTTGAACTTCAGATAATCGCCTACTTCAGGATGGGGCAAGATGAGGAATCGCTCATCCACGATCGCTTGGTAGACCACCTCTGCAACGTCAGCAGGCTCTAACACCTCGCCAACTGCTTTCACCACGTCACCGCCGGTACCGATCGGCGAATCGGCATTCAACATCGCGGTGTTCACGCCTTGTGGGCATAAACAGCTCACCTTGAGGCCACGCTCGCCGTAGGTAATTGACATCCACTCTGCGAATGCGACAGCAGCGTGTTTGGTGAGGGAATACGGCGCCGACCCGATCTGGGCGAGGAGGCCTGCAGCCGACGCCGTCGAGCAGAAATAGCCTTCTCCCCGGTCGAGCCAGGCTGGCAGCAATCGGCGAGCTGCCCACCGGTGTGCATGCGTGTTGATCGCAAAGGAAAGGTCCCAGATCTCTTCGTCGTCCATTGGGTCGGTTCCAAGCGCAACACCAGCGTTTGCAAAAAACAGGTCGACGATTCCAAACTCGCGCTCAGCCGCATCAATGAGTGCGATGTTGCCTGCTGCGGGCGACACGTCGACGGCGCGCTCAAGCGAGCCGGGTAACTCTGCTGCCACCGAATCGGGCGACCTCTGGTCGGCGAGCACTACACGGGCCCCCGCTGCGTGAAAGCGACGGGCGAGAGCAGATCCGATACCTCCAGCGGCTCCGGTAACAACGACATGACGATCTTGTAAGTCCATCTCTTCACAATAGATCGCCGATCATGCGCGCACGATGCCCGCAGGGGCGATACGGTGAAGGCGATGACTGAAAGCAGCGGAAACAGCACAGCGGTTCTCGATGAAACAGAGTTACTCGACGATAGTGGTTTGACGATCGATGCGGCTGCAGCAATTGCTGTGATCGTCGAATCGCTAGGGCTTCTCACTCAGCGTGAACTCGTCTCAGCCAATGAAGTGACGGACGTTCTTCTTGACGTCCGTCGATTGCTCGCTGGCTGAATCACAGCAGCGGAATCGCCGCTCCCGCAAGGGCGGCCCCAACTACCGCGCCGGCAATTACATCGGTGGCGTGATGAATACGCACGTGAAATCGGCTCAAGGCGACAGTTGTTGCAAGCGCAACCCACAGAGCGATCCACCATCCGCCTGTCATTGCCGAGAGTAGAACCGCAGAAAATGCTGCGGCTGAGGCATGTCCGCTCGGGAATGACGACGTTCGTGGCTTTCGTACGGTGAGTCCTTCAGCGCCATGTTCTGTTGGGCGCTGTCTACGGAAGAGGCGTTTTATTCCTTGGTTCACGATGAGACTTTCAACGCCCAAGAGACATGACAAGAGGATGATTTGTCGGAACTCTGAAGTCAACACTC
Source organism: Acidimicrobiaceae bacterium (assembly GCA_012269985.1). GTDB lineage: Bacteria > Actinomycetota > Acidimicrobiia > Acidimicrobiales > Ilumatobacteraceae > Casp-actino5. Next base: position 2,871 of record JAAXJF010000036.1, read on the forward strand.
CCCGGGCTGCGTTCGTGATATGCCATATCAGACTCCAATCGCCGAGTGTGCTCGCTGCGAGCATGACTGCATTGAGCCCAGCGACATTTCGGAGTGGCTGGTAGGCGCGATCAACACGGTCATCGAACGCGTTCGCACGCTGAGAGATTGACGAACTCGACATCGGTTTACTCGGGTGAAGTGGTGTTGCGTCGAGGGGCCTCAACGAGTGCGAGTTGGGGGTCGCCACCGAACTCTGGGCACCACGATGAGAATGTGCAGAACTTGCAGAGAGCACTCTTTCGAGTTGCGAACTCTCCGCTTTCGCAGGCTTGAGAAATTGCTCGATGCACAGCAGTAAGCCGTTGCTCGGTGAACGAAATCGTCTTGCTCGACGGGCGAGCCGTAATTGTCTGTGACGATTTGACGTACATCAGCCGTAGCTCGGTTGCGTCTTCGTCAAACTCTCGCTGACAGAGCAGGGCATAGAAATGCACCCCCGCTAGTGCTTTTTTCTCAAACGACGGACCCGGGGCACGACCGGTCTTGTAGTCGGTGATGACGAGACGATCATCGTTGTCACGTTCGAGACGGTCGATGATTCCACGCAGTGTGACGCCGTCAAACTCGGCCTCAATACGAAGTTCAAGCCCAATTGGATTCACCGCAGATGGATCTTCCATCTGCAATGCGTTCATCGCAAGTTTCCGACACTCATCTCCGAGTCGGGTAAATCGGTCACCTTCAAGTTCGAGAAAGAGCACGTCGTCATCACGTTTGAATTCGGTCAACATCTGATCGACCGAATCGTTCATGCGTTCGGCATCGAGTTGCGCCGCGGTGTCGGCATAAAAGTGCTCGAGTGCGCGATGGACCATCGTGCCGCGCACGGTGGCTTCGGTCGGCGGGTCGAATAGCCCGTCAAGGCTCGAGAATCGAAACGCAAGAGGGCAAGAAAGAAATGAGTCGATACGCGAAGGCGAAAGTGTGGTCGGTGGCGCGTAGCTGCTCATACCGAACAGCCTGCCAGATGCATGTCACGAACTGGTGCTACTCAGCAGATCTTCGACCGTGTGCGCAACCTGATGGGGGACGACGAAGGGCCCAAAGTGATTCATTGATTCGTCAGGGTGATATGAGCCGTTTGGAAGGCGCTCTGCAACTCCGGCCGCAAAGTTCGATGGTTGATGCTCTTCAACGACGCCAGCGATCACATTTACCGCAAGGTCGATCTGTGGGAGTGACTCCCAGAGTTTGTTTCGATGGGCGGCTCGAAACACCGACGCTTCGAACGTAGGAGTGCACGAGAGTGACACGCTGCCATCGTCATTCGATGTGACCCCGTAGTTCACGTAATCACTGAGTGACCGCGGGGTGAAGATCCCTAAAGGTGGCTTTGACGCGTAGTTTGCGATTGCCGCCTCTGCGCTATCAAAGGTTGGTCGGCGGCGCTCCGCCCCAACGGCAATTGGAAGATGTTCGACATCGAAGTCATCGTTTGGTGGGGGAGCGATCGGTTCGAAGGCAACGAGTTGCGAGAACGCCGACGGATCTTTCAGATGAGCAAGAAGTACCGCAGCCCCGCCCATTGAATGCCCGAACGCCCGAAGCCCGCCGTGAGGAGCAAGATGACGGGCAGCGGTGAGGGCATCTTCCCCAAAGGATTCCCAAGTGGTGACGCTGTCGTCAGCGGAGGGAGTTTCGCCATGACCGGAGTAATCCACGGCCCACACGCTCCAGCGAGACGACAGATGCGCCGCCATTTCGAGGTAACAACGACCGTGAAAGCCCGTTGCATGCGAAATGAAGAGAGGCTCCTCGCCAGAACCACCGAGATGGTGAAGGATGAGCGGCGACCCGTCGGGTCGAGTGAGAGAAATCTTCGCCGTCACCGAAGAGCATCCACGAACATCTTGGTCTCTTCAGCGATTTGCGCAGGAACGGCGTAGCCGTCTCGGTCGCAGATCGTCGACCAGTTGTCGCGAACTGATTCAGGAGACAAGTTTGCGTCGGTGAATCCCTGGCATTCTCCGATGAAGACTTCAGCAACACGTCCACCGCCTACGGAGAACACACGGCCTGTTGCATCGCATGATTCGTGGGCGAGGAAGGTCACCAGTGGGGCAACATAGTCGGGTTGCAGTTTTTGTCCGAGATCACCGAGGAGGTCTTCGGTCATTCGGGTAAGGGCGATTGGTGCGATCGCATTCGCAGCGATGTTGAAGCGTGCACCTTCGACGGCAAGAACTCTGGTGAAACCGACGAGTCCCATTTTTGCGGCGCCGTAGTTTGCTTGGCCGAAGTTACCGAAGATTCCTGCGGCCGATGAGGTAGAGATAATGCGGCCGTATCCCTTTTCTCGCATGACGCGGAATGCTGGACCGGTGACGTTAAACGCACCCTTCAAGTGAACCTCGAAGACGGGGTCTGCAAGCGACTCGTCCATGTTGTGAAACGCCTTATCGCGCAGGATTCCAGCGTTGTTGATGACAATGTCGACTGTTCCGAAAGCGTCGAGCGCCGACTGCACAATGGCTTCGCCACCTTCGGCCGTCGCCACTGAATTCGTGTCTGCGACTGCTTCTCCACCGAGCGCCTTGATTTCATCGACCACTTTGTCGGCGGCACCCTTGTCGGAGCCAGTGCCATCGACCGCGCCGCCGAGATCGTTCACCACGACAAGTGCTCCCCGAGAGGCCATGAGGAGCGCGTGCTGGCGGCCGAGACCCCCACCGGCTCCTGTGATGATTGCTACTTTGCCGTCGAATCCAAGTGCTTCAGTCATGCCCGCACGTTACCGACCTTATGACGCCGTTGGGAAAACGGTGGGAACAAAAACAGGGGTTGTGCCTGTTGGGGCCTTGCTATTCGTCGCTAACTGCCGGCAGTCGTTTCGAGTGCCATTGCCGTGAGCCGTTTGTAGTCGAGCTTCCCGTTGACGGCACGCCCGACGGTGTCGACACGGATGACGTGCTTTGGCGCTTTGTAGCGGGCAATTCTCGAGCGAACGTGCTCAACGAGCGTGTCATCGTCAACTGAAGGGTCGAGCAACTCGACGATGGCGCAGATTGCTTGACCAAATCTCTCATCGGGCACCCCGACGACTGCGCAATCTGCAACAGAGTGGTGAGTCTTGATCGTTTCTTCGACCTCTTCTGGGTACACCTTCTCGCCGCCGGTGTTAATGCACTGGCTGCCTCGGCCGAGCAAGGCGACCGAACCGTCGGCCCGCACTTCGGCCCAGTCACCAGGTATCGAGTAGCGAATGCCATCGATGATCTGGAAGGTTGCCGCGGACTTCTCTTCGTCCTTGTAGTACCCGATCGGGGTTCGCCCGCGAAGAGCGACGCGGCCGCGTTCACCTGACCCGGGCTCAACATCGCGACCATCTTCGGCGACGACTCGAGTGTTTGGCCCGAGCGAGAAACTCCCGGTGCCAGATTCGGCGGAATCTTTTGTCGATACGTTGCTCGCCATGCCGATTGCCTCGCTTGAACCGAGCGAGTCGACCATGATGAGGCGCTCATTGTGTCGAAGAAGCCCATCTTTGGTTTCACGCGACCACATCACCCCTGAGGAGATGATGACGCGCAGGCTCGAGAGATCCCAGCGGTCTTCGTTGGCATCGAGCGCTCGCAACATTGGTTTTGCGAATGCATCACCGACGATAGAGATCGAATTAATCCGCGCCGATTCAATGGTCGACAGCAGTTCGTCAACATAAAAGTTTCGCCCGGGGTGCGTGGTGGTTGACCCGGCATGAAGCTTTGTTGAGAGCGAGTTGAAGAAGCCGGTTCCGTGCATGAGAGGAGCTCCAGGTAGGCCTTTCGGTCCAGGCCCGTTAAGGCGAGCTGCGGCAACTCCAGCCGTGGGCTCATTGGGGAGCTTGTTTCGATTGCTTGATTCGAGAGCGCCGACGAGGTCGTCTTGGCGCCACATGACTCCCTTGGGCATCCCGGTCGTTCCACCGGTGTAGAGCAGCATCAGATGGTCACCGCTTCGCCCCCACGGGCCCTCGACGTTTGCAGGTGACCCTGACGCCGCCGCTGATTCGTAGTCGATCGCCCAATCCGGACATGGGTGTGACCCATCGTCGACCCATAGCCACAGTCGAATATTTGGCAGTCGATGTTTGATCTCCTCGATCTGAGGGCAGAACGTTGCGTGAAAGACGACTGCGCAAACATCAGCATTATCCCAGAGGTAGACGAGTTCGTCCGCTGCGTATCGATAGTTCGTGTTCACGATGGCCATCCCAGCCTTGAACGAGGCGAGAACACTTTCGATGTAGTGCGGGGAGTTATACAGATACTGAGCAACCTTGTCTTGCTCGACGAGGCCTGAGTCGAGAAGTTGCTGGGCAACGCCGTTCGCTCGCTGGTTCATCTCGCCCCACGAGACCGCAACGTCACCATGCGCAAGCGCAAGGCTCTCAGGTAGCGCGTCGGCAATCTCTTCGAAAATGTCTGCGATATTCCAACCGTTCACTGTTGAGACCGTAGCGGCCGAGACATCATCCGAAGAAGTGAAAGCCCGTGGGCACCTTCGGGCGGTGGGTGATGCCGGCACGCCTGAGTGGTGATCTCTCATCTACTCTCATGACGTGGAGTCCTCCTCGTACGCTGACTGGCTGACCGAGCCTCTTTGCGTTGCGATTGAAGAAGCAGCACCAGTTGTTTCGGCGGGTGCGGACGAAGCCGACGCCGCAAGAGCACTACCGCCCTCGACCGTGCAAGCGCTGAGTGGCGCTGGTCTGTTCACGATGTTGTTGCCAGCAGACGTCGGTGGCACTCCCCATCGGCCCGAGGCGGCGCTCGCTGCCTTGAGTTCGATCGCATTTCATGATGGCGCCGCCGGATGGTGTTCGATGATTTCAACATCGACCTGTCTGCTGGCAGGGTTCCTCGACACCGAAGTTGCGCGATCGACCTTTGGAAGCGCAACGGCGGTTGGTGGTGTGTTTGCCCCCAATGGCGTTGGAACACCCACCGATGACGGACTCACCGTGTCTGGCCGTTGGCAATGGGGCAGCGGACTTGCGCACTGTGACTGGGTGGTAGCCGGGGTCACTTATGACGGTGACAAACGCGTGACGGTCGTGGTCCCTCGTAGCGATGTCAAGGCGCACGACACCTGGCAGACGGTGGGGATGCGAGGAACAGGCTCAGTTGACTTTGAGATGAACGACGTATTCGTCCCGCCAGAACGAATGATTCCTCAGCTGGGGGCGACGCCGAAGTCATCTGATTCACGAGTGCTTCTCCCAAATTTTTCCATCTTGGGTGCTGGCGTTGCCGCTGTCGCCCTAGGAATCGCAGAGCGCGCCTGGTCAGAGACAGTTCACCTGGCGAACGAGCGCGCACCCCAGTTTTCGCAACGCCTGCTCGCTGAGCAGTCATCGGTGCAGTCAGTGATCGCCCGCTCTCGAGCACGCCTTGACTCATGTGGAGGCGAGTTATTCCGCAGCGTCGAAGCGGCACATCACATCGTCGAACAGGGGGAGAAGGTTCCCCTTGCGGCACGGGTACGGATACGAGGTGCAGCAGCGCTTGTTGTCGAAGAGTCCGCTGCGATCGGCACCGAAATGTTCCGCCTTTCCGGCGGTGCTGCCGTATACGACACCAGCGTGTTGGGGCGGTGTCTACGGAATCTTTCGGTGATCCCGCAGCACATCATGGTTGCCCCACGGCTCTTTGAGACACTCGGCCGCCACCACCTCGGGCTCGATTTCGAGTCATCAATGATTTAGGGAGTTCACAATGGATGCAATGGACGCGATTCTCACGACTCGGGCGATGCGTCGATATTCAGACGCACCGGTTCCTGACGAGATGCTTATGCAATGTCTCGAGGCCGCCCAGCAGGCTCCCTCGGGCGGGAATGTCCAGCCTCAGCAATACGTTGTCGTGAGATCTCCTGAAGTACGCCACGCGCTTGCTGACATTTACCGTCAGGCATTTGAGCGCTACGAAAAATGTTTGCCGGAACCGGTCTTTCGCTCTGAGCACGATCGGCTGACCTATGAACGCACACGAAAAGCGTCACAAGATCTTGCGCAGACAATCGGCGATGTTCCGGTTCATGTGCTGTTTTTGCAGCCGATCATCCCGTGGGGGTTTCACGATGAAGAGGGTGTCGTCGACATCGGACGCCTCGACGGCAGCGTCTATCCGGCGGTGCAGAACTTCTGTATCGCTGCGAGAAGCCTCGGGCTCGGAACAGCGTTCACCACCGTCATCCGGGTGTACCAGGCGGAGGCTCTTGAGGTCATAGGTGCTGACCCTGAGCGTTTTGAAATAGCGGCTCACATCCCCGTCGGTTACCCGACCGGCAACTTTGGTCGAGCGCCTCGCAAAGATGTTCGGCGCTCAATCCATCTTGATCGTTACGGAGAACGCCCAACGCTCGACTAACTCGATAGCGTCCTCTCCTTGTGCCCCCCACATCGAGGAGAGAAGATCTCCGCAACATCGCAATCGTCGCCCACGTCGACCACGGCAAAACCACGCTTGTTGACTCGATGCTGCAGCAGTCGGGAGCGTTCCGCGTCAACGAGACCGTTGCTGAACGTGTCATGGATTCAATGGATCTCGAACGCGAAAAGGGAATCACAATCCTCGCAAAGAACACGTCACTGGTGTGGAACGACATCACGTTCAACATCGTCGACACTCCAGGGCACGCTGATTTTGGTGGTGAGGTTGAACGTGCGCTCACCATGGTCGACGGCATCATCTTGCTCGTCGATGCGGCCGAGGGTCCGTTGCCCCAGACACGTTTCGTGTTGCGTAAAGCGCTTGCGCAGCACCTGCCGGTCATCCTCGTCATCAACAAAGTTGATCGACCTGATGCCCGAATCTCGGCAGTGGTCGACGAGGTATATGAGCTGTTCCTCGACCTTGACGCTGACGCTGACCAACTCGACTTTCCTATCGTGTACTCCTCGGGTCGCTCGGGCTGGGCGTCGGTAGAGGAGAACACCACCGGCACCGATCTCACGCCACTGTTTGAGACGATCGTGAGCACCGTTCCAGCCCCTGCCTTCACCGAGGGAGCACCATTGCAGGCGTGGGTCACGAACCTTGATGCGAGCCCTTATCTCGGTCGTCTTGCGCTGTGTCGAGTGATCGAAGGGGAAATTCGTCGTGGGCAGCAGGTCGCGTGGTGTCGGGCTGACGGCACGACCGAACGAGCGAAAGTCGTCGAACTCTTCCTCACTCAGCACCTCGAGCGAGTCTCTGTCGAATCAGCATCGGCGGGCGACCTTGTTGCGGTGGCAGGTATCGACAACATCACCATTGGCGAAAGCCTTGCCGACATTGAGCATCCAACACCTCTCCCAATCATCACCGTTGACGAGCCTGCGTTGTCGATGACGATCGGAATTAACACCTCACCGCTTGCCGGCAGAGATGGTGATCGGCTCACCGCTCGACTTGTGAAAAGCCGTCTTGATCAGGAGCTCATCGGAAACGTTTCGCTTCGGGTTCACCAAACCGACCGCCCAGACGCATGGGAAGTTCTTGCTCGTGGCGAACTGCAACTCGCAGTGCTCATTGAAACAATGCGCCGAGAAGGTTTCGAACTCCCAGTCGGGAAACCAGAGGTCGTCACTCGAACGATTGACGAGAAGCGACACGAACCGGTTGAGCGCGTCACTATCGACGTGCCAGAAGAACATCTCGGTACGGTCACGCAACTCCTCGCCGTGCGCCGCGGACGCATGGAAAATATGGCAAACCATGGCCTTGGCTGGGTACGTCTTGAATACCTTGTACCTGCGAGAGGTTTGATCGGCTTCAGGACAGAATTCTTGACCGAAACCCGCGGAACTGGGGTAATTAGCCACGTGTTCGAGGGTTACGAGCCGTGGGCGGGCGATATCAAGTCACGCGAACGAGGGTCGTTGGTGGCAGACCGAACCGGTCCGGCGACGACATACGCAATGATCAACCTTCAGGAGCGCTCAACGATGCTCATTCCGCCAGGGACAGAGGTCTACGAGGGAATGATCATCGGTGAGAATTCGCGTGCGGGAGATATGGAAGTGAATATCTGTCGTGAGAAGAAGCTCACGAATATGCGAGCTTCCTCGGCAGACGAGACGGTCAAACTCACCCCTCACCGGCAGATGTCGCTCGAGCAAGCTCTCGAGTTCATTGCAAGTGACGAATGCGTGGAAGTAACTCCGGCGCATGTTCGCCTTCGAAAGGTCTACCTCGACCCACAAGAGCGAATTCGGCAGGCTCGTTCTCGGGCAACGTCCTAAACGGTCGGTGCTGATCTGGCAGGATATTGATGTGGGTCCTACTGCTGCGTCAACTGTGCTGAGCGCTGATCTCTCCGACAAGTTGGCAGCCCTCCGTGAGGCCTTTCGAGAGATGCGGCATGTGGTCGTTGCGTTTAGCGGTGGAGCCGATTCTTCTCTTCTTGCATACGTGGCGGCCGCTACCGATGGTGTAACTTCGACCGCGGTAACAGCGGTGTCGCCATCACTTGCCGGCTCTGAATTTGACGACTGTTCGCGTCTCGCCGAGGCATGGAACCTTGACTGGGTCGCAGTGACAACCGATGAGATGGAGCAGGCCGCATATCGACGCAATGACATCGACCGATGCTTTCATTGCAAGTCAGCCCTCATGGATGCTCTTCAGCCGTTTGTCGATTCTGGAGCGACGGTGGTGTTAGGCGTCAACCTCGACGATCTCGATGACCACCGTCCAGGACAGCAGGCCGCATCTGAAGCCGGAGCACGATTCCCCTTTGTTGAAGCAAGTCTGTCAAAGGTTGAGATTCGCGAACTGTCCCGGTCGTTCAACCTCGAAACATGGGATAAACCAGCAGCCGCATGCCTTGCGAGTCGAATTCCCTTCGGTACCGAGGTGACCGTCGAAATTCTTTCGAAGGTGGAGCGGGCTGAACAGGTGCTGCACGACCTTGGTATCCGTTCGTGCCGTGTACGGCATCATGGCGAAGTCGCTCGTGTCGAAGTTGAGCAGGGTGACCTGCAGAGCGTCATCGATGCTCGAGGCCACATTGAACAACGATTACTTGCGTTGGGATTCCGATATGTGACCGTTGACCTTGGAGGGTTCCGTTCGGGGTCGTTAAATCCTTATGAGTCGACAACAAGGTCCTGATTACGCCTCGTTTCAGGCGCGACTGAAACGACGTTCGATCAGTGTGAGCGCCCTGTTGGTGGCGGCGATCGTCGCAACGTTAAGCGCGCCGATATGGATCGCTGTCGCCATTGCCATTGACGCTGTGCGGTTGCGGTGGCGGTTTCCTCTCGCTCGGCTGCTGCTGTTCGGATGGTATTGGTCAATCATTGAGTGCGCTGGAGTGCTCATTTCGCTTGGGCTGTGGATGTCAGGCCAATCAAAGAATCAAGTTCTGCACTATCGGTTGATGGGCTGGTGGGCTGGCAAATTGATGACCGGTCTTCGTATTGCGATGCGTGCATCGATCGATGTCAACGACAGTGATGCGTTCGACGAGGGAAATGCGGTGGTGTTGTGTCGGCATGCGAGTCTCGCTGACTCGTTGGTCTCTGCCTGGGTCGTATGTACCAACCGAGGGTTATCGCCCCGGTATGTGTTGAAGCGTGAATTGTTGTGGGATCCATGCCTCGACATTGTGGGTTTGCGAGTGCCCAACTATTTCGTTGATCGGGGTTCACAACAGTCAGCCAATGAACTCGCAGCAGTCACCAGACTGTCAGCCGACCTCGCCGCTACAGATGTTGCTGTCATCTTCCCCGAGGGGACACGCTCAAGTGATGCGAAACGCAAGCGGGCAGTGGAGAAGATTCGTGATCAATCGCCCGAGCGCCTCGCGGCCACCGAAGGCCTTCGTCATTTGATTCCCGTGCGCCCGAGTGGCACGCTCGCATTGCTTGACGGTGCTCCTGACGCTGACCTGGTGATTGCGTGGCATACCGGTTTCGACGGGCTGTCGACATTCGGTGGGGTCATTGCGGCGCTTGGGCGCAGCGATGTACAGATCGTATTTCGGGCACGGCGGCTGCAACGGTCCTCGCTTCCCGATGTGAATGTCGGATGGCTCGATGACATTTGGGCAAAGATGGATAGTGAAGTTGACGAACAACTAAGGATGACACAATGAACGAACTGTTACTGGCAGCGCTGACAATCGCAATCTTGATGGTTACGACGTGGCTGATCAGCGTCGCGATCAAGGATGCATCAATCGTCTACATCTCTTGGGGTCTCGGCTTTGCGACCTTGGCGACGGTCTTATGGAGTGCAGATGACGCGAAATCGAACCTCGACACGCTGTTATGGCTCATGACGTTGTTGTGGGGCCTCCGTTTGTGCCTGTACCTCGCTCGAAGAAATCTTGGGCATGGCGAGGATTACCGCTACGTCGCAATGAGGAAACGCTGGGGTCCGGCGTTTCCCCTCATCAGTTTCTTGACGGTGTACACGCTTCAGGGGACGTTGATGTGGGTTGTGTCGCTTCCTGTCCAGTTGTCGCATCGTGCTGAGGGCTCTATCGGGGTGCTTGCCGTAATCGGTGTAGTGCTGTGGGCCGTCGGCCTGTACTTCGAAGTCGTCGGTGATATCCAACTCTCTCGATTTAAGGCAGACCCAGCGAATCAAGGAAAAGTGCTTGACACAGGTTTGTGGCGATACACGCGACATCCGAACTACTTCGGTGATGCCTGTGTGTGGTGGGGGATTGCGATCGTCGCATGCTCGGTAAGTGTTGGTGTATGGGGGCTCATCGGCGCCGCCGTCATGAATGTGTTATTACTGAAGGTGTCGGGTGTTGCCCTTCTCGAGCGTTCGCTCGTGCGCCGTAAGCCCGAGTATCAGACGTATATCGATCGCACGAGCGCATTCATTCCTCGGCCTCCCAAGTCATAGCTGGGTCGACCGATTTCGATGGCGGTAGCGACCTCCAGTTGGGAGATCGCACCTGCAAAGACGTAGCGTCATCAGCATGAAGCTTTCGATGATGATCAACTACTCAGGTGACTTCCATGCCGACGTGCAGAAGGTGTGTGACCTCGAAAACGCGGGGCTTGACCTCGTCTGGGTGCCGGAGGCATACAGCTTTGATGCGGTGAGCCAACTCGGCGACCTCGCCGCAAAGACATCAAAGATTGAAATCGGTACCGGCATCATCAACGTCTATTCACGAACTGCAACATGCGTTGCGCAAACTGCAGCTGGCCTCGACTTCGTCAGCGGCGGCCGTTTCATCCTTGGCCTTGGCGCCTCAGGTCCACAGGTCATCGAGGGTTTTCACGGAGTGCCATACGAGAAGCCGATGGCACGCATCCGTGACTACATCAATGTCTGTCGCATGACATGGAAACGTGAACCAGTGGTGTATGACGGTCCGACGGTTCAGGTGCCGTTACCCGAGGGGGAGGGAACCGGGCTCGGAAAGCCGCTAAAGATCATCAACCATCCGGTCCGAAATGACATCCCAATCTTCTGGGCATCGCTCATGGGCTTGTCGGTGACAGCGACCGCTCAATATGCCGACGGATGGCTTCCGATCTTCTTCGACCCTGAAAAGTTCCACCAGGTCTGGGGAGATGAATTGAAAGCAGGAACCGCTAAGCGTGACGCCGATCGCGGTCAACTTCAGATCTCCGCCGGGGGAATGGTTGCGATCGGCGACGAGTTCGTCGGAGAAAAGAAGCAGCAGATCCTCGACATGGCTCGACCAAACATTGCGCTGTACGTCGGCGGAATGGGCGCCCGGGACAAGAACTTCTACAACACCATCTGCCAAAAATACGGATACGTTGATGAGGCGATCGAAATTCAAGACCGCTACCTCTCAGGCGACAAGACAGGTGCGGCTGGGGCGGTACCGGCAGAGATGCTCGAAAAGACGAACCTTGTGGGCCCAGCCGGTGAGATTAAAGAACGGTTGGCGGCCTACAAAGAAGCCGGCGTGACCCACCTTTCGGTATCGCCGGTTGGTGGCGACGCCGTCTCAACCGTGGAAAAACTCCGCGAAATCATCGACTGAGTCTCAGAAAAGCGCACACGTGAATTGCGGTTGCAAACGTAGCCGCGCGCTGTTGAGAACGGTGATGAAAGAAACAACCTCTTAACGAGGTTCGCGGGGAAGACCGAGCACCCGCTCACCGAGGATGTTGCGCATCACATTCGAGGTGCCACCCATAATGGTGTAGCCGGGGGCATACGCAATTGCCTTGGTGGTTTCGTTCCACAGCGTGGCTTCGGGGCCGAGTACCCGAGCAACGAACTGCGCAACTCGCCACTCATGTTCAGTGCAGAAACATTTCGTAGCAGCCGAGAACCCTGAAGGTGCCTGTTGAAGGACCTCTCGAATGACAAGAATTCGGCCGATGCGGTACGCGGATTCGAGGGCAGCAATTTCTTGGCGAATAATAGGGTCTGATCGGTCGGCGCGTTCAACCGCCATCTGGTAGATCGCCTGGTTCGAGACGAGACGATCGATACCGCCGCGCTCGTGTTCGAGTTGGCGCATCGTCTGCTTGAACGCGTTGCCTTCAATGCCGACGAGATTATGAACCGGTACACGCACGTCGGTGAAGAACACCTCGGTGAAGTGCCGGTTCGTCGTCATGTCTTTGATGGTTCGAACTTCGATGCCATCGGAGTCCATAGGCACGATGATTTCGCTAATTCCTGCGTGAGGCGGGCCCTCTGAAGAGGTGCGGCAAATCAGGTAGCAGTAGTCAGCGAGAGCGCCAAACGACGTCCAGATTTTTTGGCCGTTAATGACGAACTCATCGCCCTCTCGCCGAGCGGAGGTGACAAGTGACGCCAAGTCGCTGCCAGAGTTTGGTTCAGACATGCCGATGCACCAAGTGGTTTCACCAGTGAGCATGTCCGGCAAAAACTCTGCCTGCTGATCTTCTCGACCAAAGGTGATGAGTGCCGGACCCATCTGTCGGTCTGCGAACCACATGGCAGCAAGAGGGGCTCCCGCTGCGATGAGTTCTTCACCAATGATGAGACGATCGATTGCTGGGCGACCACCGCCGCCGTATTCGGCAGGCCATGTGAGGCCGATCCAGCCCTTTTCGCCCATCTCTCGAGCAAACTCTTTCGAGTATCCGTTGATCCACGAGTCGGCATGCCACCCGTGCTTTTCGACTGCGGTCCGAGCGAATTCGCGGGCCTCCTTACGAAGTGTCTGCTGCTCTTCGGTCCAGGTGAATTCCATGTGGTCAGCTCCGTGATGCCATGGGCACGTAGTCGCGGCTTTCTGGGCCGACGTACCACTGGCGTGGTCGTGAGATCTTTTGGTCTTTATCGGCGAGTAGTTCCTGCCAGTGAGCGAGCCAACCGGCTGTGCGCGGAATCGCAAAGAGCACGGTGAACATGTCAACCGGGAATCCCATCGCTTGGTAAATGAGCCCGGAGTAAAAGTCGACGTTCGGGTACAACTTGCGATCGACGAAGTACGGGTCTTGTAGGGCGACTTCTTCGAGTTTGAGCGCAATGTCAAGAAGGGGATTTTTCCCGGTCACATAAAACACGTCATAAGCCGTCTGATTGATGAGAATCTCACTTGGGTCGTATGTCTTGGACAACCGGTGAACGAAGCACATCCGA
>JAAXJF010000067.1:0-7825 GCA_012269985.1 Acidimicrobiaceae bacterium
AGACGATCTCAATGATACTTATTCGGCACCCGGGGATTCAGGTGGTGCAGAGCCACCTATTTCAACACCATCGTCCACTGCACCTTCTGGTGAGCTCGCGGCAATCGTCTCGTCAAGCGACGATTTCACCTCTTCAACGGGTTCAGAGACAGCGGTACGAAGATCGTCAAGAGGCTCTTTTACCGCGGACTGAAACTCCTGGGTGAAGCCGTCTCCCAACCGTCTAATCAGCGCGTACATGCGTCCGAACCATCGTGCGGCTTCAGGCAACTTTTCTGGGCCTAACACCACTAACGCAAGAAGCGCAATGATGATGAGTTCGCCACCCTGCAAGTTGAACACCCCAATAAGTCTACGAGCATGACAGCATGGCGGCAGTGGAGCAGCAACGACTTCCAACTCTCATCGATACGACGGTGTTGTTCGCACATCGTGGCGCTCGTGCCCACGCCCCCGAAAACACGATGGAGGCCTTCCGCCTCGCACTTCGCTTAGGGGCAACCGGCCTCGAAAGTGATGTGTGGCTGACGAGCGACAATATTCCAGTTCTCGATCATGATGGGAAGGTTCCTGCTGGAAAGCTTCGCTCACGATCGATAAGGGACGTTCCGGCGTCTTCCTTGCCGCCTCATATTCCACATTTGGTTGAAGTATTGGAGTTGCTCTCACAGCACCCCAACCTTCATCTTTCACTCGACGTGAAGGACGACAGCGCATTTGAATCGACGCTTCAGCTGATCCATACCCATGGTTCCGACCTTCCAGCACGAGTGTGGCTGTGCCTCCCCAGCGATGAACGTTTGCAGGCTGACCGAGCTGCATTTCCTGATGTTCGACTCGTGAACTCAGTTCGGCGTGGGTCGATTCGCGAGGGAGTCGAACGACGGTGCGCTCTTCTCTCCTCTACGGGAATCGATGCCTTGAATATGCGAACCGACGATTGGAACGGCGGCCTCGTGACACTTGCTCACCGATTTTCCCGTTATGCCTTTGGTTGGAATCTCCAGCAAAATCACGAATTGCGCACCGGTCTTCGCATGGGGCTTGATGGGGTGTTTAGCGACCACGTCGATCGCATGGTTGATGCCGCCGCTCAGGTGTAGGTCAGAGCCATTGCCAATTCGATCTTGGCCAGAACACGACGAACGCTCGCCCAACGATGTCATCGAGTAAAACCGGCCCCAACGTTCGGCTGTCTTGAGAACCTGCTCGATTATCGCCCATGACGAAGACCGTGCCCTCAGGGACGAGAATCGGTCCGAAGTCTCCCCCACAGTTACCAGGCGTGACGACCGTTGGGTCAAGGTAGGGCTCAAGAAGAAGCTGCCCGCCAATCCGAACCTCGCAACTTCTCATTTCAACCTCTTCACCACCGACTGCGATCACCCTCTTGATGAGATCGCGTTCGGTCGTTCCTCGAATTTCATGGAGCACAACCACATCGCCGCGATTTGGGTCGTGAAGGCGGTACGAGACCTTATTGACAAATACTCGATCACCGGTTTCGAGCGTCGAGTACATCGACGATCCTTCAACGACGAAGTGAGCGAGAAGAAATGTTCGAACTCCAAGAGCAACAACTAGGGCAATCACCACTACAAGAGCCCAGTCAAAGAAGGCCTTTGCGCCTCGACCGAGAGCGGCGAGGCTCGTCGAACCGCCTGACTCATCGTCAACATCTGCCTCTACGGCAAAGGATTCTCCTTGATCAGTGTCGCTCATAACCGGGGGTAACCGTATCGGGTGTGACGGCCGCGACGCGGTCACAATTGTTCGATGAGCCGATCAACGCGCTCGTCGACAGCAGCAAACGGGTCTTTGCAGAGAACGGTTCGCTGCGCCTGATCGTTCACTTTGAGGTGCACCCAATCGACGGTGACATCACGACCTCGCTCTCGCGCTCGGCGGATGAATTCCCCTCGCAATCGAGCACGGGTTGACTGGGGTGCAACATCTTGCGCGGCCACAATCGCCTCATCGTCACACATGCGCTCCACGTGATTTCGCTGCTCAAGACGGTGAAAGAGTCCACGTGACTGAGAAATGTCGTGGTACTGCAAGTCGAACAGTTGGACACGAGGATCATCAAGTTCGATGTCATGACGTTCACAAAACGCCTCGATCAGTCGGTATTTGATCACCCAGTCGATCTCTCGGTCGAGCTTCAGTGGGTCATCTTCGATCGTGGAAATGCAGTGTTCCCACATTTGAAGCGCCAACATTTCCTCATCGTTAAAACCACGCCGATCGGCATAACTCAACGCGGCGTCAAGGAATTCACGCTGAATATCGAGGGCGCTGATCTCGCGCCCGGTTGCGAGTTGTACACGCCGTCGACAGGTCATGTCGTGGCTGATATCGCGAATGGCGCGAATTGGGTTTTCGAGTGAAAAGTCACGAAACGACACCGATGGGTCTTCCAACATTCGCAACACACACGCAACAACGCCAATTTTGAGAAACGTCGTGTACTCGCTCATGTTTGAGTCACCAACGATCACGTGCAAACGCCTAAAACTTTCTGCATCCGCGTGTGGTTCATCTCGCGAATTGATGATCGGACGGCTTCGTGTTGTGGCCGAACTCACCCCTTCCCAAATGTGATCGGCTCGTTGAGAAATCGAGTAGAGCGGGCCTCGAGCCGTGCTGAGTACTTTTCCAGCGCCAGCGTAGATCTGTCGAGAGATGAGGAACGGTATGAGATTTGAGGCATATGCCGCAGGGTCATCGCTTCGCCGGGTGAGGTAGTTCTCGTGGCAGCCGTACGAATTTCCAGCGGAATCAGTGTTGTTTTTGAAGACGAACACGTCGCCTCGAACCGATTCAGCCTCAAGACGCTCTTCGGCACTTATCGCGAGCCGTTCAACGATGCGCTCACCCCCACGATCGTGGGTCACCGCTTCGATGAGAGAATCACATTCTGGCGTTGCATATTCGGGATGGGAACCAACATCGAGATACAGCCGCCCACCATTCGGCAAGAACGCATTTGACGAACGCCCCCACGCCATCACATCCCGGAAGAGATAGCGGGCGACTTCATCAGGTGTGAGTCGGCGATGACCTCGAAAGGTACACGTAATTCCGTACTCGGTTTCGAGACCGTAGATACGGCGATCCATTACATGACGGTAGCGAATCTTGAAAGACGCTGTCTGATCGGTCAACCAAGTCGAAACGACAAGGTGGCGCCAATTGCGGCTCCCAGCGCCTGTGACATCGATACATCATCGACAACCGCGATCACCGGATAACCACCAGTTACAGGGTGATCGCGACCCAAGATGATTGGTGAACCGTTGGGCGGAACCTGTAACGCTCCGACCACCATTGGCTCACTCGCTGCGCTTGCCGATCCATCTGCGAGCTCAATATTCCCTCCTGCAAGCCGAACACCAACCCGTGAGTTGTTCTCAACGGTCCATTGAGTTGAGGTCAGCCCTTGCAGGGCGGTCGATGCAAAACGCTCAAGGTGCGGCCCAGGTATCACCGGCCGGATGTTGCGTTGTGGCGGGACAGCGATGAGATCAGGGAGAGAACGGTCGCGTGCCTCACCAATTTTGAGGCGGGCTCCGGTGCTCACCGAAACAGCAGTGATCGCAGCCATCGTGTCGGCACTTACCGAACCAAGCACCGGAACTCCCATCATTCCTCCGGCCACTGCGAGATACCCCCATTGCTGGCCCGATGCAGGATCGATCCGAATGCGCTCCCCTTCTGTAACGAGGCGGGGTGCTGTCCACCCACTCGCTGCGACTGCAGAGCGAGTGAGACATTCCACAACAAGACCACCGGCTGTTTCGAGCACTGGAGTTGTCTCAGAATTTCCAACTGAGCGGTTGAGCGAAGCTGCACTGGCCTGATCAGCAATACCGGACCGACCGAGGCCGAGGTGCGAGTAGCCAGGTCGACCGCCGTCTTGCACCGATGAGGCGATGCCCGCTTCAACAACCCGGAATCCGACAGTCACTGGCGGATAAACCTCACTTGACGACCAGGCTCGATGAGCGCTGGAGGTTGGCGTGCGACATCCCAGAGTTCGGTTGATGTTGAACCAATCAGGTGCCAACCACCCGGAGACTCTTGCGGGTAGACAGCCGAATATGTCGCTGCGATCGCCACGGCACCAGCCGGAACTCGTGTCCGGGGCGTGTTGCGCCGCGGCAGCTGAAGGGAGAAATCAAGACCAGAGAGATAGGCAAACCCCGGCGCGAAACCACAGAACGCGGCCACATAGGTGGTTCCAAGGTGGCGTTTAATTACCTCTTCTTCTGGGAGGGAACAAGCCTCGGCGACGAATGCTAAATCTTCGCCGTCGTACCTCACCGGACGCTCGATCGGTTCTCGAGCCACTTGCGAGGGGGTTTCGTCTTACCTCTCAACGACTTCCTCAAGCCGATGTTGTACTGCTTGTTGAGCGGCAGCATGGTCGCATCTCACCAGCAATGTCGTTTCAGCCGGAACAACATCAGCAACGCCATCTAAGGCTAATTCTCGAATTGCAGCGCCAAGCACTGCGGGAACATAGGTATCGGTGCGCAGCAGCAGGCCATGGGAGCCCATCTGCGCGATGTCGAGACCTTCGATTGCCTTCACGTAAACGAGTAGATGCCGATGCCTTCAGCTTCGAGTGCATCTCGGACAGCTTGGGCAATCTCCACCGCCCCAGGTGTGTCCCCGTGAACGCACAGTGACCTCAACGGAACCGAGATCGTCTTGCCAGTAAAAGTGCTGACCGTTTGCGTCATCACCATCTGCACGGCCCGTTCCGCTATCGCGCGAGGATCCTCAAGGACAGCACCAGGTTGAGAGCGGTCGACGAGCCCGCCGTCATCAGAGTAGGCGCGGTCAGCAAAGGCTTCGGCGGCTACTTCAAGGCCAGCCGCGTCCGCAGCGTCAAGAAGCGCGGAACCCGGGAGCCCTAAGACGGCCATCGAATGGTCGTAGTCAGCCACCGCCTCAACCACGGCATCAGCGACGCTACGTTCTGCACAGGCTGCGTGGTAGAGAGCACCATGAGGTTTCACATACGAGACTTCGCTGCCGGCGACCTGCGCGAAGTCGTCAAGGGCTCCTAGTTGATAGAGAACTGCATCAGTGAGTTCGGCGGGGTCCATATCGATATGGCGTCGCCCAAAGCCCACAAGATCCGGATACGAGACTTGCGCTCCGATCCGGACATCATTTTTGACGGCGTCGTGGCAAACCGCACGAAGTGTTGACGGGTCACCAGCGTGGAAACCGCACGCAATATTGGCGCTGGTCACAAGCTGAAGCATCGCTGCGTCGTCACCTAGGCGCCAGATGCCGAAACCCTCCCCTAGATCACTGTTGAGGTCTATCGATGGCATCAACCGTCATTCTTGCAGGGCAGCCTCAACTTCGCTGGCTTCGAGGCGACGAAAGCAGCGCCGATCGCCATTGCGTTCGAGAATGGCGATCTCCAATGAATCTGCGGAAATCGATCGACCGTCGCCTGATAATGACGAAACGCCAAGTCGAATGGCATCAACCAAACTGAACCCTTCAGCAAAACCGTTCGAGAGTCGGTTGCTAATGGCGTCAGATTCTCCACCGAGCGCACACGTATCGGGACGGTCGATCACCGTTCCGTCGTACATGATGTGGAAAATCTGGTCGTCGTGTGACCCTTCGACACCGACCTCTGCGACAAGAATTTCGACTTCCATCGGCTTCATGCCGTGGGTGAAGGCGTTACCAAGGAGCTGCGCGTAATCGTTGGCGAGGCCTCGAGCGTCGACGTCGTCTCTTGAGTACTGGTAGCCAGTGAGTTCAGCCGAGCGAATGCCTGCGACCCTTAGTTGGTCAAATTCGTTGTACTTACCAACACCTGCGAATGCGATTCGATCGTATATCTCGCTGACTTTGCGCAATGACTGTGATGTGTTTTCTGCGACCAACACAATTCCGTGCTCGTATCGCAGAGCCACGAGTGCCCGGCCCTTTGCAATTCCCTTACGGGCGAAGTCTGCCCGGTCGGTCATCGCCTGTTCAGGTGCGACGTAATACGGCATGCTCATGATGTCGAGCCTCCCATTTGTTCGATGAGAGTCCGGTAACGGTCGCCGAGTTCATCGTCGCCCACGAGCGACCAGCCATCGCTGTCAATCGTTGCGACCACTGGATAAATGCCACGCACCATGTCGGGCCCACCGGTTGCTGAGTCTGCGTCTGCAGCTTCCCACAGGCTGCGGGTCACGAGTTCAACTGCATCATCTCGGGTGAGGTCAGAGCGGTACCCGACTTTCATCACTGTTGATGCATGAAGCGACCCGGAGCCTGTTGCGACATGCTCTCGCTCTTCGTACCGTCCACCCAGCATGTCATATGCCCAGAGACGCCCAATCGATCGCCGAACATCGAACCCAGCGAAGATCGGCACAACGCCCATTCCTTGCATAGCTGCCGGCACATTTGCTCGAACCATCGAGGCCAACTGGTTTGCCTTGCCTTCGAGGCTGAGGGCGCTTCCTTGAACTTTCTCGTAGTACTCGAGTTGCACCTGGAAAAGTCGAATCATGTCAACGGCCGGGCCCGCGGCGCCCGCAATGGCAACACCCGAGTGACGGTCAGCCTGCACTACTTTTTCCATCGTTCGGTGTGAAATGAGGTGCCCAGAAGTTGCTCTTCGGTCACCAGCCATGACAACGCCGTTATCGAAGCGAACCGCGACACATGTTGTCGCATGCGGTGTATCGATCGTGGTCCCCGAAGGAAGGTCGACCGGTCCATAGCCCGCTCGTTGAAGAAGCATTGGGAAGTCAGTGCCAGGGTCGTCACCAGGCTGGAATACAGGCATCACCACGGTCACTCACCTCCCTTTTGCACATACGACCTCACGAAATCCTCAGCATTTTCTTCAAGAATTTCATCGATCTCGTCGAGCAGATCGTCGAGGTCATCGGTCGCTGGTCGATCACTCTCAACCACCTCTGACTCGATGGCGTCTTCCGATTGCCGCTCCGGCATCTTTCGCTGAATTCGATCTGGCATCGCAGTACTTTCTCGTGCGTAACGCTATTAGTTTGGTTCAGCGAGAGCCGCTACCAATTCTCTCGCCGTTGCGCTGTTGGCAAGTACGTTAGCCACGAGTTCGGCGGTGCCGCGTAACGGATCGTCCATTGGCACTCGACGTAGTGGATCTGCACCAAGGTCAAAGACCATTGAGTCCCAGTTTGCAGCAAGCACCTCATCGGCGAACCGTTCGATGCAACGACCTCTGAAGAATGCCCGCGTGGTATTGGGCGGCGACGTCATCGCTTTCCTGACTTGCTCATCGGTTGCGAGGGTTATGAGACCGCATCGACTTGCAAGACCTTTCTCGCGTCTCATGTCGTGATACTGCAGATCGATCGCACGGAGAGCGGCCGCACCTGGTTTGAGTTGGTGGCGTTCGGCGTACGCGGAGATGAGACGGTGCTTGGCAATCCAGTCGACGCTGTCAGCAACCGTTAGGGGGTCATGTTCAAGTCCGGTAAGGATGCGCTCCCAGTGTTCAAGTGCCAGGGCGCAATCCGACTCTCCTACTGCTTCGCCACCGGTCTGCTCAAACCAGGTCCTCGCAATATCGAACAATTGCCACTGCACATCTATCGCTCGAATTGTCGTGCCATCGAATGCTTGAATCGCGGCAGCGAGTGAGGGGTCATGACTCACTTGGGTGATCGCTCGAACAGGATTGGCGAGGGCGGGCATCTCAAGGTTTGGATTGTCTTCGACGTCCCCTAGCAGCTATGCCGTTCTACCACGATTCACGGAGGAAACCACATCCGACATGATGGCTTCAGCCCGCATGACGAGCCAA
>JAAXJF010000067.1:7835-15729 GCA_012269985.1 Acidimicrobiaceae bacterium
TGCAGATGAAGTTTAGAGTCCATTGCCGTGAGCGTCTCTTTGTGGTTGGTGGCCTCTTGGTATATTTTGGCTTTACGCTCGATTAAGTGCATGCGGCGATATCTCGATGCGTCACAGTGGGGTTCGTCGCGGGTGTTCACGATCGGGCGGCGGACAGTGGTCTCAAGTCCAACTTCCTCTTCAAAAAAATCAGCTCGCTGCGAGATTTGATAATCGACAGCGTCGGACGACATGCCATGAAACTCACAACCAACCTTTCCTGAGCCCGCAAATATCTGACGGGTGACAAAGTGCGCCATCACCGCCGAAATCACCTTGCCAAAGGGCAGCGTCCGGTCGACGAGATAATTCTCATGGCAGCCGTAAGAGTTTCCCTTGCCATCGGAATTGTTCTTGTGAATGAGGAGCTCCGCGCCGTCAGGAACAAGCCTCTGAGCCGCATCGATTGACTTCCTGATAATTTCTTCGCCTGCGCGGTCCCAGATCACAGCTTCGAGCGGGCTTCGGACCTCTGGAGTCGACATTTCTGGGTGGGCATGATCGACGTAATAGCGGGCACCGTTGGTCAAAACAGCATTCACCGGCACGTACTCGAGTTCTGGGTCAAACTCATATGGGTCGAGTGGGTCTGGCGAGCGAGCATCTCGCCTCGGGTCCTCTGCGATCAGATCAAACGCGACCTGGTCTTCGACGGCGCCGGTGTAGGCATTGATGAGCAGCGCAGAGGCTGTCACAGGATTGTTCTCGGCGCCGCGTACGAGAATGCCGTATTCGGTTTCGATTCCGCAGACCTTGGGTACTGCCATCGGCCTACAGGTACTGCCCTGTCTGGGTGCGTTCGATGGCGCGTCCTCCCCCAACCGGACCAGCATCTCGATCAACGAGAGTTCGAATGAAGACAATACGCTCGCCTTTTCGACCCGAGACTTTTGCCCAATCGTCTGGGTTGGTCGTGTTAGGAAGGTCTTCGTGTTCGGTGAATTCTGACCGCACAGCAGCAATGAGATCGTCGGAAGTGATTCCCCTCGAACCACCGTCAATGACGCGTTTTACTGCTGACTTCTTCGCTCGACGAACGATGTTTTCAACCATTGCTCCAGACGCAAAATCTTTGAAGTACAGCACTTCTTTGTCGCCGTTTGCATAGGTGACTTCTAGGAACCTGTTGTCGTCATCAACTCGATACATCTCATCAACGGCAGCCGACACCATCTGATCTACCGTTTCACCTTCTCCAAGTGGTATCTCATCGTTGAGATACCTCAGGAACACTTGTCGAGCCGCATGAGCATCAGGACGATCGATGCGGATCTTCACGTCGAGACGTCCAGGGCGAAGAATTGCAGGGTCGATAAGGTCTTCGCGGTTTGTGGCACCGATCACGATCACATTTTCAAGACCTTCGACACCATCGATTTCTGCAAGGAGCTGTGGCACGACAGTTGACTCCATATCTGAAGACACCCCGGTACCGCGGGTTCTGAACATCGAGTCCATCTCGTCAAAAAAGACAATGACCGGCCACCCTTCGTCGCTTTTCTCACGGGCTCGTTCGAACACGAGACGAATCTGTCGCTCGGTTTCACCCACGTATTTATTCAGCAGTTCAGGGCCTTTGATGTTGACGAAGTAGCTCCGTCCTTTGTCTTCACCAATCGACGCCGCAACTTTCTTCGCCAAGCTGTTCGCTACCGCCTTTGCAATGAGGGTCTTTCCGCAGCCTGGAGGCCCGTACAGGAGAACTCCCTTCGGCGCAGGCAGGCGATGCTCTGCGAACAAATCAGCATGTAGAAAGGGCAATTCGACGGCATCGGCGATTGCAGATATTTGGGTGTCGAGACCACCGATGTCGTCGTAGGTCACATCGGGGACGACTTCGAGGAGGAGTTCATCGACGTCTGGCCGCCCGAGTACCTCGAGCACCAAGCCTGAACGGGTATCGATGCGGACACGGTCACCGATTCTCAGTTTCGTGCCCCGGAGACCATCACTGAGCGTGCACACCATGTCTTCATCAGCTCGAGCGGTGACGACGACGCGAATTCCGTCGTCGAGTAGTTCTCGAATGGTTCCGATGTCGCCCATCGTGTCGGGGTGACGAGCGGCGATGATCACCATCGATTCATTGAGCGTTACCTCTGCCCCTGCGACAACGTCGGCGGCGTCGACGTCTGGTGCAGTTGTTACGCGAAACTTTCGACCAGATGACAGAACATCAAATGTTTGGTCGTCGTTGTGCTGGACGACGACTCCATACGTGTTCGGGGTCCCGGTTAACCGTTCGATATCGCTTCGGAGCGACTCGATCTGTTCTTTCGCCTCGCGGAGAGTGCCGCTCAATCGTTCGTTTCTTGAAATGGTGCCGGCGAGTTCGCTCTTCAGATCAACCACCCGTGACTCAAGCGCACGAATGCGCTGCGACGGTTCGGTGACCCGCTCTTTAAGCCGCTCCACTTCTGCGGTAAGGCGCTCGATTTCTGAATCGTGTGCAGGTTGTTCACCACTTTTCACCAGCCGGTCTCCCTTCAGTACGATCATCATTCCACACGTTCGCTATTGATTCACCCACGAACGCGGTAATTCCCGCCGGAAGAACTGTGAATGAAGACCTCTTCAGGGTTACACTTTGCTAAATAACTACTCGGCGTTCACGAAGGAGCCCCCATCCATGAAGGTTTGGATTGACCAAGATCTCTGCACCGGCGACGGACTTTGCGAGGAAATCGCGCCCGACGTGTTCGCGCTGCTCGACGATGGTCTTGCCTACGTGAAAGAGGGCGACAAGATCTTCGCCGAGGCCAAGGGCAACCCGCAGGGTGCGGACGGCATGGCTGAGTTCGCTGACAGTCAGCTCGACTCAGTTGTTGAATCCGCTGAGGAATGCCCTGGCGAGTGCATCTACATCGAACCCTAAGTTCAACTTTTCTCTCCGTCGATAGTGGTCTCCGCTTCAGTTTCTTGTAGGCGCCTGCTTGAACCCTGGCCCAGGAAGCGTCCTGCCGTCAGGAACCCGGTGTGGGCAACCATGCGATGATCAGGACGTACTGATTGCCCGTCGATATGCCAGCCTCGGTGCAGCACCTCGATGGTGCGAGTGTCGAGCCAACGACCTTTGAGCTGTTCCCGTGTCTGGGCTGCCTGGGTAATCGACGGCGTGTAGGCAACCAATATCCCGCCCGGCCTCAGTACTCGCTCGGCGTGAGGGATGACGTTCCAGGGTTCGGGTAAATCGAGCACCACACGGTCAAACGGCCCATCGTCAAGGTCGATGCCCTCATACGAATCGCCGATCTTCACGTGGTAGCGCTGAAGGGCCTCTTCGCCGAGAAACGATGCAACGTTTGCACGGGCTCGATTCGCGAAATCCTCACGAAGTTCATAACCGGTAATCTCCGCTCCCCATCTCAGCATCGTCATCGATAACGCGCCGGAACCAACTCCGCTCTCCAGAACCTTCACGCCGGGAAAAATGTCGGCCAACACACATATCGGGGCTAAGTCTTTCGGGTAAATCACCTGAGCGCCACGAGGCATCTCGAGAACGAAGTCCTCAAGCGTCGGCCTCAGCACGGTGTACTCCGCCCCGTGAGTGCTCCGCAGCACCGTCCCCTCCACTGCCTCGACAATGTCAGCATGAGGAACGAATCCGGCGTGGCTGTGGAACTCCCCACCCTCGACGAGTTCGACCAAGTACCGTCGCCGCTTTTTGTCGAGCAGCAGCACCCGCTCGCCGTAGATGAATAGCTGGTTAGTCGCCATGCGGGCTCCCCCATTGAGCGTCAAAGAGTTTCCGTGCCTTCTTGTTGAGCACCATTCTGACGGGAATCTGCTCATGACCCGATGTCGTCTCGACAAGCCGACAGAATGCGCAGGCCTCGGCACTTGTTGCCGATGGTGCACCGCAACGTGGGCATGATCCCGGGGCGGTGATCGACGCGTTGTGTTCGAGCAGCGGTCTCATGCGGTCAAGAAAGCCGAGATAGAACGACGCCTTCGTTCCGGGAGAGGTGTTGTCGAGAAGATTAAGGGCGTCTTTATATGAAAGGTGCTTGTTTCCGACTGCCATTGGACATTCCTCGACTACATAATCAATGCCCCGAACTACGCACCAGGCCGCCATTTCACGCTCAGTGAGTCGCACGAGCGGTTTCACCTTCTTGCCAAAGCCATTAACAGCTTGAAGAACTGGGGCTTGGCGTCTGAGATATTCGACGTCCCACCTGAGTGTGTTTCCAAAAAGAACCGCTGCCTCGTCGTCAAGGTTGTGTCCTGTTGCCAAGACGTCATAGCCCTCGCGCTGCGCAACATCATCAAAAATGTGTCGCTTCGAGAGCCCGCACGCGGAGCAAGGGCTTCGACCGCTGACGCCCGCTGCAGTTGGGATATCAAATCCGTGTTCGTTGCGGATATCGACTTCCAGCAGTTTCAAGCTGCGTTCCTCGGCAAATCGACGGGTGATTGCAGCACTTTCGGTGCTGTAGTCACCAATGCCGAGACCGATGTATAAGCCGTCAGCCTGAAAACCGGCGTCAACGAGCATGTCCCAGAGAGCGAGAGAATCCTTGCCTCCTGATACTGCGACGAGAATTCGATCATCTGTCGTGAACATTTCGAAGTCGCTGACCGCCTTTGACAGTTGGCGTCGACAGAGTTGTTGGAAATGCTCAGCGCAGAAATTCGCGTTGTGACGGGGAAGGTCAATGACGGCCGCCTCACCGCACGAGCGGCACTTTGACATCGCTAACCCCCTGAAATGACTGGACGAAGTTCAACACTGTCAGACTCTTGGAGAACAGTGTCTGAAGGCACCAACGTGCCGTTACAAATGACGATGTAGCTTTCGGGAGCAAATCCAAGCTCGATGAGAATCGCTCGGGCTGGCCTATCGCCTCGAACTTCAACCTCGCGAGAGGGTTGACGCAGGCGAACGATCAACGACGACCACCGCGACGAACTGCAAGCGACATCGCTGATCCTGGTCGGATCTTTACTCTGCGCACCACTTCCGGTTCACGTCGCACAAGTTTTCGCGCAGCGCGCATGGCGAGAATGCCAACAGCCAGCGCTCGGTACGCCGGACTCCCTCCCCAGATTCCACGCCGAAACGCCGTCGAGATCGGCTGTTCGAGCATTTGCCGCCGTCTACTCATCCAAATCAGAGCCGACGAATGTCGATAATCGCAGATTTCCGTCGACCAGATCGACGACCGAGCAGGTACGCAATGGCAGCCATCCCAACAGCAATAACAACGGCGACAGTCACGATTGTCTGGCGACGGTCGTCAATCTGACCCCGAAGGGACTGTTGGAACGATTCGAGCGTTGATTGAAGGTCATCCCGTGACACGGGAGCTTCGGCGTCATCATTCATTTCGACACCCTCTCTTGTTCGCGATCGGAAAACAATTCAGTCCGGCTAATTCGTTGCAATGTCACGACAAGTAATGCGACTCCAACGACGAGCACGATGAGGTACGGGAGCCACGAAAGTCGTGACTCGGTCGCTGAGATCCCGGAAAGTTCAGTTTGTAGCAACCGCAGCAGGCCGAGGAGCGTGAATACCACTCCCGCTCCAACCAGCACACCGCCGACGATGCCGAAGAGCAGCCATCTACCGGCACCTGAGAGCGGGCGAACGAGCTGGCCCTTCACATAGGAGGTCACCGCGTCGATGACCGCGTCAATTGATGGTGCTCGAAACCGCTTCTTTTGCGATTCATCAGCAGAGCGCTTGAACTTCACTTTGCTATTCCTATCACGCTTCTCTGAATTTAAGAACAGCCTCAAGGTCATCAAGTGCATGAGAAAACCTGCGGAGACGATCAGAGGGATCGTCTGACAATAGGATCGCTTGACGATCAAGGTCGGAAATCGGCACCATTCCTGCAAGGCGGAACGCAGCCAGACGCTCATCGCCGTCAACGAGCGGAAGATGGTCTGGCACCTCGGCACCAAGTTGGATGAGGACCTTTTCGACCCTGTTGATTTCGTGGGCGATATCAGCAAGAGGAGGTAATTCATCATTTTCGGTTGCGTCGATCACGACGGCCCGTGGATAGGGGTCGTCCTCGAGCCATTCGATGATCCGAACTCTCCGCTGACCGAGCGCAAGAAAGGTGTACTCACCGGTGGGCTCCACCATTACTTGGGCGAGTTTGCACATCGTTGCAACTTCCATACGTTCGTCACCTCCTCCTACTTCCCGACCACGAACAATTGGTGTAATTGCGAACTGCAGCTCTTCATCACCAGACAGCAAATCTGACATCAACTGCTGATAGCGGGGTTCGAAAATCCTCATCGGTAGTGCGGTGCTCGGAAAGACCACTGCAGAGAGAGGAAACATTGCGGAGGTATACGGCTCGTTGTCAGAGTTCATCGATGGATACCTCTGGGCTAAATGCGAGCGGGTTCCGCTCAACAGAAAAGCGGTCAATTACATCAAATACGTCGCCTATCGCTGTTTCAATAGACGATTCGTTTCCCATTGCCGCGAAGGTAAGGCCAAGTGATGTTCGACCGGCGACCAACGAGTCAGCCCCTGCGGAAATTAACACGCCGGTTGCGTCGACTCCACCAACTTGAATGTCACCGAAGAATTCAGGATATTCGCTCTCCAGCGATCCAAACAGCGCATCGAGATCATGGCACGCGAGTTCAATGCCCGATTCGGTCGACCGCATCTCCGTACCAAGCGCCGCATTTTGCGTGACAACCATCTCTCGTCGGCCCTGCTGAGGGAAGCCGGGGCCACCAAGCTGTACGGCAATACGGCTTTCGAGATTGCCAAAGGTTGACGCCCACACCGGATCGATCAAACTATTTCCAAGAAGCGCCTGCGAGATCGTTCTCAGCGATGAACTGTTCACCACTGCAAGCGGAATGAGGTCTTCCGAGGCAATGCCGGTTGCTGACGTTCCGTCAACGGTGATGCCCGATGCACGCAGCAGATCGAGCATGGTTTTTGCGGCTGTCTGAGCCGAGCTAATGCCACGATTTTGCGCACTGGCGAAGATTCGCCCGTCGTCAACGATGAGTCCCGACCATGTCGGGACCTCTCCTGGCGCCAATTGCTCTTCCACGAAAATGCTTCCATCGCCGATCACGTCACCGGTGATTCGCGTCACCCCGCTGGCCACAAGTGCATTCGCAAGCACGTTGAGTGAGGTGTAAGCCCACAGGGAGTCGTCGAAAAGCAACGACAGTGAGTCGCTTGCCACCGATGGGTCTCCCCCACCGACAACAAAAAGGTTTCCGGTCACCACTCCGTCAACAGGTTCTTATCCGCCGATGACAGTCGAAAACGCGAAGTCAGACCCCAAAAGTTGCAGCGAGGTGACGACCGTTACAAACTTTCGTCCTGTTTCACTGAATTGCCGGCCTTTGGTAACCGAAACGAGTTCGACGCCCTGATCTTTGATGAGGACGCACTCCTCGTCTCCAAGCGTGTTGACCGCAGCAGCGAGATCCGCCGCCTGTGATCGACGTTCCTCCCAGGCGACAATTGCGGGTGAGACCCTCCTTAATGAAGAGACACCAACCTGTGACATCTGGACCTCAGATGAACTCTGCTGATGTGGGACTGTGTTCACAGGTTCTGAGCGCACTTGGTCGCGTGTCCAATTCCAGAATCCTGTCACTAGCAGCATCGGTGCGATCGCAATGACGAAAACTCGTCTCATCGTTATCTTCATGGCGACATCTCATTTACTGTCGGCCCAGTCGGATACTGCGCCATCGTCGATGCCAAGGCGTCCCATATCGGGCGATAATTCGCTTGGTCGTTGACCATTGACTGATTCAAGACAAGAGCGAACGACAGCGTCTCTCCGCCACGAGCCTCATACTCTCCCGCCAAAGCCTTTACTGCCGGTGGATCCCGATCATATGGAAG
>JAAXJF010000067.1:15739-16308 GCA_012269985.1 Acidimicrobiaceae bacterium
CCCCGTTTTCGCCTTCAGCGCCCCGGTCATCGGACCTTCAGTAAAATCTGAAGTCAAGGTTCCGGACACTCCTGCGACCGCGAGACCGTCAATCACAGAACTGTCGGCGACGGTGAGTGTGTCGACGAGGGTCTGACATCGGACCCGGGCCAGGTTCGATAGCCCGCTGCCATCGACCAACTGCAGGTCGGACAAATTGACACCTTGAGACCGCAAAGAATTATGGACAGCAGCAAGACCATCTCTACGGTTTCCGTTGCCGCCGCTATGCAAGCCGATTTCTTTCACCAACATCTCAGCCGTGTTGTTGTCCGAATTCTGCAACATTTCAGCAATGACTACCGTTAGAGGAGACGATGTCACTGTGGCGAGCTCAATCGCGTTCGTAGAGGGCGACCCCACCCCACTTCCTCCCCGGACCTCAATTCCCGCAGCGTTGAGCCGTTGAACGAATTCTCGTGATGCGCCCGCAACTGGGTCGAGCGCCCGGTAATCATCGCCTTCGATCCGGGCATCATTTGCCATGAGAGAATCGATTGGCCCGGCTTCGATACCTGCGATACGCGGGC
>JAAXJF010000050.1 GCA_012269985.1 Acidimicrobiaceae bacterium
TTGCTGATCCGGTCGAGCCTTGCGACCTTCCGGTGGCGGGAGAGCAACCGGTGGGGGCCGTGCGGTTCGATGGGGTCTCGTTTGCGTATGGCGATGGTGACGACGTGCTCAGTGGGTTTGACCTCACCATTGAAGCTGGCCAATCGATTGCGATCGTTGGCGCCACCGGGTCAGGAAAATCGACGGTGGCGAGACTGTTGTTGAGGTTCTACGACCCGAAACACGGCTCGGTGACGCTCGATGGCGTCGATCTTCGATCGCTGCGGGTTGACGATCTGCGCCGAACGATCGGCATTGTCTTCGAAGACACCTTGCTCTTTCACGACACTGTTGCCGCCAACATTGCGTTCACGGTGCCGTCGATGGATCTTGAGGCAGAGTTTGGCCGAATTCGTCACGCGGCGGAGCTCGCCGGGGCTGCATCGTTTGTCGAGGAACTTCCAGATGGATACAACACGCTGCTCGGTGAGCGTGGCTACTCGCTATCTGGTGGACAGCGGCAACGTATTGCTATTGCACGTGCAATTATCTCGAACCCGAGGGTGCTCATTCTCGATGATGCAACGAGCGCGGTTGATCCGTCGAAGGAGCACGAGATTCGTTCGGCGATGTCAACGGTGATGGATGGCCGGACAACGCTGGTCATCGCGCACCGTCCAGGGACCATCGCAATGGCTGACAACGTCGTCTTGCTCGATGAAGGACGGGTGATTGCGACAGGAGACCACCAAGAGTTACTCGACACAGAGCCCCGCTATCGGGAGGTGCTCGCCGCCCTCGAACCGGGTGACGCCGAGACGGTGGTGAACTGATGTGGGGCGGTGTTGGGGTCGACCCAAACGATCGGCTTACGAAAGATGATGCAAGTCAGGTACTTCGTCGAGCGGCGCGGCTTGCGCGCCCGTACTGGCGCACCGCATTTGCTGCGGTCGGGTTTGTTGCGCTGGCGACATCGACCACCATTGTTGGCCCTTTGCTCGTTCGATTTGGTATCGATACCGGCATTCGAACGGCTGACCGATCGGCGCTCGGTATTGCCGTAGCCGGGTTCGCGCTTGCGGTCGTGCTTGCCTACGTCGGGTCACGTCGTCAGTACGTACTGATCAATCGGGCGGGAGAGGGCTTTTTGCGTGAGCTTCGGCTTCGCCTGTTCGCCCATATCCAACGGCAGTCACTCGGGTTCTTTGATGAGAACAAGGCGGGTGTTCTCGTTGCGCGAATGACCGCTGATATCGAGTCGATGTCTGAGCTTGTGCAGTGGGGACTTCTGCAGTTTGTTTCTGCCGGCATTTTGCTGCTCGTTGCAATCTGCGTGCTGTTAGTGATGTCGTGGCAACTCACATTGATTGCGCTTGCGGTGTTGCCGATCGTCGTGTTGGCATCGATGAGATTTCAGAGGGTGTCAAACGATGCGTACCTTGAGGTGCGGGAGCGTGTTGGCTCCAACCTGTCGACCCTTCAAGAGAACCTTGCGGGAGTGCGAGTGATTCAGGCATCGGCCCGAGTTGATGAGCAGCGTCGTCGTTTCCACGAATCAAATCGCGGGCTCTACGCCGCTCATCTTCGAACGGTGAAGGCGTCGACATGGTATTTCGGTGTCGTTGAATTTTGTGGGGTCGTTGCGACAGCGCTTGGTGTCTTGGCAGGAGGGTGGCTCGTCGGGCGAGGTGACGTCACGGTCGGAACCGTTGTCGCCGTGGTGCTGTTGTTGGCCAGCCTGTTCGAACCGGTGCAGCAGCTATCTCAGCTCTACAACACCGTCCAGGCAGCGACTGCTTCGTTGAAGAAAATGTTTGACATTCTCGACACCGAACCCGAAATTGATGAACACCACGGAGCCGTTGATCTTCCCACGTCAGGTCCGCTAGTTGTAGACGGGGTTGGCTTCACCTATCCGGGCACCTTCCAACCTGCTCTTCGTGGTGCGTCTCTTGAGGTCGCACACGGCGAGCGAGTTGCGTTGGTCGGGCCAACTGGTGCGGGTAAGTCGACGTTGGCAAAGATCATCGCTCGTCTCTATGACCCGACCGAGGGATCGGTCACGCTCGGTGGGGTGTGCCTGACCGATGCCACATTGTCGTCATTGCGCGCACAGATTGTGGTGGTGCCGCAGGAGGGCTTCCTGTTTAACGGAACGATCGCCGACAACCTTCGGCTTGCCCAGCCGTCCGCATCTGAAGACGAACTGTGGGAGGCCCTTGACCGCATCGGCGCCCGACATCGTTTCGAACAGATGCCCGACGGGCTCAACACTGTGGTGCGCGAGCGCGGATCAC
This sequence comes from Acidimicrobiaceae bacterium, assembly GCA_012269985.1. Taxonomy (GTDB): domain Bacteria; phylum Actinomycetota; class Acidimicrobiia; order Acidimicrobiales; family Ilumatobacteraceae; genus Casp-actino5. The sequence continues at coordinate 2,277 of JAAXJF010000050.1, forward strand.
GGTTGTCGGCGGGTGAGCGCCAACTCGTATCTCTTGCGCGAGCTGCGCTCGTTGACCCGGCGGTACTCGTGCTTGACGAAGCGACGTCGAACCTCGACCCCGGTACAGAAGCTGAGGTCGAGGTGGCACTCGAGCGCTTGATGTCAGGGCGTACGGTGATCGTTGTTGCTCACCGGTTGTCGACCGTGCGTCGGGCAGACCGGATTGTGGTCTGTGACGAGGGTCAACTGGTCGAGGTCGGCACTCACGAAGAACTGATCGCTGTTCCCAACGGTCGGTATGCCGCCCTTCAGCAGGCGTGGATGGCGAGCCAGCCCACTACCTCTGAGATCATTGCCGGCTAAACACCAAGACGAATTCGATGACGCCCTCTGGCTTGACGGTGATGCCGGTGATCGAGGGATCAACAATGTCATAGTCAATGAATGTGATGGGAATTGTTCCGATCACCCCTAGGCGGTTGCCCTCAATTTTCGCGGCGATCTCGAATGACACAGGGTTTGTCACGCCGTGCATTGTGAGTTCGCCCGAGATCGTGGTGTCTAATGTTGCGCCCTCGGTCGCGGTGACGCCAAGGTCGATTGGGCTGGTGAGTGTGAATGACGCCGTTGGAAATGTTTGTGTTTCCATAATGCGGCCTCTGAACTGGCCATCTCTTCGACCGTCGTCGCTTTTCATCGACGCAACATCGACGGTGAACTCGGCTTCGGTCATGGTTGTGTCGATAAGGGTGACCGAACCAGTGACATCTTCGGTGCGGCCCACGCCTTCGGTATCAATTCCGAAGAGAACTTCAGAGACTCTGTAGCCAACCTCTGATCCTTCGGTGGTGA
>JAAXJF010000001.1 GCA_012269985.1 Acidimicrobiaceae bacterium
GTGTGGGCCAAGGTTTGACCCCGCAGCGAAAAGGTTCAGACGTTCATAATTCGAACCGAGAATCCCAACAGCGTCAGCGGAGAGCCAATCCTCCAGGACTGACGCGTAAACCGAGCGGAAGTCGAGATGATGACGCATGTCTCCGCCGCTATCGAGGTACCTAAGAGATGGCTGAACGCCGTACATGCCGCCCCGCACACTCGGGCCCACAAGGAACATCAACCCAGCTGTTCCATGATCAGTCCCGGACATCGTCTGTTGAACTCGGCGTCCAAACTCGCTGAAGACCAGCACGCAAGTCCGCTGAGCGAACTGTGGGTCAAGTGACGAGAAAAACGCATCGATGCCAGCGTCGAGCTCCGCCATGAGGCCGTCATGGTGTGGACGTTGCCCTTCGTGGGTGTCGAAGCCGCTTTGGTTTACGTGAACGAGCTGCGTGCCAACGTTGAGGTTGATGACTTTGGCTGCCAACGCAAGTTCACGCGCAAGACCATCTTGAGGTAGCTCGCCCGTGTATGCGGGAGCAACTGTTGAAGCGGCGTTGACTGCGGACGCAAATGTGTCGGCAACTCTCGGGCCAAACACACCGTTGCCAGCGTTGGTGCCGCCTAAATCAGCAAAGACGTCAAACACGCTGCGCTGCCAGGCCTCTTCGCGGTTTGCACCGAAGAGATAGCCGTGTGGTGGGAGTCCAACTGCGGAAGAGAAGCCACCACGCAGAATCAACGGTATGCCCTGCCACCCGATAGAAACGGCGCCCAATTCTCCACGCCCGGCGTCGTCTAGATAGCGTCCGAGCCACCCAGTGCTCGGCAGAGCGCTCCGTGCGCCTTTCATCCAGGTCTCAATCGAGCTGAAATGACTTTTGTCAGCGGTTCTTTCGCCGACGCCTCTAACAAGTGCTACCTGACCGGCGTCAAAGCGGGCCTTGAGTCTTCCAAGGCTGGGATGGAGGTGAAGTTGATCGCCCATGCTTGTGGAGCCATCGACGGAAACCGCAAGTCGGCCTCGTGCGTCGTGGTAAGCACCATCTTCTGCAGGGATAACAGTATTGAGGTGGTCGTTACCGCCATTAAGGAAGACCGTGACGAGAATTCGATCCGCGTGCCGTAAAGGCTCGGCGGACACAGCGTCGAAGATGCCTGTGCTTGCAGACACACCCGCAGCAGCCCCGGCCATAAGGGACCCCTGAAGGAAGGAGCGGCGACCGAGACCTGGAGCGCTCAGGTCTTGCTTGGAGGCGTTGGCTAGCGCAATGTCAGCCTCGGTTGGTCTAGCTAGTACGGGGCTCAATTTTGGACCGGGCATGGCGATGAAGCGCTGCATCAGTAGACCTGAAACTCGGCAATGAGCGAACCAACGATTGGAGCCTGGCTGGCGATTGACCAGCGGTGAGATTCGTACGCCTCATCGAACCACTGCTGAAGTCGGACCCGTGTCTCAGTTGAAGGCTCGTCGATTCCGAAGAAGGCAAAGATTTGGTCGACCGCTGCCCCAGCGCTCATGTGTTGCAGGCCAGAAAATTGTTGCTCGAGTTCCACCCGCCCATTGAGGTTGAGGGCAAATGACCCTCGCCCCCAAGCCGAAGCCGTTGAAAGCCACGCTTCGCCTTGGCCCCAGCCCGCGACACTCGGTGGATCGAGCGGCACCATGCCCATCTGCATCATCGGATGACGGAGTTCGAGAGACGAGGCCGGGAGGCCGGTGCGGCGAATGACGGAGACCACAAAGTCGAGAGGGTTCTTCACTAGGGCCCAACGAGATGATTGATTCCAGAAGTCGTCATGCAGCAGGATCGCTCTGACGAGGGCGGAGATCTCCATCCCGCTTTGCTTGAACACGTTGGCCAGTTCAGAGATGGTCGTTTGGTCGGGTTCGAGATTGGCGAAGAATCGGAACATCAATGTGGTGATGCGTTCAGCCGTTGCGTGTTGTCTCGATCCGAAAACCAATTCATCGATTGCATCTCGTTCTCGCGGATGTTGCGCGATGCCGTTCCATCGGGCGGTGATCCCGAAAAGAGTCTTCTCGCTGTTGTCGTGGTCGTCATCGCGGTAGGCATAGGTGGAGTTCCAATGCGTGTCGCCTAACGAGAAGCCGATTGTGTTGTGACCTGTCCAAGCAGCGGCCATAGAGACCACATCAGCCTCGGAAAAGTGGCCCACCCCGCACGTATAAAGCTCCATGACTTCACGGGCGAAGTTTTCCTGCGGATTACGAACGGTGTTGTGCTGATTGTCGAGTGCAACAAGCATCGCTGGGTGAATCGCAACAGCCTTCAAAAGTGTCGCAAAGTTTCCAAGCGCCATCCGCCGAAAGAGACGGAGCTGATCCCACATCGCCTCGATGTCTTGAACCTTGTGCTGTCCACATGCGAAATGGTCGTGCCAGAAGAAAGCGAGGCGTTCGTAGATGGGGAGCCCCGCAGCTTCCGAGGGTGGGTCTGGGGGAACGGTGCTGGGGCTCAAGAGGCCAGCCATTCGATCGACCCACCACTCGAGTATCAGGTCGTGCACCCTCCACTGATTTTCTCTATCAACTTCCCAGGGCAGATCTCCGACATCTGGACCTTCCGGCACAGAGCTGTTGCCATCGAATCCCATGACAATTTCGACGCACTCCCGACGGGTCTTGCCGATGAGTGCATCAATCTCTTCTGCGGAGCCGCCGAACGCCGTTCTTCTCAGAAGCGGGGCAGCGTCGGCGCGAGACACTGCTGCGTCGGTGTGGCCCCCGGTTGCCCGGTTGCTCATGTGCACTGCGCTCGCTCCGGTTGGACCTTACCGGATTTTGGGGAAGCGATCGGTCGACCGCAGTATCTGTTACTCCGCAGACCTCCCGAAGATTTTCGCCCTCGCCTTCCTCGGTCACTGCGGATGGTGGCAGGACCGGGTATCGCAGGCAGATCTACGTGCACATCTGGTGCACACCTCGCAAACCGAGGTTTCTTAAGGCCGGTGTTTGATTGGTGGTGGGCG
>JAAXJF010000015.1 GCA_012269985.1 Acidimicrobiaceae bacterium
CATGCGGCTTCGTACGCTCAAACTTCGCCTTACTCATAACAATGCTTCCTTTATTCTCTCTTTGATCGTTTCGTTACTTGGTTACTCGTGGGTGTTGACTTACTCGCCGCGAACCCGCTTCACAATTTCGGATGAAATTGCTTCTGGAACTTGCTGATAGCTGTCGAACTGCATGGTGTAGGTCGCTCGACCCTGGGTGCGTGAACGCAGGTCGGTTGAGTATCCAAACATTTCTGACAGCGGAACTTGGGCTTTCACCGTTTGGACGTTGCCGTTCGCTTCCATACCTTCGATGCGACCACGACGACTCGACAAGTCACCCATCACGTCACCCATGTAGTCCTCGGGGGTCACAACCTCGACGGCCATGATCGGTTCGAGGAGAACTGGCTTCGCTGCTTCTGCTGCTTTCTTTATGCCCATCTGGCCAGCAACCTTGAATGCCATTTCTGATGAGTCAACGTCGTGGTACTGACCGTCGACGAGGGTGACTTTGACGTCAACCATGCCGTATCCGGCGAGCACACCCGACTCAAGCCCGGCTTGGATGCCCTGGTTGGTCGGCTGGATGTACTCACGGGGAATACGTCCACCGGTGATGGCATCGACGAACTCGTAACCGTTGCCCGGGTTCGGTTCAACGGTGATCTTCACGACTGCGAACTGACCCGAACCGCCCGACTGCTTGATGTGGCGGTATTCGACCGAGTCAACCTGCTTGGTGATCGTCTCACGGTATGCAACCTGTGGCTTACCAACCGTTGCTTCAACACTGAACTCGCGCATCATGCGGTCGACGAGCACTTCAAGGTGCAGCTCGCCCATACCTGAGATGACGGTCTGACCGGTCTCTTCATCGGTGCGAACACGGAACGTTGGGTCTTCATCAGAGAGCGACTTCAACGCCTTACCGAGTTTGTCTTGGTCGCTCTTCGTCTTCGGCTCAATAGCGACGTGGATCACCGGCTCAGGGAACTCCATCCGTTCCAAGATGACCGGATTGTCACGGTCGCAGAGCGTGTCACCAGTGGTGACTTCTTTGAACCCGAGGCCGGCAACGATGTCTCCCGCCATTGCGACGTCAAGATCTTCTCGCTGGTTTGCATGCATGAGAAGAATGCGACCGAGACGCTCACGCTTCTCCTTGGTCGAGTTGTACAACTCTTCACCCTTAGCGATTTCGCCCGAGTACACACGGAAGTAGGTGAGTTTGCCGAATGGGTCCGCAACGATCTTGAACGCAAGGGCAGCGAATGCATCGTCGTTCGGGCCCCGCAAGATCTCTTCATCACCGCGAAGGTTGGTTCCTTGTGCTGGCTCAATGTCGATAGGTGATGGGAGGTAATCGATGACGGCATCGAGCATGGGCTGGACACCCTTGTTCTTGAAGGCCGATCCACACAGAATTGGAACGAAATCGCCGGCGAGGGTTCCGGCGCGAATTGCACGCTTGATCTCTGCAATCGAGACCTCTTCACCGCCGAGATACTTCTCCATCACCTCTTCATCTGAAGTTGCGATGGTCTCCATCATGCGCTCGCGGTAATCGTTGGCGCTGTCAACCATGTGGTCTGGAATGTCAACTTCATCCCATTTGGCACCAAGTTCTTCGTCCTGCCAGATAAGAGCCTTCATCTTGACGAGGTCAACGAGACCTGCGAACGGCTCATTTGACTCTGGGCCACCCGCTCCAACAGGAAGCTGAATGACGAGTGGGTTGGCCTGCAAGCGGCTCTCCACCATTTCCACCGTGCGGTAGAAGTTCGCACCGATGCGGTCCATCTTGTTGACGTAGCAGAATCGGGGCACGTTGTATTTGTTGGCTTGACGCCAGACGGTCTCGGTCTGTGGCTCAACACCAGCAACTGAGTCGAACACGGTGACGGCTCCGTCGAGCACGCGAAGCGAACGCTCAACCTCGATGGTGAAGTCCACGTGCCCGGGCGTGTCAATGATGTTGATGCGATGGTCATCCCAGACGCACGTCGTCGCAGCTGAGGTGATGGTGATCCCCCGCTCCTGCTCCTGCGCCATGTGGTCCATGGTCGCTGCACCGTCGTGCACTTCACCGATCTTGTAACTCTTTCCTGTGTAGTACAGGATTCGTTCTGTTGTCGTGGTCTTTCCGGCGTCGATGTGCGCCATGATCCCGATGTTTCGGGTGCGCTCAAGTGGGAACTCACGCTTGGCCATTACAGGTCACTTCCGTTCGGTCGTCAGGTCTGGGGGATGTCAAAGGGCAAAAAGTTGGCGATCGGGTTGATCACCAGCGGTAGTGGGCGAAGGCCTTGTTCGACTCGGCCATCTTCTGCATATCGTCTCGCTTCTTCATCGAAGCTCCGAGGCCATTTGCCGCGTCCATAAGTTCAGCAGCGAGACACTCGGCCATGGTCCGCTCGCGGCGGGCACGGGAGTACTCGACGATCCAACGGATCGCGAGGGTCGATGCACGACGAGGGCGAACCTCGACGGGCACCTGGTAGGTGGCACCACCAACACGGCGGCTACGCACCTCGAGCGGTGGCTTCACGTTGTCAATCGCACGGCGAACGGTGTCGAGTGCATCGTCACCGGTGCGGCTTGCGATGAGATCCATTGCGTCGTACACGATGCGCTCGGCGGTGCTGCGCTTGCCGTGCAACATGACTTTGTTGATGAGCTGTGTGACGACGGGTGAACGGTACACCGGGTCGGCGACGAGCTCGCGACGTGGGGCTGGACCTTTACGTGGCATGACTTACTTCTCTGCTTTCGCGCCGTAGCGGCTACGGGCTTGCTTGCGGTTCTTCACTCCGGCCGCATCTAGGGCGCCGCGGATGATTTTGTAGCGAACACCGGGCAGGTCACGGACGCGACCACCGCGGACGAGAACAATCGAGTGTTCCTGAAGGTTGTGGCCCTCGCCAGGAATGTAGGCCGTCACTTCAATGCCACTCGAAAGGCGAACACGCGCAACCTTGCGAAGCGCCGAGTTCGGCTTCTTCGGAGTCGTGGTGTACACGCGGGTGCAGACGCCTCGGCGCTGAGGGGAACCCTTCAATGCCGGGGTCTTGCTCTTGGTGAACTTCGACTGGCGTCCCTGGCGGACGAGCTGTTGAATTGTTGGCACGTTGACCTTCTCGTTGTTGCGTATATCGGATCTGTGCTGAGCCAAATCGCTCGTTACACAGACCCCGGAATGTTATGAGTGGATACGAAAACCGGCAACCTGTCAGTCACCGTCAGCTGCTGCGGCATCACCAACTGCTGCTGTTTCGAAGATACGGGCGAGAGCTGCGGCCGGGTCATCGTCCTCAACCTCGCTTGAGTAATACGTCATCGGCTCGTAGTCAGGAGCCTGCACGGAGAACTCGCGGTAGCGCATCATGCCGGTACCGGCTGGGATGAGCTTACCGATGATGATGTTCTCCTTGAGGCCGATGAGACCGTCGGACTTGCCGTCGATCGCAGCCTCGGTGAGCACTCGGGTCGTCTCCTGGAATGATGCAGCAGACAACCATGACTCGGTGGCAAGCGACGCTTTGGTGATGCCCATGATTTCTGGACGGCCCTCTGAGGGACGTTCGCCCGACTCCACCATCGCCCGGTTTGTGTCTCGGAACCGCTTCGCATCAACGCGCTCCCCTGGGAGGAAGTCGGTCGAGCCAGGTTCTGAAACGGCAATGCGACGCGTCATCTGACGAACGATGAGTTCGATGTGCTTGTCATGGATCGACACACCCTGGTCTCGGTAGACACGCTGCACCTCTTCAACCAGGTACATCTGCGTTTCGCGAGGACCCTTGATTTCCATGAGTTCCTTCGGATCAAACGGTCCGTCGGTGATCGGATCACCTGCACGAATTTCTGCTCCGTCGACCACCTCAGGCAGAGGGCGTGCGCCGAGTGGAAGCACGATCGGGTGTTCATCTCCAGCATCGTCGACAACAACGACTGGAATACCCTTTCCTTCGTCTTCACCAATTCGCACGACACCTGAAGCCGGTGACAAACGTGCGGAACCCTTCGGGGTACGTGACTCGAAGAGCTCGACAACACGAGGCAGACCGCCGGCGATGTCCTTACCGGCAACACCGCCGGTGTGGAAGGTACGCATGGTCAGCTGCGTTCCGGGCTCACCGATCGACTGTGCGGCGATAACGCCAACCGCTTCACCGAGCTCGATCGCCTTACCGGTTGAGAGCGAACGGCCGTAGCACATTGCGCACACACCGAGTTCGGCATCACAGGTGAGAACTGAGCGCACCCGAACACGGTCAACTGCGGCGTCGTCACGAAGGGCAGCCATCTCAAGGTCGCCGATAATCGTGTTGCGCTCGAGGGTCTTGCGTCCATCGGACAGCGCTTCTGACAATTCGACATCGCTGAGAAGCGCACGGCCAAACAGCTTTGTCTCGAGGTACGAGCGAGTGTTCGCCGTGTCGGGGGCAACGTTTTCAATCCACACGCCGAGCGTGGTGCCACAGTCTTCTTCACGAATGATGAGTTCCTGAGCAACGTCAACCAAACGACGAGTCAAGTAACCCGAGTCAGCGGTACGAAGAGCGGTGTCGACGAGTCCCTTGCGGGCACCAGGAGTAGCAATGAAGTACTCAAGGGTTTCGAGGCCCTCACGGAAGTTCGACTTGATCGGACGAGGAATCATGTCACCACGAGGGTTCGCAACGAGACCACGCATAGCGGCGATCTGACGCATCTGAGTCATGTTTCCGCGAGCGCCCGAACCGACCATCATGTCGATTGGGTTGAAGCGCTGTGACTTGAATTCGGTCTCCATGTCACGGGTGACGGCGTTGGTCGCGTCAGTCCAAATACGAACCTCTTGCTGGCGACGCTCACCGTCGGTGATGATGCCCCGCTTGAACTGCTGCTCAACCTTTTCAGCCTGCGACTCGTGATCTTCAAGAATTGCTTTCTTCGTGTCTGGGGTGCGGACGTCGTCGATTGAGACCGTCAAACCCGACTGTGACGCGAAGCGGTAGGAGATGTTCTTGATGCCATCGAGCGATGCGGCGACTTCTGCATTGGAGTAGTGGTCCGACAACTGCTCAACGATGATGCCGAGCTCACGCTTGCGAAGCACCGTGTCGATGTGGCCGAAGCGCTCGGTGAAGTCGACTGGGAGTGCCTCTTCGAAGAGCACTCGACCCAATGTCGAACGATACTTTTCAACGCCCGCAGGGCGCATCTCGATCTCGGCGTGCAAGTCAAGTTCGCCAGCGTCGTAGGCCTTAATGGCTTCCCAGTTATGGCGGAACACACGGCCTTCGCCCTTCGAACCCTCAACAAATTCGGTGAGGTAGAACGCACCGATCACCATGTCTTGGGTGGGGGTCACGATCGGACGACCTGACTGCGGCGACAAGATGTTGTTTGCGCTCAGCATGAGCACCCGAGCTTCAGCTTGGGCCTCGGCGGAGAGTGGCACGTGGATAGCCATCTGGTCACCGTCGAAGTCAGCGTTGAACGCTGTACACACGAGCGGATGAATCTGAAGGGCCTTACCTTCGACGAGAACTGGCTCGAACGCCTGGATACCGAGACGGTGCAGGGTGGGCGCACGGTTCAAGAGAACAGGGTGCTCCTTGATGACGTCTTCGAGAACGTCCCATACCTGCGGGCGACGACGCTCAACCATGCGCTTTGCAGTCTTAATGTTTTGCGCAACGTCGAGCTCAACGAGGCGCTTCATGATGAACGGCTTGAAGAGTTCGAGAGCCATCAACTTGGGAAGACCGCACTGGTGCAGTTTCAGGGTTGGTCCGGCAACGATGACCGAACGACCGGAGTAGTCAACCCGCTTACCGAGAAGGTTCTGACGGAAGCGGCCCTGCTTACCCTTCAACATGTCGGACAGTGACTTCAGTGGACGGTTTCCTGGGCCGGTGACCGGACGTCCCCGGCGACCATTGTCAAACAAAGCGTCCACGGCTTCTTGGAGCATGCGCTTTTCGTTATTGACGATGATCTCAGGGGCTCCGAGATCAAGCAGGCGCTTCAAGCGGTTGTTGCGGTTGATCACGCGACGATAGAGATCGTTGAGGTCGCTGGTGGCGAAACGGCCACCGTCGAGCTGCACCATCGGGCGAAGCTCCGGTGGGATCACCGGAACGACATCGAGGATCATTGCACGGGGGTCATTCAGGCGTTGGCTCGACGGATCATCAGCGTCAACACGACGGTTGAACGATGCGACGATCTTCAGACGCTTAATTGCCTTCTGCTTACGCTGAGCGCTGAGCGGCTTCTGGCCATCTTGTGGGTCGATTGCCTCACGGAGTTTGCGCTCTTCTTCGTCGAAGTCGATTCGCTCAATCAGAGACTTGATGGCATCGGCGCCAGTGCCACCTTCGAAGTACTCGCCGTAACGATCGGTGAGTTCGCGCCACAGCAATTCGTCTTCGAGAATGAGCCGCGAGTGCATGCCCTTGAACTCTTCCCAGGCACGCTGAACCAGATCGATCTCAGCCATGTAGCGCTCGCGCAGGGCTTCAATTTCTTTGTCGGCATCGCGACGAAGTTTCTTCGCATCAACCCCTTCGGCTTCGGCGATTTCTGCTTCCGCTTCGAGTTCTTTATAACGACGGTCGATCTCGAGTTCAAGTTCTTTCTCGAGCTCGTCCTTTTCGGCGAGGTACTCGGCCTCGAGACTTGAAAGATCCTCATGACGACGATCTTCATCAACCCAGGTGACGAGGTTGGCTGCGAAGTAGATGACCTTCTCAAGCTGCTTTGCTTTGAGTTCTTCGCGGGGTTCGAGACCGGCGAGAAGGTACGCAAGCCATGAACGTGTGCCACGGAGGTACCAGATGTGAACTACAGGTGCTGAGAGTTCGATATGGCCCATGCGGTCACGACGAACCTTCGAGCGGGTCACTTCAACACCGCAACGCTCACAAATAATGCCCTTGAAGCGGACTCGCTTGTACTTACCGCAGTAACACTCCCAGTCGCGGGTTGGTCCGAAAATCTTCTCGCAGAAGAGACCTTCCTTCTCTGGGCGCAGCGTGCGGTAGTTAATGGTCTCTGGCTTCTTTACTTCACCGTGTGACCACATGCGGATTTGGTCGGCGGTTGCCAGCCCGATCTTCAATTGGTCGAACATGTTGACGTCAAGCATGTCGGTTCCTTCGTTCCTCTTCGTTCGTTCTCGTTCGTGTCAGGTTGATCAGCGGCTTGCGCGTTGACGGCTGTCGTCGTCGTCCGCGCCACGCTCAGGTCGGGAAATATCGATACCGAGATCTTCCATCGTGCGATGGATGTCGTCGTCAAGATCACGCATCTCGATCTCGCGGCCGTCGTCGCCGAGTACCTCAACGTTGATGCAGAGTGCCTGCATCTCTTTCATGAGGACCTTGAAGCTCTCTGGCACGCCAGGTTCTGGGATGTTGTCACCCTTCACGATGGCCTCGTACACCTTGATGCGGCCGAGAACATCGTCACTCTTGATCGTGAGGAGTTCCTGCAAGCAGTAGGCGGAACCGTAGGCCTCGAGGGCCCACACCTCCATCTCACCGAAGCGCTGTCCGCCGAACTGGGCTTTACCACCGAGCGGCTGCTGAGTGATCATCGAGTATGGGCCGGTTGAGCGGGCGTGAATCTTGTCGTCGACCAAGTGGGCGAGTTTCAAGATGTACATGTAGCCAACCGTCACCGGGTTGTCATAGGCCTCGCCAGTACGACCGTTAAAGAGGGTTGCCTTACCGTTAGTGCCGATCAGCCGGTCGCCGTCGATGCTTTCTGGGGTGAGATTGCCAAGCACCTGCTGAATAGTTGGGTGCTTACCGGCCTTTTCGACCTCGTCCCAGTTGGCACCGTCGAAGACTGGTGTCGACACGAAGACCGATGGATCGGTGCTCGGACGAGTCTTCCGCTCGACACCACGCACGGGCGCATTGCCAACGGTCTCGCCGGATGCGTCAGACCATCCCCACCGAGCGCCATAACCGAGGTGCGCTTCAAGCACCTGGCCAACGTTCATTCGGCTTGGAACACCGAGCGGGTTGAGGATGATGTCGACGGGTGAACCGTCTGCGAGGTACGGCATGTCTTCAACAGGTAGCACCTTGGAAATGACACCCTTGTTGCCGTGACGTCCAGCAAGTTTGTCGCCCACTGAAATCTTGCGGGTCTGAGCGACGTACACGCGAACGAGTTGGTTCACTCCAGGAGCGAGTTCGTCGCCGTCATCGCGGTTTGACACCTTGACGTCGATGACCTTTCCAGACTCACCGTGCGGAACCTTGAGGCTGGTATCTCGAACTTCGCGAGCTTTCTCACCGAAGATTGCACGCAAGAGCCGCTCTTCTGGGGTGAGTTCGGTTTCGCCTTTTGGTGTGACCTTTCCGACGAGGACATCACCGGGGCCAACCTCGGCACCGATGCGGATAATTCCACGGTCATCGAGGTCGGCGAGGATGTCGTCGGAGAGATTCGGGATGTCACGCGAGATCTCTTCTGGGCCGAGCTTGGTGTCGCGGGCATCGATCTCATGGACGTGAATGTGAATCGATGTCAACACATCGTCTTTCACCAGCCGCTCCGACAAGATGATGGCGTCCTCGAAGTTGTAGCCCTCCCACGGCATGAATGCGACGAGGAGGTTCTTTCCGAGAGCGAGTTCACCACGGTCGGTTGACGGACCGTCTGCGAGCACTGTTCCCCTCTTGACCTTTTCGCCTTCGGCAACCCGCACCCGATGGTTGATGCAGGTGTCTTGGTTCGAGCGACGGAACTTCGACAGGAGGTATGTGGTCTTGCCCGACTTCGTGTAGTTCACGGTGATCGTCTCACCGCTTACTTCTGTCACGACACCGTCTTCGGTTGCTTCGATGAGGTCGGCAGCGTCACGTGCGGCCCGACTTTCAATGCCGGTTCCGATGTATGGCGCTTCAGCGCGAAGCAACGGAACTGCCTGGCGCTGCATGTTCGCTCCCATGAGCGCACGGTTTGCGTCGTCGTGCTCAAGGAATGGAATCAGCGCTGTTGCAACCGAAACGATCTGCTTCGGTGACACGTCCATGAAGTCGACCTCTGCGGGGGCGACGTAGCCAATGTCGGTGGTTGCACCGAAGAAGCTTTCCTGTTCAAGCATCTTTCGGAGGTCGTCAAGGCTCGCCGCCTGAGGTGAACGACGAACAAGCACACGAGGGTTCTTGAACGTGCCGTCAGGGTTGAGCGGAGCGTTGGCCTGTGCGACGACGTAGTCCTCTTCTTCGTCAGCGGCCATGTAGACGATCTCACCGGTCACGCGACCGTCAACAACGCGACGGTACGGGCTCTCAATGAACCCAAATTCGTTGACCCGAGCGAAGCTCGACAGACCACCGATAAGCCCAATGTTTGGACCCTCAGGGGTCTCGATTGGGCACATACGGCCGTAGTGCGAGAAGTGGACGTCACGCACTTCGAAGCCAGCGCGCTCACGGCTGAGACCACCAGGGCCGAGGGCGGAGAGGCGACGGCGGTGGGTGAGACCCGACAGCGGGTTCACCTGGTCCATGAACTGTGACAGCTGGGATGTGCCGAAGAATTCTTTAATTGCGGCCTGAACTGGACGAATGTTGACCAGGGTGTTCGGGGTGATCGCTTCGACATCTTGGGTTGTCATGCGCTCACGGACCACACGCTCCATGCGGCTGAGGCCGATGCGAACCTGGTTCTGGATGAGTTCACCCACCGAGCGGATGCGACGGTTCGCGAAGTGATCCTGATCGTCGAGACGGTAGCCAGGCTCCTGCTTGACGAGGTTCAACATGTAGGTCACTGCTGCGAGCACCTCGCAACGGCTGAGGACATATTGTCCCTCTTCTGGGAGGTCGAGTAGCGGCTCACCGTCAAGGTTGGTTCCGCTGAGATCGAAGATCTGTCCGAGGCGCTCGACTTCCGCTCCTAGTTTGCGGTTGAGCTTGTAGCGACCGACACGGCTGAGGTCGTAACGACGGCTTTCAAAGAACGCGTTACGGAAATAGGCCTTTGCTGACTCGACGGTTGGTGGCGCACCTGGACGGGCACGCGTGTAAATCTCGACGAGTGACTCTTCACGGGTTGGGGCGTTGTCACGCTCTTTATCCCATTGGTCTTCGAGGAAATCGAAATGGCGAACAAACTGCTCAAGGAAGCCAGGAGCATTTTCTTCGTCGTAACCGAGGGCACGAAGCAGCGTGAAGATTCCGATGCGGCGCTTGCGAGCAACTCGGGTTCCGCAGGTCACGTGCTTTCCGGGACGGTGCTCGACGTCGAACTCCATCCATTCACCGCGATACGGGTGAATGGTTCCCTTTACGAGCTGGTGCTTCGTCAGGTTGCGGAGACGGTAGCGCTCACCTGGCTCAAAGATGACGCCTGGGCTACGAACGAGCTGTGACACGACGACACGCTCGGTGCCGTTGATGATGAACGTTCCTTTTTCGGTCATCATTGGGAATTCGCCCATGAACTGCATCTGCTCTTTGATCTCGCCGGTGTGCGCGTTGAGGAAGCGAGCACGGACAAAGATCTGCGACTGGTACGTCATGTTGTGCTGACGGCAGTGCTCCACCGAGTACTTCGGCTCTGGGCGCAGGTCAGGGTCAAACGGATCGAAGTCGAGTTCGAGTTGAAGGTTTTCTGAGAAATCCTTGATCGGTGAAATATCGCGGAAGGTGTTTGCTAAGCCTTCTTCGAGAAACCACTTAAAGCTTTCACGCTGAATTGCAAGCAAGTCGGGAAGCTCTAATGGTTCCTCGAGGTTGCCAAAGGAATAACGCTCACGGGTGGTCGAACTGGCCACGGTTCACCTCAAATTCTTAGCGAGTCGGTCAAGCGCGCGCGCCAAGAAAACACACACGGGGGGAGTGTTCAAACGACGACGCACAGCAACGGACGATCCTACCGCCGTCGGGCGAGGATCGTCAACGTGCTACTACCGCGTCTTCGTGACACCAAACGGTGGCGCCGAGGTGCTGTGGCCGACAACGTAGAAAATTCAGACCACCTCTGTCAAGCACCTCAATACGGCAACGGGCCCCGGGGAGCGAACTCCCCGGGGCCCGATTGACCGAATCACAGACTCACTTGAGTTCGACGGTTGCTCCAGCTTCTTCGAGCTTGCCCTTCGCCTCTTCGGCTGCATCCTTGGCTGCACCTTCGAGGATGGGGCTTGGTGCGCCATCGACGAGATCCTTGGCTTCCTTCAGGCCGAGGCTCGTGAGCTCACGAACGACCTTGATGACCTGGATCTTCTGGCCACCAGCGTCGGCGAGAACGACGTCGAAGTTGTCCTTCTCTTCGGCGCCGGCGTCGCCACCGCCGCCACCAGCTGCAGGAGCAGCGGCAACAGCAACAGGAGCTGCGGCGGTTACTTCGAAGCGTTCTTCGAAGGCATCAAGAAGCTCTTTGAGCTCGATAACTGACATGTTTGAAATTGCGTCGAGAATTTCTTCTTTGGTCGACATGGTGTTTTCCTCTTTCGATGTGTTTGAAAATTATTGATTAGTCGGGGTGGCTGCTTAGGCAGCCTGCTTGTCGATAAGTGCGGCAAGGCCGTAGGCGAAGTTGCGTGGCATTGCCTGCAACAGTCCGGCGGTCTTGACGAGCGGTGCCTGAAGCGCGCCGGCGAAACGGGCGAGCAACTCTTCGCGAGATGGGAGATCTGCGAGTGCTGCTACATCGGATGCGGAGAGAATGGTTTCTCCCAGCACTCCGCCTTTCACGACGAGGCTTGGGTTTGCCTTGGCTGCGTCGCGAAGTGCCTTTGCGGCTGCGGCGACATCACCGGCGACAAATGTGAGGGCGGTTGGTCCAATGAGAATCTCGTTGAGGCCCTCGACTCCGGCCTCGGTTGCGGCAAAACGAGCGAGCGTGTTTTTGTACACGGTGTGCTCAGCGCCTGAGCCACGCAGCGAATTACGAAGGTCAGTGATGTCCTTCACGGTCATTCCGCGGTACTCAGAAACAAATACGGCATCTGCTGACTGCAGGCGCTTGCTGATCTCAGCAACGGTGTCGACCTTGTGTTGACGTGGTGCTCTAGTGGCAGTGTCGGTCATGATGCTTTCCTCCTTTCAAATATGTCGGTGGCTCGCATTTCGGCGATACCACACGACACACACCGTCATCGGTGTACTTCGGAGGCAGCACCTCGGTTGGCGGCAAATCCATTACCCCGTGTGGAACTCCACGTGGGACCAACTGTCTTCGGCGAGCGGTTGCTATGTGCGACGAAACGCTATCTGCGCTCCGACATTTTTAAACCTCAGTCGTTATCTGGACGGAGGCGGCCGATGTCGATGCGGACACCAGGGCTCTGGGTCGTTGACACCGTAATCTTTCGGATGTAACGGCCTTTTGCGCTTGCGGGCTTTGCGCGCTGAATCTCGTCGATCACCGCACGGAAGTTTGCTTCGATCTGTTCGGGCGTGAACGAGGCCTTACCGAGTTGCACGTGCACGTTTCCGAAGCGGTCGGTGCGGTACTCAACCTTCCCGCCCTTGAATTCACTTACCGCTCGACCGACGTCGGTGGTGACGGTGCCGGTCTTCGGATTTGGCATAAGACCGCGTGGGCCAAGAGTGCGACCGATACGACCGACGAGCGGCATCATGTCGGGTGTAGCAATCGTGAGATCAAAGTCCATCTTTCCGGCCTCGATCTGCTCAGCAAGGTCATCGGCACCAACGATGTCTGCACCGGCGGCACGAGCCTCATCGGCGGCAGGACCGGCAGCAAAGACAGCAACACGAACGTCGCGACCGGTACCCGATGGAAGAGCGACGGTTCCGCGAACCATCTGATCGGCTTTACGAGGATCAACGCCGAGGCGGATCGCTACTTCGACGGTCTCATCAAACTTTGCTTTCGCAATGCTCTTCAAGATGCTGATGGCTTCGGTCGGAGCGTAAAACGTCTCCCGGTCGAACGCCTTCAGAGAATCTGCGTATTTCTTTCCTGACATTGTTGTCTCCCTCAGTGGTTGTCATCCCCCGGGCGAGGTTGTCCCGGGCCGGATGGTGTGTATAGCGAACGTGGTTAGTGAAATGGCTCGAGCCTCAGCTCGTCGAAATTCCCATCGAACGGGCGGTGCCACGGACCTGCTGCTTCGCAGCCTCAAGATCGTTGGCGTTGAGGTCGGGCATCTTGATCTTTGCGATCTCTTCAACATCGGCATCAGAAATGGTGGCCGCAGTCTCCGTTCCCGGGTTGCTAGCTGCTTTTGCAATGCCTGCCTTCTGACGGATGAGAACCGGTGTTGGCGGCGTCTTCAAGATGAAATCAAATGTGCGATCTTCGTAGATCGTGATTTCGGTCGGAACGACGGTGCCTGCCTGTGACTCGGTGGCCGCGTTGTAGGCCTTCACGAAATCCATGATGGCGATGCCATGTGGACCAAGCGCAGTACCGACAGGAGGCGCTGGCGATGCCTTACCTGCTTCAATTTGGATCTTGACGATCGCTGCGACGTTCTTCTTAGCCATTGTTTTCTCTCTTCGTTACCTATCGTGCTGCAGCCGTGAGCCAACGCTCAGAGCTTCGACACCTGACTGAAGTCCATTTCGACGAGGGTCTCGCGTCCGAAAATGTTGACGAGCACCTTGAGTTTGAGGTGATCGGCATTGATCTCGGCGATTTCGCCCGCAAAATCTGCGAATGGGCCTTCCTTGACGCGAACCGCTTCCCCAACTTCGTAATCGAGTTTTGGCTTCGGACGAGCCGCTGCTTCTGCGCCGTCGGACTTTGGAGCGAGGAACGTACGAACCTCACGTCGACGGAGTGGCGCGGGCCGCTGCCCACGATCGCTTTGTCCGACGAAACCGGTGACACCAGGAGTGTTACGAATGCAGTACCACGACTCGTCGTCCATCTCACAACGGACGAGAAGGTATCCAGGGAACACCTTGCGCTGAACGGTCTGCTTTTTGCCGTTCTTGAACTCGACGACGTCTTCCATTGGAATGACGACTTCGTAGATCTTGTGCTCCATATCCATTGACTGGATACGGGCATGAAGGTTTGCGGTGACCTTCTTTTCGTAGCCCGACTGGGTATGCACGACATACCAACTTCCCGGGCGTGTCCACGGGTCGTCTTCAATCGGAGCATCCTCAGCTGGGACGGCCACTTCTTCTGCGCCGGTGTCTTCTGCGTTCTCTTCGCCAGTGTCAGCAACTTCGTTGTCACCAGCGGTGACGTCGGCGTCATCAACGAGCACGCCGTCGCTCAGTACTGCGTCGTCGGTCATGTTGCTCTCCTCGGCGTTCATGCGTAGAACCACCGCATCAATGAGCCGAGGCCAAAGTCAAGCCCCGAGACGTAGGCGGTGTACACCACGACGGTCACCAACACGATGAGTGAGTATCGAACCACTTCTGGACGCTCAGGCCAGGCGACCTTGCGCATCTCGTCTCGCACCTCACGAAGGTATTGACGAGGTCCAACGCGATTTCGGTTCACCTGACGTGGGGCGCGAGTGGGCGCACCCTTTTCGTCGAGGGCTCCTTGGCGCTTCAGCAAGCGCTTCTGTTCGCGGTTTAGATCGTCTAAAGACATGTGATTCGTCGTTTCGTATTCGTTCGCAGCAGTGCTGCAGCAGGGCAGGAGGGACTCGAACCCCCGACCGTCGGTTTTGGAGACCGATGCTCTACCAACTGAGCTACTGCCCTTAAAGGGACGGTCAGCGTACCAGCCGTCTCCCGATCAGTTGCAGAGCGAGGTCAGCGGGTCTCTTTGTGAAGCGTGTGCTTACGGTCGAAACTGCAGTATTTCTTCATCTCGAGTCGTTCGCGATCGTTGATCTTCGACTTCATCGTGATGTAGTTGCGCCGCTTGCAATCGGTGCACTCAAGGGTGATTTTCACCCGCTTATCTGACTTTGCCATGACTCATTGCCTCACTTGATGATTTTGGTGACGCGGCCCGCACCAACGGTCCGACCACCCTCACGA
>JAAXJF010000043.1:0-3575 GCA_012269985.1 Acidimicrobiaceae bacterium
TCTGAACCCGTTGAAGTGGTGTATTCGTCGCT
Organism: Acidimicrobiaceae bacterium; assembly: GCA_012269985.1. Taxonomy (GTDB): domain Bacteria; phylum Actinomycetota; class Acidimicrobiia; order Acidimicrobiales; family Ilumatobacteraceae; genus Casp-actino5. The sequence goes on from JAAXJF010000043.1 coordinate 33, forward strand.
TGACGAGACGATTGCCGCGAGCTCACCAGAATGTGCTGTGGACGATGGTGTTGAAATAGGTGGATCTGCCCCAACTGAATCCACTGGTGCCGAAGACGTATCATTGAGATCGTCAACTGAAGACGGAGAGAAGCCTCCATCATGAAGTTCCCTCGGCGGTCGAAGCGAAAGATTCCGTCCGACGGAACGATGGGCCTTATGGACCATCTTGCTGAGCTCCGGTCACGCATTATTCGCTCGGCCTTGGCGGTGGCGGCGGGAGCGATCGTCGTGCTCTTTGCCTACAACTCAGTGTTGCGGTTTCTCACTGAGCCGTACCTTGAACTTTGTCGACGTCGTCAGCCCGGATTTTGCGGGCTGTCGTACGATGCATCACTCGATGCGGTGAATCTCTTCACCATGGACCCAGTCGAAGGCTTCACCACCCGAATGAGGATTGCTACTTACGGCGGCGTCATTCTCGGACTCCCGGTCATTTTGTGGCATATCTGGAAGTTCATCGTTCCGGCAATGCACAAAAATGAACGACGTTATGCATTGAGCTTTATCTCGAGCGCCGTTCTGCTCTTCGCGGCTGGCGGGCTCCTCGCGTTCTCTACATTGGGACGTGCGATCGAGTTCCTTATCGAATGGTCAGGTGAAGGTGTCGATCAAGTGTTCCGCGTGAGTTCATACATCCGGCTCGTAACACTCATGGTCATTGCGTTCGGCATTGGGTTCACCGTGCCCGTGCTTCTTGTCTTTTTGCAGCTCATTGGGGTGCTCACTCCGAGAGCGCTACTCAGTGTGTGGCGGTACGCGATTGTCGGCATTGTCTTTATCGCCGCCGCTATCACACCGTCGGGCGACCCGGTGTCACTCGCAAGCCTTTCAGTGCCAATGATTTTGCTGTATTTCGCCGCCATCGGTGTCGGATCACTCTTCACTCGCCGACGAAAAGCAGCGGGGGAGAGCATTGACTGAGCAGCCGTCTCACGACCACAGGGTCGACCACACATGGTTTTCGGAGGGCCTCGCGTTCCCGCTCGATCGTTTCCAACGAGAAGCCTGCGACGCAATCGTTCGGGGAGATGACGTTGTCGTTGCGGCGCCGACGGGTAGCGGAAAGACCGTCGTTGCGGAGTATGCGCTTGCGACGGCGTTGCGAGACCAGCAACGTGCGTTTTACACGACACCGTTGAAGGCGCTGTCTAACCAAAAGTTCCACGATCTCGTTGCGCTGCACGGCGAGCAGCAGGTCGGGCTTCTCACAGGTGACGTTGCACTACACCCCGAGGCTCCGGTCGTGGTGATGACCACCGAGGTTCTTCGCAACATGATGTATGCAGCTTCATCGGCCCTCGACAATGTCGGCTACGTCATCCTCGACGAAGTGCATTTCCTGCAAGACACGTACCGAGGCCCGGTTTGGGAAGAGATCATCATTCATCTCGAGAGGTCGATACGTCTTGTTTGCCTTTCAGCCACCGTTAGCAATGCACCACAGTTGGCCAAGTGGATGACCGAGGTTCGATACCGAACCGCAGTCATCACCGAAACGACTCGCCCAGTGCCATTGGAAAACCATTACATGGTGTTCGACAAAACGAACGAACGTCTGCATCTGTTTCCCACTTTTGTCGGGGGCGCTCTCAATCGAGATGCCCTGCGACTTGACGAATCAGGGGTGAGGCATCGTTGGTCGGGGAAGAGTCGCCGTAGTCCGGCTGGGGGCACGCGAAAACTCGCTACGCCAACACGACTTGAAGTTGTTGATGCGCTTGATGACAAGGTGATGCTTCCGGCGATCTATTTCATTTTCAGCCGTCGGCAATGTGAGGAAGCCGCTGCGATGGCAGCTCAAGCCGGGATACAACTCATTTCGCAACAGGAGCAAAACGCGATCATGCGGATTGTTGATGCTCGACTCGAGGATTTCTCCTCCGATGACCTTTCCGCCCTAGGTATCGAAGGGTTCGTGCAACAACTCATGTCGGGTGTTGCGCCACATCATGCAGGAATGGTGCCCGCCTTCAAAGAGATCGTTGAGCACGCCTTTACTTCTGGTCTGCTGAAGGTCGTTTTTGCGACTGAAACGCTCGCAGTGGGTGTCAACATGCCGGCATCGTCGGTCGTCATCGAAAAAACAACGAAATACAACGGCGACCATCACGTGTCTCTCAGTGCAGGCGAATTCACTCAATTGACCGGGCGGGCAGGGCGACGCGGCCTCGATGAGGTTGGACACGCCGTCGTGTTGTGGAACCCGTTCGTACGCTTTTCTGAAGTTGCGGAACTCGCAGGAAGTTCGACCTACAACCTTCGCTCGGTGTTCAGGCCGACGTTCAACATGGTGGCGAACCTGGTAAGTAGGTGCAACCGTGAGGAAGCACGTGAGATGCTCATGCTGTCGTTTGCTCAATATCAGCGCGACCACGATGTTGTTCGGCTGCAGGCTCGACTAGCGCGCCGCCGTACCGAGTACAACGACCGTCGCGAGCAGTCGAGAAGTCCGTTTGGAGACATCGAGGAATATCGCTCTCTGCAACAAAAGATGAAGGACGGTGCTGCAACAAGTTCGGTCGATCTGAGCAATCTTCGCCCAGGTGACGTCGTCTATTCGGCGGTTGGCGCGTACCGGGGACCAGTCGTCATCGCAGCAACTGCTCATCGTTCAAATGGCCTACGCCTTTCAGTCGTCACTGCGAGCGGAAAACTCGCAACGGTGACGTCGCAAGAATTTGTTGGAGATGGAACTGTGGTTGGCACCGTGGTGATGCCCGGCTCGTTCACACCACACAAAAAGGAGTTCCGCCAAGAAGCCGCCCGACGTTTGAAGCGCGCGAAGCTTCGACCCGAAGGCGCTCGCCACCCACGGGCTCATGAGTTTCGCAACGATCCACGTTCTGAAGTGCACCCCGTGGAGCTGGATCCTGACCTCAAAACCCGGCTTCGAGCGGCAGAAGATGCCGATCGCCGTGCAAAAGAATTGGAACGACTCGAGAAAGACATCGCCTCTCGACGTGGATCACTCGGTAGAGACTTCGACGGAGTCGTATCGGTGATGTCGAAAATGGGCTTCCTCAAAGAACATGAGTGGTTATTGACCAAAGACGGAAAGACCCTGTCACGTATTTTTCATGAATCGGACCTCCTCGTCGTCGAAGCGCTCAGATCGGGCCTTTTCGATGGGTTGTCGGCCGCCGAGCTGGCAGGGCCTGTCGCGGCAATTGTGTATGAATATCGAGGAATCGATGAGCCCCCACCTCCGTGGTTTCCGACGAGAGAGCTCCAAGAGCGGTTCCGGCGTCTCGAGAGCATCAGTCTCCAGATCGACACCATTGAGGGTGAATTTGGTCTGGCTGTACATCGTCCGCCAGACGCAGGCTTCGTTGCCATTGCCCACGGGTGGTGTTCAGGAGTTGAGCTCGCTGACCTTGTTGACGATGGTGATCTTGCGGGAGGTGACATCGTTCGAAACCTCCGGCAAGTGATTGATCTTTGTCGACAAATTGGAGACGTCGTTTCTGACCCAGATGTCAGAAGGGTGGCGCGAGAAGCGGT
>JAAXJF010000043.1:3585-14350 GCA_012269985.1 Acidimicrobiaceae bacterium
GCTGTCTCTCTATGAACACTCGGCGTCGTGATTGATATCGCAGGAGTCGACTCTCCCTCGGTTGTCGAGCCCGCAAATGAACCTGAGGTGAAAGATAAAATCTGATGACGATTCGCATCGGTGAGGAGTGGGGGGAGGCGGTTGAATCCGCTCCAGGCGGTACACAAACGGCATACACCGATCGCGATGTCGCCCAAGCTCTCGACGATCGGCGTTCGGTGTTGGTGCGTGGCGGGGCGCTTCACCAGACGCTTGGATCGCCGGAGGGCGACACGGTCACACGACGCCTGCCGATCGATCTCGTTGAGATGGTCGACACGGCTTCAGAAACGAGAATCGCAGTGTCCGTCGCAAACATCTGCTTGGTTCAACGTGGGCCATTTGGTCGTTGGCGCGGCCGAGTAGTCGTCGTAACAAACTGCGGGGAGTGTTCAGGGGTCACACCATGTCCACGGGCACATCCAAACGACGGCACACTCGATGTGCTCGAGGTTGACGCCTCCATGAGGCTCTTTCAGCGTCGATTGGCGTGGAAGAGGGCCAAATCAGGATCACACCTACCGCATCCATCGCTGAGCGTATGGTCGGGGGCGAAGTTTTGCCTCACCGTTGAACCAAATGAGCAGATCATCGTCGATGGAGTTGATCTCAAGTTCACAGGCGACCTTGAACTCCGGGTGGTAGCCGATGCCGGTGAGATTTTTATCTGAGATATTGAGATGATCCGCGCTGAGGAACACGCGTCCGCGTAGCATCGCTCAAGTGACCTACGTGGCCGAAGAGTTCACGCCATCTGAAGCTGACATTCTTCGGAGGTACTTCACCAACCTCGATCAGCCGGTCTTTGCGCTGGTGAATCTTCCTGAGGTGGTGAAGGGAGCCCTTTTTGCTCGATACAGCCGCAGCCCCAAAAGTCTGAGACGTCTCTTTCTCGACGAATTTGTGGGAGATCTCGATATTTCAGGTGATGCGTCCGTCGATGCCACGATGGGATTAGCGCGTGCGGAAGAACTGTATGAACGAGTGTTTGTCGAGTATGGCGATGACTCTGTGGCTCAACTCGGCGGAGTTCACCTGGCGTGTGAGCAGGCCTCCAATCTGTTGACAAAGGTGCTGGAACGAGGTCGCTTGATGTCGTACCTCGAACAGAGCACCCGTTATATCGCATACGACGCTCGGCTCGGTGGGCGTTACCGGTACTACCGTGACCCGCATTTGCTCGCGTCGCGAGTTGGCACTCGATATATCAGTGAGATGGACCGTATGTTCGAGGCCTACTCAACCGCGCTCGAGAGCGTGACCGAACACGTTCGTCGCGTTGTGCCTCAAGGTGTCGGTGACAGCGATTTCGTCTATCGACAAGCGACCCGCGCAAAAGCTCTTGATGCAGTTCGAGGGATGCTGCCCGCAGCGTCGACATCAAATCTTGGCATCTACGGAAGCGGTCAGGCGTTTGAGGCGCTGTTGCTGCGAATGCGGGCTCATCCACTTCCTGAAGCGCGTGAATATGCCGACCAAATGCTGGTGGAACTCCGAAAAGTAATTCCCAGTTTTCTCCGCCGGGTGGATGTGCCCGAGCGCGGTGGTGCGTGGTCGGCGTACCTGTCTGACATCAACTCTCAGACCGAAGAACTCGTCGACAGCCTTTTTGGTTCCGAACCGGTTGATAATGCTCCGGAAGTTGAACTCGTCGACTTCGACCCACGTGGGGAAGAGAAGCTGCTCGCTTCGATTTGTTACCCGCATTCTTCGATGTCAGAACGACAATTGCAAGAGCGAGTCTCCTCTCTGAGTGACGAACAACGATCAGCGTTGCTGACAGCGGCGATCGGTGACCGACAGAATCGGCGTCACAAACCAGGACGGTCATTTGAACGGCTCGATTACCGTTTCGACGTGCTAAGCGATTACGGAGGCTTCCGTGACCTCCAACGACATCGCCTGATGACGATTGACTGGCAGCGCCTCACGCCGAACAACGGATTCGTTCGACCAGAACTTGTTGAAGAGTCCGGAGTCAGGCACCTCTTCGATGAATCAATGGAGCGGTCTGCTGCCCTCTATGACCTGTTGAAACCTGATTTCGCCCAGCAAGCGTCGTATGCCGTTGCGATGGCATATCGCATTCGTTATTCAATGCAATTCAATGCGCGCGAAGCCATTCATCTCATAGAACTCCGGTCGTCCCCTCAAGGCCACCCCTCGTATCGAAGAGTCGTATTGGAAATGCATCGCCTCATCGCCGAAGAGGCCGGGCATAAAGCGATAGCGAACTCAATGACCCATCTGACCACTGAGGCACCTGACCTCGAACGTCTAGATTCTGAACGTCGCGCTGAGGCGCGTCGCGTGTTGGAAGGCTAGGGTGCGCCCCATAGCGGTCAAGAACCGAAGAAATACCCCGTAGATTCACTCGCAACAGGACGAAATGACGTAACATCCTTCGACCTGTCTACCCCCAACAAATGAAGGATCGCCACCATGGCAGATGACGAGATTGTGGACGACGTCGACGAAGAAGTCGAAGACGACGACATCAACGACGAGGAGTTTGACGCTGACGCCGAGGACGACAACGGTGAGTTCGAGGACTCTGATGACGACGAAGATGGTGACTACAGCGACGAAGACGATGACGACGACGATGATGACTCAAGTGCAAATGGTCGTCGCCAGTCAAAAGAAGATGAGGACGACGATGACGACCTTGTCAACGAAGACGATGTTGAGGCCGACCTCGACGCCATCCTGAAAGATCGAATGGTCACCGTTGAAGAAGACGAAGAGGAAGAGGAGGAGACCCCCGTCGTCGTTGACAACAGCGCCGAGGCTGTCGATGGTGTGCAGCCAAAGCGATCTGACGAAAAGGTGTGTCCGAGTTGTTTCTTGCTTGTGAGGAGCGGTGCTCCGACGTGTCCGGTGGGTGACGATGATTGCCCGATTATCAGCGGGTGACGGCGCCACGCATTCGCCTGGCGCAACCAACTGACGTTGCGGAACTAACGAATCTTGAAGAGATGGCTCGACGTGGCATCGCCGATGAGCGTGGGGGCGAGCGTCTACTCGAAGTGACACCTGCTCGAGCCGAGCAATGGTTTGTGGAGGGCTATGTCACTCTTGTCGCTCTGATCGATGACGTCCCGGTCGGCTTTCTCAGTATGCGAACCGGTGAGATTTCATCCATTGAGGGAGTATTCGTGCACCCTGGCGCCCGCGAGATCGGAAGCGGCGATGCGCTGGGTGACGCAGCTCGCAGCATCGCCAAAGAACGCGGCAGCCGCCGTCTCGAAGCGATCGCATTGCCGGGTGATCGTGAAACGAAAAACCTTTACGAACGAGCAGCGATCACCGCAAAGGCGATCACCGTTGCAGTTGACCTCAGTGACCCTTCCAGTTAGGAGGACGCTTTTCAATAAAGGCCGTGAGGCCTTCCTTGGTGTCTTCCGATGACAACACATGTGCAAATTCATCGTTTGTCATCTTCTTCAGTGTTTCGTCATCGGCCCAAGCTGATGCAAGCACCACCTTACGACTTGCCCAGACCGCAAGAGGAGCCGAGTTCGTGATGGCCTCTGCTAGCCGGTGCGCCTCGTTCAGCGCTTCGCCAGCGGGAACAAGGCGTGAGACGAGACCAAGGTCATATGCCCGTTGAGCGGGGATCGGCTCTCCGGTGAGAATTGCCTCCATTGCAGCTGCCTGGCCGATTGCCCGCGGAAGTCGGAACAGACCGCCCGCACCAGCAATGAGGTTTCGTTTTACTTCTGCGAGCCCAAATGCTGAACGCTCGGTTGCAACAACGAGATCAGCCGCGAGGACCAACTCGCAACCACCAGCGGTCGCAAGTCCGTCAACTGCGACGATGACCGGCTTCTTGCGGTCGCGGTAGACGAAACCACCGAATCCGCCGCGGGAGGTTCCGAGTTCATTTGCTCGGCCCTCGTTGATTGCCTTGAGATCGGCACCGGCACAGAACACTGGACGTTCTTGACCTTCGGTGTTCGCAGTAAGAATTCCAACCCAGACGTTCTCGTCGGACTCCAGTTGATCGACTGCTGCTTCAACGCCGTTTGCGACGTCGCCATTGACTGCGTTGCGAGCGTCGGGCCGATTGAGCGTAATGACGCCTACGCGTCCCTGAACTTCGTAAGTAACGATTTCTGACATGCCCCGATGGTAGGAGACCGAGGTCGGCAGTCTGCGAGTCAGACGTTGTCGTCAGTGCTCTCAGAAGGTGTTGCTTCAGACTCACCAGATGCTTGGTCTTCGGCGTCCGTAACCGCATCTTCTGGAGCGGATTCAGGCTCAGTGGCCGAGTCATCCTGAGCGGATGTTTCTTCAGCCTCTAAGGCAGTCTCCGTCTCGCTAGATGGTTCTGACTCAACCGGCACCTCTGTCTCGACAGCTGCCTCTGGCTGATCGACCTGAGTGCTGGGCGTGTCATCTACTGGAGAATCTACTTCTGAAGTCGCGCCTTCTGGCTCAGAGGGGCTCTCAGTGGGGGCACTTGCTTTGTCGTTCTTTGGTCGTTGGTTTTTCGCCGCAGCCTTCTTCTCGCGACGTTCCTTCGCAGGGTTGTTGCGAAGGGGACGAGGCATGGCGGCGCCCTCTTCAACTTCAATTCCGAATAGCGCTGCAACCTGAGGAATGGCAGGTGCGAGTCGCTTTACCGTTGCAGTGAGGTCGTCGGTGATCTTCTCAGGTAGCCCCATCGGCGCAATCAGCAAATGTATGGGCGAGAAGGCCGCTGCCTCGAGCACTGCAATCCAGCGTTCTGCGGTTTCGACAGGAGTCAAGGTTGCATTCGTCGAGTCGACGAGCCGTTGCGAGATTTCGGCCGGGAACGGCACACCGGCTTTCGGAGGTTGCGAAGAGAGCCGCAACGCTCGAATCACTCGACCAATAGCAAGAGCAGCATCAACGTCGCCAAACCACAATTGGAGTTCCTCTTCTTGGCGGGTGCGCAGAAGCCCTCGCAGTTCGTCTGCCAGAGCCCGTGTGCCTTTGTCGCGTGCCACCATGGGGTCATCGCTCGCCGCCACCACCGAACGAAGGTCACGTAGGTCGATATCGCCGGCAAGCTTTTTCGCTGCCTCTGCACGGTCATACCACTCGGCGACACGAAGCTGGGGGAGGAGCTTTTCCGCAAGTTGCAAGACAGAGGCTTCAGGCATCGTTGCTCTGCCCTCACTAGTTGCCTTCTCATTTTCTGCTTTTAGGCGGGTGCGTACTGCCGCCATTCCCTGAAGTGCGAGTTCAGCGATTGGCCGTTGCTCTTCTGGAAGACCTGCCAGCACCTCATTGCGGTGCGCGCGATGTGCCTTAAGACGCTTCGGCTTTGGTCGCTGAGGCAACTCAGGAGGGGGAGTAAAGCGAGGACCCCGCCGCTGATCATCTCGGCGAGGCCGCCGGTTTGAGCCCTCACCGCTATCGTTCTCGTCACGCCGGCGCCGATTGTTATTGCGTCTACGATCACGGCCGCCACCACGACCACCCTCACGGCGGTCTCTCTTCGCTCGAGTCTCAACGACGGGATCGAAGTCGGCTCCGCCAAGGAGTTCGAGAACTTCACTTGATTCCGATCGCTGTCGTCCTCCAACTACTGACTGCACAGTGATGCCGTCGATACCCTGAATGATCTCAACTTTGAGGACCTTCCCAACAGTTGCATCACTTGGTAGCACCGATCCGTCAAGTACCCCCTTTGGATTCTTTGCTCCAGCGGCACGCCAAGTCCAGGTGCCGTCATCTTGTGCACTCGTCAGTTCGATTTCAATCCGTCGGGACATGGGCAGAAACGGTATCGGGTTCGGGAACCGTTCGTGACCGCGCGACCTGTTCCATCTTGGAGAATCGGATGTGGTGATTCAGATTCGTGTCACTTCCGAATTGTTCGGTACGGTGCGCAAATGCCTATTTACGCACTCGGAGATCAAGTTCCCACAATTGATGAATCTGCCTACGTTCACCCAGACGCGGTGGTCATCGGGTCGGTCACCATTGGTCCGGGCTCGTCAATTTGGCCGGGCGCTGTACTTCGAGGAGACGACGGCGAAATTCGTATTGGGGCCCGAACAAGCATCCAAGACAACGCGGTGCTGCACACGACTCCAGCTGATTTCACCATCGTCGGCGACGACTGCGTGATTGGACATATTGTGCATCTCGAAGGCTGCACCATCATGGATGGTTCGCTCGTCGGCAATGGTGCCATGGTGTTGCACCGTTCTATTGTCCATCCTGGAGCGATCGTGGCTGCCAACTCCGTTGTGCTCTATGACGTTGATGTGCCGTCAGGAGCATTAGCGGTCGGCTCCCCAGCGACGATCAAAGAGGGGAGAGCGGACGCCTCAATGATCGGGCTCGCAGCCGACTCGTACGTCCAACGAGGCCTGCGGTTCCGGAAGGAGCTCCGGCGAATCGATGGGTAGCCCCAACTCTGGGGGAGTGTCACAAGCAGCACATGTTGTGCTTACGGTTGACGCTGCTGAGTTTGAACTCGCAGCAGATGCTCTTCGCCAGTCTGGTGCCCGGGCGATAGAGGAGCGCCACGTTGGTAACGCCATTGAATTATGGGCGGTGCTCGGCGACAGTGCTGCAAGCACGGCCTTTGTCGACCGATGGCGAGATCGTTGGCAGGCAAGGGTTGAACTGGTTGATCTCACACCGAGCGATACGTGGAAACGCTACGCCAAGCCAGTGGTGGTAAATGAGAAGTTGGCCATTGTTCCTGCATGGATGGATGTTCGTGAGAAGGAACACTTTCCATTTGTTGTCTCGATTGATCCAGAAGAATCATTTGGACTCGGTGACCATCCGACGACGCGAATCGTTGTCGACCTTTTATGTCGCTTGATGGCACCCGAATCGACAGTGCTGGACATGGGCGCAGGGTCCGGTGTGCTCTCAATTGTCGCTGCGCTACTCGGTGCGCGCCGGGTCGTTGGAATCGACCGAGCCATCGGAGCTGTAGGCGTCGCGCAGCGTAATGCCGAAAGAAATGGGGTTTCTGAGGTCACTGAGTTCTTTCAAGGCTCCACCGTTCCAATTGGTGAACAGTTCGATGTTGTTGCCGCAAACATCCTCGCCCCGGTGCTACTCGACTTGTGTGGTCCCATCGTCAGATCGGTGGAGCTTGGCGGCACAATTATGTTGTCTGGCCTTCGCATCGATCGAAGGCAAGACGTGATTAACCGATACGTAGCTGAGGGTTGCCGCCTCGTTGACGACCTCCTTCTTGAAGGGTGGTGCGGAGTCGCTATGACGAAGCAGCAATGAGTGACTCGATCTCATCTTGAGAGGGAAGAGATGGAACGGCACCATGTGTTGTCGTAGCGAGAGCACCACCGGCAAGTGCCCGGAGACAAGCGTCCTTGAGCTCATGTCCGGCAGCTAGCGAGGCAGCGAGCGACCCGCAGAACGCATCACCTGCTCCGGTGGTGTCGACCGGGGTCACGCGAAAAGAGGGAAGTTCTTCACACACTCCCTCGTGGTAGATGTCAATTCCGGCAGCACCTTTTGTCACGATGACCGTCTTGACGCCTGCTTCCTGCAATCTCGACACTCCGCCGAGAAGTTCAATTTCGTGCTCGTTTGGAATCACGATTTCACACAGTGACAGCAGTTCTGCGCTGAGCTCGGCTGCAGGTGCAGGATTGAGTATGGTCATCGCTCCGGCCTCCCTCGCAGCAATAAATGATTCGGTCACCGCCGAGATCGGTATTTCAAGTTGAGCGAGGACGACGTCAGAGGGGCCGATGTTGGTTGCTGGCGGACATGCAGCGTTTGAACCAGGTACCACGATGATCGAATTCTCACCTAAGTCGTCGACAACGATGAGCGCTCTTCCTGTCGGTTCATCCGGCGAGATGTGAATTCCTCCGAGGTCGAGGCTCTCGCCGCTTGCAATGGAATGCAGGAACCTACCTGCGTCGTCATCACCGACCGCACAAATGAACACGGTTCGGGCACCTGCTCTAGCGGAAGCAACCGCCTGGTTGAGCCCCTTGCCACCGGGGTATTCGTGAAAGTCAGTACCAATGAGGGTCTCGCCGGGCAGGGGATGTCGTGGTGTGGTGGCGACGAGGTCTACATTTGCGCTGCCGATGACAACGACAGAAGATTGAAGGCTTGGCACTGGGGACATGAGCGTCAGCTCGACTGTCGGGCGCGAACTCCAATGGGTGCGATGAGCCGATATCCGGCGGTGTGGCGCTCATCTTCGCTTTCAGCGCCCCACAGGCCGTATTCGTGATTGTCGCGGGCAAAGTCTCGACAAACGAACTTCACTGAGCATGATTGACAAATCTCCCGAGCGGCATCTTCACGACGCTCACGAGTCTGTGGGCGTTCTGCGGGAGTGGGGAAGAAAAGGTGAGTCATACCTTTACACGCTGCGCTTTCCATCCATTCGTCATCTGTGAGATGCCGAGTGATGAAATCGAGAACGTTGCTCATGTCTTCCCCCTATGCGATGTAGGAATCCCCCCACAGGACTCAAGAACAAATAGTAGATGCTGGTGTAGGCCTCGGTCAATTGTGATGTTCTGCGGAAGACATCACTAAGTGAACACCCTCAAGAAACCGGTCGACATCTGCCTGGGTGGTGTCCCAAGACGTCATCCATCGATGCTGCGACGTCGCCGAGTTCCAATCCCAGAAAAAACACCAGTCACGTAATGCTGTTGCGGCCTCGTTCGGAAGAACTGGGAACATGCTGTTGACCGCAGGAGGGGGCCCCGCAGCGTCTCCGAGGATTTCACTTGCGCCCCTGTGAAGTTGTTGGGCCATTGCGTTGGCGTGCGAAGCCCAGGCAAGCCACTGGTCGTCGTGAAGGGCGGCGAGAAACTGGGCAGCGACAAAGCGCATCTTTGATCCCAGTTGATTGACCTGTTTGCGGAGGTGCTGGCCCAATAATTTTGGGTACGGCGTGAGATGAATGACCGCTTCGGCAGCCATCAGCCCGTTCTTCGTTCCTCCAAACGACATGGTGTCGACGCCCGTCTCAACCACCATTTTGCGCAGGCCTTCTGTGCCTAAGCCGAGAGCGGCAACAGCGTTGGCGATGCGCGCTCCGTCGAGGTGCACTCTCATGCCGTACGAGTGAGCGACCTCGCAGAGTTCTCCGATTTCATCAACGCTGTAGGTCGTTCCCCACTCGGTTGCTTGGGTGATGGAGAGAATCCCGGGCTGAGCGTGATGAATATTTCCGAGAGCTTCGGCTCGAGCATGAATTGAGTCGACGCTCATCTTGCCGTCGACAGAGGGAGTTGAGATGAGCTTCGTGCTTAACACTCGCTCGGGTGCGGCAGCCTCATCGTCATTGATATGTGACCAGTCGGTGCAGAGCACGGACTCTCCCGGCTGGAGCATGGTGGCAAGCGCAAGGATATTTGTACCCGTGCCGTTCAGGGCGAGAAGCACTGAGACCTCACGGCCAAAGAGATCGTTGAATTCGCCTTCGACTTGTCGTGTCCAGTCGTCTTCGCCGTATGCCAATGCATGCCCGAGGTTCGCTGCGGCTATGGCATCGAGAACCGCCGGGTGAATACCCGCGGCATTATCGCTCGCAAAGGAACACTTTGGGGGATCTGGAAACATCACACCTCTAGTATCACAGGCCAGTTAGCCTGCCCGCCGTGTCCCAGTCAGTTTTTGAAGCTTCTCGGCGTCGAACATTTGCCATCATCAGCCACCCTGATGCAGGAAAGACAACGCTGACAGAAAAGTTTCTCCTCTATGCGGGCGCGGTCGGTGAGGCTGGCGCAGTGAAGGCTCGTGAGGGCCGTCGGTCTGCAACGAGTGACTGGATGGAGATGGAGAAGAAGCGAGGGATCTCGATCTCTTCGACCGCGCTCACGTTCGATTACCGAGGAATGCAGTTCAATTTGCTCGACACGCCGGGCCACCGAGATTTCTCAGAAGATACCTACCGAGTGCTTGCTGCTGTCGACTCAGTGGTCATGGTACTCGACGTCGCAAAGGGTATTGAGCCGCAGACGTTGAAACTGTTTGAGGTGTGTCGAAGCAGGAACCTTCCCGTCATTACTTTTCTGAACAAATATGACCGACCGGGCCGGGCACCGCTTGAACTTCTTGACGAAATTGAGGAACAAATTGGTCTCCGCCCGACGCCTGCAACTTGGCCAGTTGGCATTCCCGGAGATTTTCGAGGCGTTATTGATCGCACGTCGGGAGAGTTCACACGGTTTACCCGCACCGTTCGAGGCTCGGCAATTGCGCCTGAGGAAGTGATCTCCACGGACCAGGCGGCCGTTGAGGAGGGGAGTGCTTGGGCCCAAGCAGTTGACGACGTTGAACTGCTTGATGCCGTTGGAGCAGTTGTCGACAGCGAGTCATTTCTCGCTGCGGAGTCGACACCGGTATTCGTCGGTTCTGCGCTCACAAATTTTGGTGTCCGTCACGTGCTTGACACCTTGGTTGATCTTGCCCCGGCGGCAGGGGAGCGGCTCGATGTTCACGAGTCGCCGAGGGCGCTCGACAGTGGCTGTTCTGCATTTGTTTTTAAGGTTCAGGCCAACATGGACAAATCGCATCGAGATCGCATTGCGTTTGTTCGGGTGTGCTCTGGGAAATTTGAGCGTGGAATGGTGCTCACCTGCCATCGCACAGGAAAGCCATTTGCGACAAAGTACGCATCTCAGGTGTTTGGTGCAGAGCGAAGCACAGTTGATGAGGCGTTTCCCGGTGATGTCGTCGGTTCTGCGCTCACAAATTTTGGTGTCCGTCACGTGCTTGACACCTTGGT
>JAAXJF010000073.1 GCA_012269985.1 Acidimicrobiaceae bacterium
CTGATGCGGTGGTCGACGTTCATCAGGTGCCGCAAGTTGACCTCTGGGTGCGGGTGACGCCTGAGTCGTGGCGTGCAGCTGGAGAAGCGCTGCGGGCACAGGGGTTTGACTATTTCTGTTTTCTTTCAGCGATGGACTGGATGCCATCGCCATTCGGTGACGGCGAGAACGACCCGACCGAAGAGGTTGAAGAAGATCCGGCCGCAAGCGAGATCCGTCCGGGGTACAACGGGGGCGAGACCCGTTTCCAACTGCTGGCCCGTGTCACCGACACCCGGCGGCATGTGAGCGTCACCTTGAAAGCAGACCTTCCTCAACATGACGACGGCACGATGTCGATCGAGAGTTGGATTCCCGTGTACGCCGGTGCGAATTGGCATGAGCGTGAAACCCATGAGATGTTCGGCATTTCGTTTGACGGCCACCCCGATCTGCGAAATATGTACCTCCCTGGTGACTTCGAGGGCTACCCATTGCGAAAAGATTTTCCCCTGCTCGCACGCTTGGTGAAGCCATGGCCCGGGATCGTCGATGTTGAACCGATGCCAGCGAGCGATGATGACGAAGGAGATGACTCATGACGATGTTGTCCGAACGCCAGCAGATGTCGTATATCGCTGCTCAAGCTGCTGACGCCCGATTGAACGTTGAGCTCGAAACCGAGGGGATGACCCTCAACATCGGCCCACAGCACCCTGCAACCCACGGAACGCTCCGAATCATCGCTCGTCTTGACGGTGAGCAGGTGGTCTGGGCGGAGCCATCGGCGGGTTATATGCACCGGGGCTACGAGAAGCTCACCGAGGTTCGCACGTTCCCGCAAGTCACTGCGCTGATCAACCGAATTGACTGGCTCGGATCGTTCGCAAACGAAGTGCCGTTCATTCTTGCCGCTGAACAGTTGATGGATATTGAGGCGCCGCCTCGTGCGCAGCACATCCGAACCATTCTTTTTGAACTCTCACGTATCGCAAATGTGAGTCTGTTCCTCGGCGATCTCGGCGTGCAGATGGGAGCGGTGACCCCGGTATTCATGGCATTCCGCGACCGCGAGTACGTGCTCAACCTCATCGAAGGTGCAACTGGCGGCCGTTTCCACCCGAACTTTGACCGCATTGGCGGGCTGAAAGACGACCTGCCGAAGGGCTGGCTTGACGAGACCCGTCAGGTCATGAAGAAACTCCGCAATTTCTGCGATGAGATCGAAGATCTTCTATTCGGAAACGAGATTTTCCAAAGTCGCACTCGAGGAATCGGCGTGATCCCCGCTGATGTGGCCCGCCAGTACGGGTTGTCAGGAGCGAATCTGAGAGCCTCAGGTGTTGACTGGGACCTCCGCCGAGACCAGTCACTTCCGTTGGCATACGACAAGGTCGATTTCCGGGTGTGGACGCACCCAGACGGTGACTCTTGGGCTCGATGCTGGATTCGCCTCCAAGAGGTTCGTGAGGCAACCAAGATCGTCGATCAACTCATCGAAACCCTGCCCCCCGGCCCGGTCATGACGAAGGTGCCTCGCATCATCAAGGTTCCTGAGGGCGAAGCATGGGTGTCAACTGAGAAACCGCTCTGTGAGATCGGTTACTACGTGTTCTCATAGGGTGACCTTGGACCATTCCGGGTGAAAATTCGCTCGGCATCGTTCAACAACATTTCGATCACCCCGTGGGTGTTGAAGGGTGTGTACGTGCCCGACATCATCACGATTTTGGCGAGCCTTTACTTCATCCTTGGAGATATCGATCGCTGATGATGAGCATCGCTCTTGAAATTCCCTACTGGGGTCAGTCGTTGCTCCGGGTGCTCGGCGGTATCGGTGCCGTCTTGCTGCCCGCTGGCACGATCGTTTACCTCTTTTTGTTCAAGATGATGTCGTTCATGCAGAGCCGTCTTGGCCCTATGGAAGCTGGGCCCTACGGCTCGATGCAGTTGCTTGCCGAGGTCGGCAAATGGCTGCAGAAAGAGGACATCATTCCCGAGAACGCTGATGCGAAGATCTACAAGTTGGCTCCGGTCATCGTGCTGGTGTCGACGTTCTTGCTCGTCGTCGTCGTTCCATTCGGGCCCGATGCTCTCTTCACCGACTTCTCCGCTGGGGTGTTTTATGCGCTCGCCATCGGGTCGGTGTCGGTGATCGGCATTCTTGTTGCCGGTTGGTCGAGCGCAAACAAGTACTCACTGCTTGGCGGTCTCCGAGCCGCAGGTCAGCTCATCGCCTATGAACTTCCGATGGTGTTGGCGGTCGTTGGCGTCGTGATTCAGGCAGGATCAATGAACTTGCAGCAGATCGTTGTGGCGCAGAACTCCGGCTCAATCTTCGGCTGGGACGGAGTTGGCTTCCCGTTCGTGCTCACCCAGTTCGTTGGGTTCCTCATTTTTATGATCGCGGTTCAAGCAGAACTCACTCAGGTGCCGTTTGACATGCCGATCGCAGAGTCAGAGTTGGTGTCGGGTTACATGACCGAATACTCCGGCTTCCGATTCCTCATCTTCTTCATCGGCGAGTTCGCTACCGCCGGTGTGTTTGCGTTCATTGCGTCGGTTCTCTTCCTCGGTGGCTGGGGTATCCCGTTCTCGTGGTTTGGTTGGGAGTCGCTCGACGCTGTCGACGGTTGGATGAACATTGTTGGTCCAGTCATCATGCTGACGAAGATGCTGGTGCTCACCGGCATCATCATGTGGGTGCGTTTCTCGTACCCTCGGTTCCGTGAAGACCAACTCCAGAAGTTTGCTTGGAAGGTACTCATTCCGTTGTCGCTCGCAAATATTGCGGTGACCGCCATCTTGAAGGTTGCGATCTGATGCCAAAGGTTCCTGGTCTCGTTAAAGGTCTTGGCGTCACCATGGGGACGCTGTTCCGTACTGCAAAAAATGGTGCAGACACAGTGCAGTATCCGCATGCGAAAGAAGCGCCTCCCGTTCGGGCTCGCGGCGTGATTGCGTTGCGTGAAGACAACTGCACGGCGTGCATGCTGTGCGCGCGTTCATGCCCCGACTGGTGCATCTACATCGAAGGACACAAGCAACTTGCACCGCCACGACGCGCCGGTGGCAAGCCTCGCCAGGTCAACCATCTCGACCGTTTCGATATCGACTATGCCCTGTGCATGTATTGCGGTATTTGCGTAGAGGTGTGTCCGTTCGACGCACTCTTCTGGAGCCCCGAATACGAGTATTCAGAGCCTCGTATCGCTGACTTGTTGCACGATAAAGACAAACTCGGTGAGTGGATGGAAACCGTCCCAGAAGCACCCGAACTCGAAGCCGGAGCGGAGAAGAAGAAATGAGCTCGATGCTCGCCGCTGATGTCAACGTTGCGCAGAACGTTGGCTTCTACATCATCGCCGCCATCATGGTGTTCGGTGCATTGCGTGTCGTGAGCGGCCGCAATGTCGTTCACACCGCGCTGTGGCTTGTCGTCGTTCTCGGTGGAGTTGCCGCTCAATACTTGTTGGCGGCTGCCGAATTCGTGGCAATTTCCCAGGTCATGGTCTACATCGGAGCCGTCATGGTGCTGTTCTTGTTCGGCATTATGTTGACCCGAGCGACGATCGGCGAGGAATCAGATCTCAACAACAAGAACTGGTCGATCGGAATTCCGGTGTCGTTATTGCTCGCCGGCACCTTGGTGTGGGTCATCGTTGACCAATACCGAGGTGAGGTGCTCGCATCTCCTGATGAACCGATGTCGACGACCGCCATTTCTGACGTGTTCCTGCGTGAAGGCCTTGTGCCGTTCTTGGCGCTGTCATTCGTGCTGCTCGCAGCAGCCATTGGCGCAATCGTGTTGGCGAGGAAGGACTGACATGTACGCAGTGAATTTCCTCATCTTGGCGGCAGTGCTGTTCTCTATCGGAGTGTTCGGCGTCATCGCCCGTCGTAATGCCGTCATGGTGCTGATGTCGATCGAACTCATCCTTAACTCGGTGAACCTCAACCTCATCGCATTCGCAATGATGAACAACTCCCCTGAGGGGCATGTCTTCGCTTTGTATGTGATCGCGGTAGCGGCCGCAGAAGTCGGTGTCGGCCTTGCGATGGTGCTGATGATTTATCGCAACCGTCGTTCGATCGCTCTTGATGAACTCTCGGTGATGAAGGGTTAATGGTCTAATGCTTGGAGCAACCCTCTCATCTGGCTGGTTCTTGGAGAACGCGTGGCTGATCCCGCTCATTCCAGCGATCGGTTTCGTCTTCATCATTCTGTTCGGCAAGAAGATGCCGCAAAATGGCAGCGAAATAGGCATCGTCTCGATCGGTATTTCGCTTGCGATTTCAATCGGTGCGACGTTCCAATGGATCGACCGAGTGAACTCCGCATCGGGCGGCAGTGACTACGCCTCAGGTGGCTTCTTCGGTGCGTTCCGAGCCATCTTCCCTACCGCTGCCGATGGAGGCTACGGAGCGTCGTTTGTCGAGCCGGTGGTGAGGTCGTGGACCTGGTGGCAATCAGGTGGTCTCGAATTTGGCCTCGGACAGCACATCGACGGATTGGCGATCATGCTGTTGCTGCTAGTTACATTCATTTCTTTCTTGGTGCAGATCTACTCGACCGAGTACGTCTCGGGCGACCGTCGTTACACCCATTTCTTTGCGTCATTGACGTTGTTCTCGGCGGGCATGCTCGTCATGGTTCTTGCGGAGAACATGTTGCAGCTCATCCTCGGATGGGAAATCATGGGTCTGTGCTCGTTCATGCTCATCGGTCACTGGTGGGAAGAAGAAGCGAACTCTCGTGCTGCCCTGAAGGCATTCTTTACCGTTCGTGTTGGTGACGTCGGGCTCCTCGTCGGCACCGCAATCATCTTCTTCGGTGCGAACGATTGGGCGGTCGAACACGGATCTAACGGCTTCTCCATTCGAGGCATCTCAGCGTGGGCGCTTTCGGGCGAGGCCTCACAGAGCGTCCTGTTCTGGGGTGGCGTTGCGCTGTTTATCGCTTCGATCGGTAAGTCGGGCCAATTCCCCCTTCACACATGGCTTCCTGACGCTATGGCCGGCCCCACCCCGGTGTCGTCGCTGTTGCACTCGTCGACCATGGTCGTCGCTGGTGTGTTCTTGGTCGCTCGTCTCTACCCGGTGTTCTTCGTCGGCTTTGACATCCTCGATACCACGGTGAACTTCATCACCATCATTGGTGGCATCACAATCATCGTCGCTGCAGCGCTTGCATTCGTTCAAGACGACATCAAGAAAGTCTTGGCGTATTCAACGGTGTCTCAGCTCGGCTACATGATGCTCGGTCTCGGTGTCGGTGCATGGCTTCCCGCCGTGTTCCACATCTTCACGCACGCATTCTTCAAGTGTGCGCTGTTCTTGGGTGCCGGCTCGATCAGCCACTCCGGTTCACATCACTCATTCGACATGAAGAAAGACATGGGTGGTCTGGCGAAGAAGATGCCGATCACGGCGGCCACATGGATGGTGTCGACCGCTGCGCTGTGCGGTATTCCGTTCTTCTCGGGGTTCTTCTCGAAAGACGAGATCATCGATAACGCCAGTCACAACGGCTACCAGTTCTTCTACTACGTTGCGCTGGTTGGCGCCTTCATGACCCCTGCGTACATGACTCGGGCGACCTACCTCACGTTCTTTGGGAAGCCGCGCGGTGCCGCAGCAGGTGAGCATCACGATGAAGGCCATGACGACGCTCACGGAGCTGCTCACGCCGATCATGACGATCACCACGACGACGCCCACGACGATCACGGTGCTCACGATGATCATGGCGCCCACCATGGGCCGCACGAATCGCCTTGGCGAATCACGGCTCCGCTCATCGTTCTTTCGATTCTTGCGATCGGCTCCGGATATCTCAATGCGCCTGCGTTTGGCACCCATTACTTCACCGATTGGGTAGAGCCCGTCGGTGTCGAAGTTGCGCTCGATGACGAGTATGGGCACTCATCTGGAGAAGAAGAGAGTGCAGGCATTGTCTTTGCGGCGGTGCAGGCAGGCGACGAAGAGTACGACGGCAAAGCAAAAGGCTGCGGATTCGCTGATCCATCCGAAGGCACTGTCTGTTACGCGCCGAAATTGAGCCATGCTGTGTTCTCATGGTCGAAGGCGATGCCGTCGATCATCCTTGTCTTCGCGGGCATTCTCTTCAGCGCGTGGGTCTGCATGGGAATCTACGGCGACCGAAGAAATCCGTTTGCTGGCCTCACATCAAAGTTCGCTCCAGCACGTTGGATTCACACACTGCTGGTCAACAAGTACTACTTGGACCACCTCTACGAAAAGGTCATCGTGTTTGCGTTTGCGCATCCGATAGCGCGAGCGGCCTACTGGGTGAACCAAAACATTCTCGACGCCATCGTCAACAACGTTGGACGCGGGGGCCGGAGAACCGGCGAATGGGTCTATCGCAACGTCGACCAGCGTGTGGTTGATGGAGCGGTGAACGCATCTGGATTGGCAGCGAGTGAAGGCGGCCACGCCTTGCAGCCAGTCCAATCAGGAAAGGTCAATCAGTACGGAGCGTTGCTCTTCGGAGCGGCGACGGTGGGAGCAATCGTTCTCATCCTCGTGAACATCTGAGTCAGCACACCCAGAGGGCACAATAATTATGCAAACCATTACCAACGACACCTGGCTCCTAACGGTCGGCACCTTCTTGCCGCTCGTTGGCGTTCTTCTCATGATGTTCGTACCGGCATCAGAAGAGAAGACACATAAGCAGATTGGCATTCTTACTTCTGCGGTGACCGCAGCTGTTGGTGTGTACACGCTGCTTCGCTTCGATTTTGATCAGAGTGAGAAGTTGCAGTTCTTCGTTGACAGTGAGTGGATCACCGTCATTAAGTCGAATTACACCATCGGCCTCGATGGCATCAGCCTTCCGCTGTACTTCTTGTCGATGGTTGTGACGTTGCTCGTCATGATCTACACCTGGGACAACATGCCAGACGCTGGCAACCCGAAGTCGTTCATCATGCTGATGCTGGTGCTGCAGGTCGGTATGGCGGGGTCGTTCATCGCCCAAGACCTCATCTTGTTCTTCGTGTTCTTCGAAGTCGTTCTCCTGCCGATGTATTTCATGATTGGTGTCTGGGGTGGCGACGATCGCCAGTACGCGTCGTTGAAGTTCTTCCTCTACACCATGTTTGGTTCGGCCCTCATGCTCGTGGCCTTCCTCGCGCTCTTCTTCCAGACCGGTGCGGCATCGTTCTCATTTGCGCATCTCATGGAGGCCGGAGCACTTATCGATCGTGATGTGCAGATCTGGATCTTTGCAGGAATGTTCGTCGGCTTTGCGGTGAAGGTACCGATGTTCCCGTTCCATACGTGGCTGCCTGATGCACACACCCAGGCACCGACACAGGGTTCAGTCATCTTGGCCGCAATCCTTCTGAAGCTCGGCACCTACGGTTTTGTCCGCATCGCCATTCCGATGCTTCCGCAGGGTGCAAAGGCATGGGCTCCGGTGATCGGCATCCTTGCCGTGATCGGCATCATCTACGGCGCACTCGGATGCCTCGCTCAAACCGACATGAAGCGACTGATCGCGTTCTCCTCCGTCGCTCACATGGGATTCGTCATGCTCGGTATTTCGACCCTCACCGACTTCGGTATCAATGCCGCTCTGTTCGGAATGGTCGCTCACGGTCTCATCACCGGCATGCTCTTCTTCGTTGCCGGCTCTGTGAAGCACCGTTACCACACCCTTGAGATCTCACGACTCTCCGGCATGCTCATTCAGATGCCGCGTTTGGGTTGGATTCTTGGTTTCGCAGCAATGGCATCTCTTGGCCTTCCCGGCCTTGCCGGGTTCTGGGGTGAATTCCCCGCAATTTTGTCGGCCTACAACCCCAACTTTGGGCTCAGCGAGGCATTGTTCCGCACGCTCATGGTGGTCGCTGCGATCGGTACGGTCTTCGCGGCTGCTTACCTCTTGTGGTTGTATCAGCGCACCGCATTTGGCCGTCCGAACCCAGAGTTTGAACAGGGTGCCCACCATCCGGTTGGTGCTGGCGTGAACGACGAGCACCACGATGTTGATCTCCACGACGTCACAAAGATCGAGTGGATTGCGTGGACTCCATTCCTCATTGCGATTGTCGTCTTCGGTGTGTATCCACAACTGATGTTCGGTGTGATGGACCCGGCCGTGTCGTTGCTCATTGAGCGTGTAGGAGCGGGCATCCCGTGATCAGTTCTCTGCTCGCTCAAGCCTGGACGGCGCCAACGATTGACTGGCATGCCATCGCACCTGAGTTGGTGTTGATTGCGGGTATCAACCTGGTGCTGCTGATTGACCTCTGGCTCGACGAGTCGAAAAAGTGGGCAATGGCGACCTTGACCGGTTTCGTCATGCTCGGCGCAGTGATCCCGGTGGTGACGCTTGCTGTTCTTGGCGGAGATGTGCGAGACGCCATTTTCGATGGCCGATACGTGGTCGATGAGTACGCCCTCATTCTGAAGGCATTGTTCTTGCTCGTCGGTTATGTCGTGGTGTTGCTCAGTCAGAACGAGCTCGAAGAGGGTGGCTATTACCAGGGCGAGTTCTATGTGCTCATGCTGGTGAGCGTGCTCGGCATGGTGATGATGGCGTCAAGCCGTGACCTTCTCAGCGTGTTTGTTGCACTTGAACTGCTTTCGATTCCTGCGTACATGATGGCCGCCTGGCGTAAGCGTGATGTGAAGAGCAACGAGGCTGGTGTGAAGTATTACCTGCTCGGTGTATTCGCTTCAGGTGTGCTGCTGTACGGAATGAGTTTCTTGTACGGCACAACAGGCTCGACCAAACTCACTGAAATCGGCGCAGCGCTCTCGGGTGATCTCACCGGAATGCAGGTGTTGGCAGTTGTCTTTGTCGTCGCCGGCTTCGCGTTCAAGATCTCTGCAGTTCCGTTCCACACGTGGGCACCAGACACCTACGAAGGTGCCCCAACACCCGTCACCGCGTTCTTGTCGGTCGCATCGAAATCGGCAGGCTTTGTGGCTCTGCTCACCGTGCTCTACCTCGGTCTCTATGGAGCCGATGAAGTGCATGGCCCATTTATCTGGGTGATGGCTGCACTCACGATGACCGTCGGCAACATGGTCGCCCTGCGGCAGACAAACATCGTTCGTATGCTCGCCTACTCGTCGGTGAGTCAGGGTGGGTTCATTCTCATGCCGCTCGCAGTCATGGGTACCGGAGCTGCGGAGTCATCGCTGAGAGCGGTAGTGATCTACCTGCTCATCTATGCCTTCTCCAACCTCGGTGCATTCGCAGTCATCATTGCGGTTGCTCGCAAGACTCGCTCGGGCGAGATTTCATCGTTTGGTGGGCTTATCACCTATGCCCCTGGCCTCGGTGTACTGATGACGATCTTCTTGGCGTCGCTCGCAGGTATCCCACCGCTCGGCATCTGGATTGCAAAGCTTCAGGCGTTCAAGGCATTGATCGATGCCGGTTCAAGTTCGGCCTATGTGCTTGCGATCATCGCAGCGGTGAACACGGTCATTGCGGCCGGTTACTACATGCGTGTACTCCGCCAAATCTGGATGTCGCCAGTGCCAGATGGTGATACGACCCCGATATCGCCACCATCATCGATCTGGTTGGCGCTTGGCATCACGGCAGGTGGAACCGTTGTCCTCGGCATCTTGCCAGGCCTCGTGCTGCGCTTCGCTGATCTTCCTGACTTGACCGGTGCCCTCGGGCTCTGAGCTCTCACCGGTCGGTTTCGACCGGTTCATGGCTGACGCTCTCTACGGGAGCGATGGTTTTTATACCTCGGGAGGTTCGGCTGGACGCCGAGGCGATTTCATCACGTCACCTGAGATAGGGCCGCTATTTGGTGCGGTGGTAGCACGCTTCCTTGACGCTGAATGGAATGCCGCGGGGTCTCCGTCAGTCTTCAACGTCTACGAAGTCGGGGCCGGACCAGGAACCTTGGCCCGTTCGGTTATAACCGCTGAGCCCGAGTGCTTTGATGCTCTCAGATATCACGCGATCGAAATTGCAGCTCACCAACGGGAAACGCACCCCTCGGGGGTCACGTCGTTGAATTCACTGCCTGAAGGTGATCTTCATGGTGTCGTCCTCGCCAACGAGTTACTCGACAATCTGCCATTTCGACTCGCGGTATTCGACGGAATGTGGCGGGAAGCGTTTGTGGCCGAGACAAGTTCGGGAGCCCAAGAGCTGTTGAGCGCACCGTTCGATCCGTGCCCATCGGTGCTTCCGGCTCGGGCGGTTCACGGCGCCCGGGCGCCCCTCATCGATGAGGCTGCATCATGGGTGAAAGGGGTTGCCGAGCGACTCAACGGCACGCTGGTTGCCTTTGACTATTTCACCCAAACAACGTCAGGGCTCGTGGAGCGCCCGTGGCGGGAATGGCTGCGCACCTACCGGTCGCTTGAGCGTGGTGGCCAGTACCTCATGTCGCGGGGGGAGCCGGAGATCACTACCGCAGTGACGGTCGATCTATTGCACGAGCCGTCGACGGTTCGCTCGCAATCACAGTGGCTCGAGTTGCACGGTCTCTCAGAACTGGTTGAGGAAGGGCGTCGGGAGTGGGAGAAGAATGCTGCCCGCCCAGATGTGAGGGCGCTCAAAATGCGTTCTCGGATTTCTGAAGCTGAAGCCCTTACCGACCCCGAGGGGCTTGGTGGATTCCTCGCGATCGAGTGGCGGCAGTGAATCGACCACCCCTGTTGTCGTAGAGTTTGAGGTACTTTGCACGTCACAGGGGGAACGATGACAGAGAACCACGAGACCATCGACGCACTTTCGCATGAGAATCGGCGCTTCCCGCCATCTGCAGACTTCTCATTGAGCGCCCATGTCAGCGATGGAGGTCTGCATGATGAGGCTGCTGCAGACCTTGAAGCTTTTTGGGCTCGTCAGGCTTCAGAGCTCATCAGTTGGCAGCAACCATGGTCGAAGGTGCTCGAATGGGACCTTCCCTACGCAAAGTGGTTTGTCGATGGCAAACTCAACGTCGCGGAGAACTGTCTCGACCGACATGTGAAGGCTGGCTTCGGCGACAAGGTCGCCATCCATTGGGAAGGTGAGCCGGGCGATACCCGCACCATCACCTATGCAGAGCTACTCGCCGAGGTTGAGCAGTTTTCAAATGCGCTGAAAGACCTCGGGGTCGCCAAGGGTGATCGTGTCAACATTTACCTTCCGATGATTCCCGAAGCGGCGGTTGCGATGTTGGCTTGTGCTCGTATTGGTGCACCACACTCGGTGGTCTTCGGAGGTTTCTCCTCCCAATCGCTCATCGATCGCATCAATGATGCGGAAGCGAAGGTGTTGATCACGGCCGACGGTGGGTATCGGCGTGGTGAAGTCTTCCCGCTGAAACCGGCTGCCGATGAAGCGGTCGCCCAGACACCATCGATCGAGCATGTTGTTGTTGTCGAGCGCGGTGGCAATGAGGTCGAGATGGTGGAGGGGCGTGACCACTGGTACCACGACCTCATGGCGGCAGCCGATGCGTCATGCCCACCAGAAGCAATGGATTCTGAAGACCTGCTGTTCTTGCTGTACACATCAGGCACGACAGGCAAGCCCAAGGGCATCATGCACTCGACCGGTGGCTACCTCACTCATGTGGCGTATACCCATCGCAACGTTTTCGACCTTCATCGTGACCGAGATGTGTACTGGTGCACGGCTGATGTCGGCTGGATTACTGGCCACTCATACATCGTGTATGGCCCGCTTGCGAACGGCGCCACCCAGGTCATGTACGAAGGTGTACCAAACCACCCAGGTAACGACAGGTTCTGGGAGATCGTCGAAAAGTACAAGGTCACCATCTTCTATACCGCACCGACTGCGATCAGAACGTTCATGAAGTGGGGCGCGGATGAACCCGCGAAACATGACTTGTCGTCGCTTCGTTTGCTCGGCACGGTGGGCGAACCGATCAACCCTGAAGCATGGATGTGGTACCACGAACACATCGGTGGTGAACGTTGCCCGATCGTTGATACGTGGTGGCAGACCGAAACCGGTGGCATCATGATTTCGCCGCTTCCGGGTCACACCACAACGAAGCCGGGCTCGGCGACCTTTGCGCTTCCTGGCGTGAACATCGCAGTGGTTGATGATGGCGGTAACGAAGTTGATGGGGGAGGGGGATACCTCACGTTGACCCGTCCATGGCCGGGGATGCTGCGAGGCATTTGGGGTGACCCTCAGCGTTTTGTGGACACCTACTGGAGCCGGTTCGATGGGTCGTACTTCGCTGGTGACGGGGCCCGCCTCGATGACGATGGTTACCTGTGGTTGCTCGGTCGCGTCGACGATGTCATGAACGTCTCAGGTCACCGTATTTCAACAACCGAAGTCGAGTCAGCCCTGGTATCGCATCCGTCGGTTGCGGAGGCAGCGGTTGTTGGGGCGAACGATCCCACCACCGGGCAAGCGATTTTTGCGTACGTCACCTTGCGCGGCGGCCACGATGTTGATGTCGCAACGCTGCGTGATCACGTCGCTGCAGAGATCGGCGCGATCGCAAAGCCGAAAGCAATTTTCTTCACACCTGATCTTCCAAAGACGCGATCAGGAAAGATCATGCGCCGGCTGCTGCGAGACGTCGCCGAAGGTCGAAACCTCGGTGATACAACAACGTTGGCTGACGCCAGCGTCGTCGACGAGTTGCAGCGACGGGCCTCTGAAGCTCCGTCTGAAGACTGACGTCAAGGGGCGTTCAGTCGCGGAAGTTGTTGAATTGCAATGGGATGCCGATGTCGGCGCCCTTCAACATCGCAATCACATTCTGTAGATCGTCGCGCTTTTTGCCGGTGACGCGAACCGACTCACCTTGAGTCTGGCTGTTCACTCCCTTGGGGCCATCTGACTTGATGAGCTTGTTGATTTCCTTGGCTTTCTCAGAAGAAATACCGACTTTGATGGTGACCACCTGTCGCACGGTGTTTTGAGTCGCCTCTTGGACATCGCCGTAGTCGACTCCTTTCAGTGACACCCCGCGCTTCACAAGTTTTTCTTCGAGTACGACTCTCAACGCAGCGAGACGATCTTCACTCACGGTGTGCAAGGTGATGACCATGTCGTTTTGTTCAATCGTCGAGTTCGTGTTTTTGAAGTCGAAGCGGTTGGAGACCTCTCGCTGAGCCTGATCAATGGCGTTTCGCACCTCTTGGGCATCGACTTCGGAGACAACATCAAAACTTGGCATGAGAAATACCGTATCGGAATCGCCATCGAAGGGGTGGCTGGCGATATCCGCAGATACCATTCCGGGTCGACATATGGGTCGGTGCCCGAGCGGCCAAAGGGAGCAGACTGTAAATCTGCCGGCATTGCCTTCGGAGGTTCAAATCCTCCCCGGCCCACCAACAACAGAGATGTGACTGCTTCGGCCAACAACCGGATCAGCCCAACCCCGTTTCGAGCCGGCCGGAGATCTTCCGACCGGCTCGATACGTTCAGAGCATGAGTTGCATCACCGCAACATCAAGCCATCGGTTGAATTTCCGGCCCACCTGACGCTCGATGCCGAGAAGCTCGAAACCAACGGAGCGGTGTAACGCGAGCGAGCCTTCACCACTTGCTTCGATTCGGGCAATGATGCTGTGAAATCCTCCGTCGCGAGCGGTGTCACAGATTGCAGACAGCAATAGTTGGCCGATACCGCGACCATGATGATCGCGTGCGACGTAGACTGAGTCTTCGACGGTCGTCGAGTAGGCAGCGCGTTCTTTGTATTTCGAGAGTGAGGCGAATCCGACCACTTCACCGGTTGTTTCATCGCACGCCACGATTGCGCTGAATGCTCCTGAGCGGCGTTGGATCCAATCGCGTTGCTCTTCAATCGTGCGTGGAACCATGTCCATCGTGCTCGTCGAGTTGAGCACCTCAGCGTTGTAAATCTCCGCAATACCGGCAGCGTCGTCGACAGTTGCTCGACGGATGGTGACCTGTGGTTGAGATGGCGCTGAACTCACGTTCGCGGAGCGTATCTACTTCGAGGTGGGAACAGCCATTGTGGCTGTACACTTTCCGGCTGGTCGCGGCTCTGCCGCGCCCAGTGCCCTCTTAGCTCAGTCGGCAGAGCACAGCCATGGTAAGGCTGGTGTCGTGGGTTCGATTCCCACAGAGGGCTCGACCATATGGTCGATCCCCGGATCGGCCGGGGGCAAGCCTTGGCGGCGTAGCTCAGTAGGTCAGAGCATCCGGCTCATAATCGGAAGGTCATCGGTTCGATCCCGATCGCCGCTACCAACTAATAGAAACACCGTAAATAAAGGAAGCATTGTTATGAGTAAGGCGAAGTTTGAGCGTACGAAGCCGCATG
>JAAXJF010000019.1 GCA_012269985.1 Acidimicrobiaceae bacterium
CTGATAAGGATGAGGTCACAAGTTCGATTCTTGTTAGCCCCACTAGAACCCCTGCTTCGGCGGGGGTTTTGTTGTTCTCGTCTTGTGGTTTCCGGTCTGTTCCAACGGAAACCCGCTTGTTCTGGTTGCTCGTTTGCTACGTCACTTTCAATTAAGGAATTGAATTAATAGGAACCAATGGTCAAAGTGACGGCCGTGTGTAATCGCTCACTAATGTTTCTACCTGTAATCCTCCGTGATTGTCATTCCGAAAGAAGAGATTTACGTGACTAAAAAAATCCGATTTTGGGCTGAATATGAAGTAAAGCCAGGCTGTATCGACCAGTTACGAGAAGTCGCTCAACAACAATCTCAATGGGCAGAAGACGGCGAACCAGGTTCGTTAGCGATGAACTGGTACCTGAGTCCAGATGAAAGCCGTCTCTATACGTTCGCCACTGAAGAAGATATGGACGCAACCTGGTTTCACAGTAAACGTCAACCAGAAAACCCTTTCGCTGAACCTTTCGCTGAACTGGTCGAAACCAGGCGAATGTGCATGTATGGCCCGATCGACGACAAATACAAAGAGTTAATGTCCAAAGCGGGCATTGAGATTGAGTACTTCGAATGGTTGGCTGGATTCGATCGTCAAACGAACTGACTGACGACCAGCCAGCAGCGGTCTGAACAAACGAACAGGAACGGCCAGCCGATCGAGGGTGGCGGTGTTGGTATCGAGGCCCTTGTCGGTCAGGCGTTTTCGGGGGTTTCTGCGCAAAGTGATCCGCCCATGAACTCGGCGTAGTCCTTGCCGTCGTTCGAGCAGAAATATTCCTCTTCGCCGTTGTTGATCCAGCCCCAATCGTCATCTCCGTCATCGCAACTTCCGTCGATGTCGATGCAGATACATGGTTCACCATTCGGACACATCGGGTCATTGATGGTTTCCCAGCTCGCTGAGGATTCATAATCATCCACACCCATATCCAAATCGGTGCCTTCCATGACGTCGACTCCGCACTCCATCGCTGCCGCCATGAAGGTGAACAGGAACATCATTGC
The DNA here is from genome assembly GCA_012269985.1 of Acidimicrobiaceae bacterium. Taxonomy (GTDB): domain Bacteria; phylum Actinomycetota; class Acidimicrobiia; order Acidimicrobiales; family Ilumatobacteraceae; genus Casp-actino5. The sequence goes on from JAAXJF010000019.1 coordinate 1,045, forward strand.
TTCTTCGGACTCAGGTTCTTCGTTCATGCTGAAAAGAGCGGCCACGTTTTCGGTCTCGTCGCCCAGGGATTCAGCCATGCACTCGGCTTGTTCTTCCGTTCCTCCCATTTCGGCAATCATGAGCGCAAGCATCGCGGTCTGGTCAAGGCAGCTTGTGAAACCTTGCATCCAAACTTCATCTTCTTCAGTCTCGAGTGAGTCGAGATCGGACAAGCCTTCGATTCCCATGGTGGTGACTGCCCATTCGGCAAGACACATCGCTGTGTTTTGAGATAGCGCTCCACCGATTTCAGGATCGTTCATTAACTCGTCAGCAAGCACCGACACCAGTAGATTGTCGGATTCTGATGATTGCTCTTCGTCGCTTTGTGAGGCGGAGGAATTGGCTGCAGCGGAGGTCGGTTCAGCTGGTTCGACTTCGTTGCCTCCGCAATTGACAGTCAGAGTGAGTGCAAGGGCAGACACCAACAGAACGCGAATAGATTTGCCGATTTTCATGACCACACCTTTTCACAAATAGGAAACGAAACTGATCTTTTAAATGAATGATGTGTTGCTCTTTCCGTTAGTGCTGTTGCCAGAGTTGTACTTCGATGCATGTTTCGGCGAGTAAGTTGACGGTTGGTGAGGTTTGTTCACCAGATTGGGGAAAGTAATGCAAAAGATCTTGAATGTCCGTATTTCTCTCCTGGTCTTGGGTCTCATGATGACCCTTCTAGGGCTAGGCAACCTCGTGGGAGCTGAGGATTGGGCAAAAGACCAGTGGACTGGCGCTCAAGGACGTGAGCTCGATATTGCAACAAGCGTCGAGTTGGCGTGGGGCACCAAAATTGTCACTGTCGGGCTGACGATCTTGATTCTCAGTTTCATCTTGAGCGGGGTAGCGAGGGCACGATTTGGCGTCATTGCGATTGTGCTCTTTGTGGCCGGAGAGATCTTCACTGTGAGTTCTCTATCGGCGAAGGGCTACGGCGAAGACGCATCGATTCCAGTGCTGTTGATCATCGTTCCACTGTTGATCACCCTGTGGGCGTTGGTGTCCTGCGCGACCGGCTGGAACGAGAAATCGGCGGAAACCAACTGAAGCAACGCATCGACTGCGCTCTCAGTGCTGCGAACAGCTGAGATCAGACTTAGGTTACGTGTGAGATTGTCGTCGGACGTCGATTAGCGGTCTTCAGAGTATTGAGCATTCGACAAGTTCTCTCAGGCAGACTGTGGCTATGCGTTTTGCTCGTCGAATCGTTTCGGCACTCATCATGACGATTGCTGCTGCTGGCGCAATCAGAGTGAAAGGTCGGGGAGGAACTCCGCCGCGCCACGGTGGGTGGCGACCGGTTCGCATTCCTCCACATGACGGTGGCGCTGAATGACAGTCTTTTTCGCCGGCGCTGGCGTCGTCGCCCACCGACTCTCACAACTCTGCGGTGACGACCAATTGAGCCCGTTTGATCCGCGACGCGACCCATTCCCAGAACTCGCAACAGGCGACATCGTTGTCCTAGCGCTTCCCGGGCGCCATCGGGGACTCGTCGAACAGATTGGCCGTCACAGGGCGTCAGTCATCACCCTCGCTGATGACCTTGACGACACTCAGGAACTATTTGACTTGGGCGCATTATTTTCCTCGAACGATGCCGCACTTGTGGTCGGAGCCGGCATGTCTCCGGGCCTTTCCGGGCTCCTCGCCAGACATCTCTCGTCACGCCTACATCGAGTAGATGAACTTCATGTTGCGATGCATGGCGCCGCCGGTCCGG
>JAAXJF010000076.1 GCA_012269985.1 Acidimicrobiaceae bacterium
TCTTCCAGCCACGGATTTTGGTGGACGATTGGATGCGTCAAATTTGACGTAGCGGCAAACCAGAACGTCTGGTAGTAGCGATCATGCCAGCGTTCAATCTCTTTCTCGGCAAGTTGAATGAGTTGTCGTGGGGACCAGTTGGGGCGCACACCACCGATTGCATTCACCGAGACTGGATAGATATCGAGCCCGGCCACGAGTCCGTCCGAAGCAGAGAGACTTCGAATTCGGTCGAGTTGTTGGGTATCCACCATGTCAAAGTAGTCGGCAATTCCAGGCTCAACTCCGAAATGGAGATCCCATACGAGCCATCCGAGCGCTCTTTCTTGGGCAACCTCCGCAGCAGCGTCTGGAGTGTCGCGTACCGCTACCGGAATATCGAACCCTTCAGAACTGATCCAGAGTCCGTTACGGTCGTTTCGAACGAGGTCAACTGCTTCAAGATTGGCCTGCACGACATTTGCTAAGGCTTGGGCATGGCCTTCAGCCGAGGCCACCATGTCATTCCAAATTCCGTAACGGGCTGAAAATCGTGCAGTGATGCCGGGCTCGTTGATTGGGGTGAACCACTTCGGTGAGTCATAGCGCTCGAGGAAGGCGAGGACATAGGAAACGAAGCCGTCTACCCAATCGGACTCAATGAACCCGGAGTAGTGATCTGGTAACCCAAAATGTAATAGCTCAATAATGGGCTCTAGCCCTGCGTTATCGCACGCGCTGAACGCTCGATCCCAATGAGACCAGTCGTACACCCCTGGTCTTGGCTCCGCCAGTCTCCAAGGAGTTCCATATCGAACAATGCTTACGCCAAGACCAGCAATTGCGGCGAGATCCTCTTCCATATTCTGGTTGTGACCAGATTGAGCGAACTGGTCCTGTCTGAAACGCTCGCCTTGGCGCATGACAATTGGATCAGACCCTTCCTCCCCAATCGACCATACAAAGTCGGGAAAATCAGCAAAATCGGTCACAAGAGAAGAGTAATGATCTGCTGAGGTCGGCAGGCTCTCGTAGGTCGTCTGACCAGCACACCTTCCAACGTTTTGAGGAGGAGCACGACTAGAAATCGCTGTTGTTTGGACAGTACAACAGGTTGATGCCTAGTGGTTGGCCAGAACCTCCGTTACTAATTGCGCAAGAGGTCGGACACGCCGTTGCAGACGACGGCAACGCGCTTCCAACGGTGGTGGTTGACGTCTCGGAGCATCCTGAGATCGCCGATCTTCCGCGAGTGCATGCGATCGATGGAATCGGTGACGTAGCAACCGCGGCGGTGAAAACTGGTGATGCAGTCGTGCTTGGAGTCCGACTCTCTCGACCGGTTAAAGCAGCTTTTGCAGTCGTGTTCGATCTCAGACTGCACGCAGAGTTTTTGCTCGACGTCGCCGTTGCCCAATCTCTTACGTTCGCCACAACCATTCCAGAACGCGCAAAGGATGACTATCCGTTGTGGTTAGCCGTCGACATTAATGAGGAGGCGTTACGAGCAGTGATCACCGGTCCTTAGCGCAACCCGGAAAGATCAGAGAGATAGAAACACGCTCTCGGCGCACGTGTCAATGATGGCATTTATCTCGGCCGGCATTGCTCCGCCGGCAGATATGTCGGCGTCCATCTCCTCGAAGTCCGCAACCGCGAGGGTCGAGGTGATTTCCGACCACGTGCATGCGCAGTAATCGGTGGCTACATCGCTGGCGGTATCGAAATCGATATCGATTTCGCTCAAAAGACTGGCCTGTGCCTCTTCGATGCAGGCCTCGAGATATTCCGTCTCCATCTCAGACGTGTAGGTATCGGAACCGCCACCACAGGCGACGAAAAGAATGGCTACTGGAACGACTTTGAGGAGATGTCTTAAATTCATAACACCATAATTGCATCCCACCCACAAGCGATTGGGAATGACTCCCCAACAGTCGATCAATGCGCGCTGCTGGCTTCCCGTCACGCAATGCTTAGTGACAACACGAACGCAAAAGATCTCGCGTCGAATTGCTTATCGGGCAACCTGTTCTTTGCGAGCTTGTGTTACCGGGCAGATATACGGCGGTCGCTCGAGACCTCATCGAAACCGAATATTGGATTGCACACAAGCGCTGGTCGGAGACAATTGACACTACCGACTGGTTCTGCACTGATCGAACATGCCAGATGACGGTGGGCGACATTTGCTGTACCGAGACGCAACCCACCTGAGCACGACGGTATCTGAGTTCATACGCCTGGTACTTGGGCTCGCACTGTTCGGCGACCTCAGTCGTTGACGTCAGTGTCAGCGAAGGCGGAGCCTGATCGGGCCTTTCGCAGTTGAAGGGTCAACAACGACTCCCTTCTGCACGATGTCGATTGCGCCCGTGGCAACAAGGCGTCGGGCAGCGCAGCGAGTGTCGTCCATGAGGTCACTCCACTGCTCGGGTCGAACTGCGCGTGCCGCTTCACTTGGGCAGATCGTTGCGATTCGAGATCGTTGTTGTAGCAAATGAATGATCATGGCTTCGAGAGACCGGTCGAGGTCGGTGAGACCACGCTGACGACAGGCGGTTGAACACCACTTCAACGAGTGCCAGTCGCGTTCCCACTTTTTGCGCCACTCAATTTCGCGTCCGCACCGGGCGCACCATTTCAGATCGGGCGCAGATGTGGACGAACGGGCCATAGTCGGGCAGGCTAAATCCTGATGAAAGATCGTGCAGGACTGTGATCATCCCCACCGTTCACCTCATTTCGGCTGCGGTAATGACCGGAGTGATTTGGTTCACCCAGATCGTGCATTATCCGCTCTTCGCTCGAATCCCATCTGAGGTATCGCCTGCCCACGCCGAAGAGAATCAGCGGCGCACCTCATATGTCGTTGGTTTGCCGATGCTGCTCGAAGGCCTGACTGCAATCGCTCTGTTCGCGAGCCCGCCCGATGGAGTATCACGATGGTTGCCATTCATCGGGGGAGTGCTCCTTGCCATCGTCTTGTTGAGCACGATCGCATTACAGGTGCCACGTCACGCTCAACTCGCAACCCCCATGACGCAAGGTGAGATCGACTCGGTCGTGAGGCGGTTAGTGGTTTCGAACTGGGTTCGAACCATTGGTTGGAGCGCTCGAACAGTTACTGCTGCCGTCATCATCACTCAGGTCGCCTAACGACCGAGTGACGTTGGCGCTGCGGTAACTAGCCCGCGGCTGCCGGCCTCGGGCACCCACCGCACAGTGCGCTGACCAACTTGGCAAAATGCATCGCCGTGCGGTCTTCGAGATACGGGGCGACGATTTGAACCCCGATGGGCAGACCTGCTGACGACATTCCGACCGGCACCACCGTCGATGGGAGGAAGGCAACACCAGACGGCCCGACCCAAGTGAACAAGTCGGTATACGGACGCTGAACTCCGTCGATCATGACAACGCGATCAAACTGTGGCTCTGAATGGTCGTGCTCAATCGCGTCTCGTGGTTGAACCGGCATCAGCATGATGTCGAAATCGTGGAAGAACTCTTCCCATTGCTTACGAATCTGCAGCCTCCGCTCATGATTGCTGAGCCAGTCACGATGACGCATTGCAGTGTTGCGCTTGACGTACCCGAGTGGCGTGTCAGAACTATCTGCCGCCATATGGTCAAGTTTTTCGCGAGGGTGACCGCCCGATAGCGCTGCGTAAAGAAGTCGCTGAAACACATCGACTGCTTTCTCAAGCGTAAAGCCCGGCCGAGCACCGGTATCAACCGATACCCCTGCTCCCGTCAAGGTGTGAACGAGATCGGTGAGAACACGTTTGGTGTCGCCATCAACTGGGTATGCGTCGTCATCTATCCACCCGGCGACGCGCAGGTCGCTGGCTGACTCTTGACGGGGCGCCGGGAGATCGACCCTCCAGCCCGGCGCGTTCCATCTGTCGGGCCCGGTGAGGATGCCCATTGCGAGTTCAAGGTCTTCGACATGCCGAGCCATCGGGCCGGTGACAGCGATATCAGCCTGACTGAACGTTCCCGGCATTCCAGGAATTTGCCCTTGCGAAGGAACAATGCCGAATGACGGCTTATGTCCGACGACCCCTGAATAGTGCGCCGGAACACGAATCGAACCGCCGATGTCGCTACCAATCTCAAGGGAAGTGAAGCCCATAGCGAGCGAAGCTGCTGATCCGCCCGACGAACCACCGCAAGTGCGGTCAGGGTTAAACGGGTTCAGCGTCGTTCCGTAGACCTCGTTGTATGACTGGATATCTCCAGCCCAAATCGGCATATTGGTCTTTCCCCAGATCACCGCACCGGCGTCACGAACACGCGCCACTGGGTCGGCATCCTCCGAAGGAACAAAGTCGGCAAGCTCTGGGGCCCCTGAGGTGGTGATGCAGCCCTCGGTCTGGAACGAATCTTTGACCGTCATAGGAACGCCATGCAAAGGTCCGAGGGGCTGACCTGCGGCGAGTGCAGTATCAGCCGCATCTGCCGCCGCTCGAGCGCGATCAAGATCGCGTTGGATGATTGCGTTGATCTGACCATCGAGTCGATCTGCTCTGTCGACCATGTGTTCGAGTACCTCTCGACTCGACACTTCCTTGGCTGCAATGCGCTGAGCAGTTTCTGTTGTTGACCACCAATGCATTTCCGTATCCGACACGGCGAACCCCCTGGCTAACTCCTGATGAATTACGACAAGTTTGACTGCGCGGTGAACCAGTCGACGAGTTCGGAAGCCAAGATCGGTGCAAACCACTCGACAAATGTGTTCGACAGGTGATGACTATCTCGATACACCAAAATGTCGCCGATCACCACGGGGCAGCGAGTGGTGTCGACCTCGCCGTCGGGGGTGGCATTGACGCAGAGCCACACGTGGGGGTCGATGAGGCCGACCGACATGTCATCAGCGATCGAAAGCGCGACAGTTCGAACGGCCCGTTCGGTGTTTCGTAAGACGCCTGGTTCGCATGAGGTGAGGTCGGCTTGGTGTGATGCGGCGCACGCTGGCACCGACCCGTAAGGGTCAGGCGAGTCAAGGAAAAGAACCGGCTCCATCCCCGCAGTTCTGAGTCGAGTGAATAGCACTGGAAGGTCGCGCTCCCACACTGCAGCGGGGACCGCCTCCCGAGTTGAGGCTTCTAAGAGACCCCAGTGTTGCGACATGATGACCACCTCCACCTGCTCGCGTTCGAGAGCATCGATGACGGAGTCACGCCACAGAGCGCAATGGTTAAACACGGCATCAGCACCTCGGTTCCAGGTGACAACATCGAGAAGCGGGCACCCACCTTGCGTATGTGCAATAAGTCGCCAGCCGCGTTCAGCAGCAATCGTGTTGACTGCGGCAAACCACTGGGCGGCATGGCTGTCGCCGATGAGGCCAATGGTGAACTCGCTGTCAACGTCACCAAACACGCAACCATCTGCGACCGAGGCCGCCATGAATTGGTGGCAGTTGGTGTCGTAAAGAGAGCTGGTGTCGTTTGGAGCGTCGTACACACTGGGTCGAAGGTTGTCGGGAAGCACCGGATTTCTGAGCGCCTCAACGACAGCGGCGATCGGTTGAGCACCTCGGTTGTCAACAAGAGGGGGAAGTGTCGTGGTGGTCGGAACCGCAGTCGTTGACACCGCAGCGTTAGCTGGCGACGAGGAAATTGTCGTCGTTGTTTGGGTGACCGTGGTTGTCGTCGAGGTGTCAATCGACGGCGCTTGGGCGATGACACCGGTAGAAATGGCGGGCTGGTAGCGAGAGGTGGTCACCCCGGTGAGCACAGTGGCGGCGAGAAGACCTGCCCCAAGCGCATAACTTAAGGTGGGCCGCCCTGTGAGCCGCTGCGATCGCCGTAACGGATGTTCGATGAAGCGATAGCCGAGTGCTGAGATGGCAAGAGCAGCTAGGAGAGCAACAGCGATCTCGTACCACGCCAGTGGCCGTCCGAGGGCGGCAGCGGCAAGCACGAGCACCGGCCAATGCCAGAGATAGAGCGAATACGAACGTTCGCCGACCCATTGCAATAACCGGACCCGAAGAATCACAACGGCCCCGAAACGCACGGAGTTGCCCCCACTAATGACTGCAGCGGTAGACAACACAGGAACTGCGGCGACCCAGCCGGGGAACTCGGAGACAGATGAAGCGAGTGGAACTGAAATGATGATTCCGACGATCCCGAACCAGCCGAGAACTGCTCTACGAGTCGGTGCCCACCCCTCGATCGATGGCCACGTCACAGCGAGCAGAGCGCCGATGCCAAGTTCAAAGGCCCGCGTGTGGAGACCGAAATACGACCAGGTCGGCATTGGCGAGGTGAGTAACAGGCTTGCGAAAAGTGAAGCAACGATGATGAGCGCAATGCTCGGAGCGATGCGGCGACGAACCCTTTTCGCATTGAGAGAGATGATGGCGAGAAGGCCAGGCCATATGAGGTAGAACTGCTCCTCCACTGCAAGTGACCAATAGTGCTGGAAAATTGATGGGTCGGCGTCACCAGCGAGGTAGTCGGTTCCGCGGGCCGCAAACAACATATTGACGACAAACCCGGCTGCTGCAACGACGTCTAACCCGAGCGCGGAGAAACTCGTGCTTGGAAGTATGAGGAGAGCCGACAGCGTCGAAACGACGAGCACGACGGTCGAAATCGGTAGCAGTCGACGAATACGACGTGCATAAAACTCGCGGAGGTCAATTCGCCCTGTCGAAATCTTCTCATTAAGGAGTAGTGATGTGATGAGAAATCCAGAAATGACAAAAAAGACGTCGACGCCGACGAACCCCCCGGCTAATCCTGTAAATCCGGCGTGATATGCGACAACGACGAGCACTGCGACGGCGCGAAGCCCTTCAATATCGCGGCGGTGTTGCACGGCGGGTAACGGTATCGGGTCATCCTTGCGAGCGCGATTAACGCTGAAGAGGTTGAGGTTGGCAAGACTCCGGCGTCATGAGCCGACACGTGTATTCGTCTCGGCGTCGGCAAGGATGTCGGCATGGCCGATTATCCACTCCCACACACTTCCCATGACCTGTCTGGCCAGGTTGCACTCGTGACCGGAGGAACTTCCGGCCTTGGGTGGAGGTTCACACAGGTACTTGCTAACGCCGGAGCGATCGTTGTTCCGACCGGCCGACGCAAGGAGCGGCTTGAAGAGATCGCCCGCCTTGTCGAATCAGAGGGCGGACACGCACATCCGGTGGTGATGGACACGACAAGCGCCGAGTCAATCGTTGAAGGTGTTGCAGCAGCCGAAGAGGCATGTGGAACGGTCACCATCGCTGTCAACAACGCTGGAGTGCCCGACGCCCAGCGTGCACACAAAATGTCGACCGAACTCATCGACACAGTGCTCGATACGAATGTGCGGGGCCCGTGGATCCTTGCCTGTGAAGTTGCGAGACGACTGATCGCTGCCGAACAGCAGGGTCGTATCGTCAACATTGCGAGTATCGCCGCATTCCACTACGCCGGCCAGGGGGCAGCGTTGTATTCGGTGTCGAAAGCTGCAATTGCTCGCATGAGCGAAGTGCTTGCAGTCGAATGGAGCCGTTATGGCATCAATGTGAATTGCATCGCTCCAGGTGCATTCGAGTCAGAGATGATGGACGGAATGCTTGAGCGGATGGGCGATATCTCTCAACATTTTCCACGCAAGCGCATTGCGCACCCAGCGCAACTTGACAGCACGTTGCTCTATCTCTGCTCGCCAGCCTCAGATGCTGTTACTGGAACCGTGATTCGCGTTGATGACGGGCAGGGTTCTCGCTAACAGGTAAGGCGTTTCGACCAGCCGTGCTGTGACATGCTGGTGGTGACGAAAGGGGGGCGATGTTCCTCGGCGGAGTTGAGATCATTGCAATCATCGGCATCGTCGTATGGCTGACTAAACGATCGCGCTCCAAGAAGACAGAGTCCTCATCGGCCCCAGAGAGTGATGTCGTGTATGCATGGCTGCGGCGCTGGCAATCAGCCGACCTCATTTCAGATGAGGAGGTCACAGCAATCATTTCCTTCGAGGAGGCCGCTCGTCATGATGCGGAGAGCACTTCAACGAGTGGCGCCGAACGCAAGATGCCCCTCGTCGCAGAGGCACTTGGCTATCTCGGTGGGGCGTTTGTAGCAGTTGGAGTGATCTTGCTTGTGGGTCGTTACTGGCCCGACCTCGCTACCGGTTGGCGTATCGGTATTCCTTCTGCCGTTGCCGTTGCCGGAGTTGCGGGTGGCGCATTGCTTGACGAGCAAATCGATGACGCCTTGCGTCGCCTGAGATGGACTCTGTGGCTAGTGGGAACCGCCGGCATCGGTACCGCAGGTGGGGTTGCGATGTATGACGCGTTAGCACCGATTCCGGTGTACGGATGGAGCGATGGGCATCGGGTGGTGTTTGGATCCGCGAGCCTGGTCGCAGTGTTGAGTGGCGTGCTGTGGGCAGGTCGACCGCGGCCGCTCCAGCAAACAACATTTCTTGTTGGAGCCATATTTGCTGTTGGTAGCGCAACCAATGAATGGTGGGACATTTCTGTCGTTGGTGCCGTGACCTTGCTTCTCGGAGCAACGACGTTGGTCATTGCGCAACGACAGATCGGTACCTACCCGGTCATCACCGCAGTGATTGGCGCTGGCGCAATGGTGGCGGGGTCACTCATGATGCTCGATCAGATGGCGACGGCAGGGGCGCTGCTACTCGTGGTGACATCAATGGTGCTCATCCGTCTCGGCCAGCAACCCTTGAGTGCGACCAACTTTGACCTCGTGCCCGCATTTCTTGTGGCTGGAGTGTTGTCACTGGTCGTCACTGTTCCGGCATCGTTGGCTCAATTCGGGGGAGACGATGGGTTGATCGCAGGGCTAGTGACGTGGGTCATCGGTATCGGCAGTTATTGGCTCGGTGAGCGACGAAACGTGCGGGTTCCTGAGGTGCTGCTCGCAATCGGTGGAGCTGCAATCATCGCCGGACCAGCAATCGTTGCGATCGAAACAACAAATGCCGGAACACTGCTCGGTCTTGCAAGCGCAGTTGCATGTCTGGCGGTCGGAGCAACCCCAGGAAGGGTTGCTCTCTCATTCACGGGAGCAGGATCACTCCTCATCTATGTGCCCTGGTCGATTGCACATTTCTTCCCAGGGGAAGGACGAGCGCCACTTCTCATTGCAGTTTCCGGAGTGCTCATCGTTGGTATCGCTCTCTTCATCGCCAAATCAGCAAAACGTCTTGGCAGCGAGTCGCAGTCGGTGTCGGCTTGAACCGGCCGCGGACCGTTTCTAATTGTCAACACAAAGTAGGCACAATGTGAACATGTCAACCTACGTCGCACAGCGAAAGACTGCCGAGCAGCGTTACGCAGATCGTCGCCCCCTCTCGAAAGAGCTGTTTGAGAGAGCGTCAGTGGTGATGCCAGGAGGGTCAACACGTTCGGTGCTCGATATGTCTCCGTTTCCTTTCCGGGTGGCATCAGCGGCCGGCTCCGAACTCGTTGACGTCGATGGCATCACCTATGTCGATTTTCTTGGTGACTATTCAGCAGGATTGCTAGGTCACGACCCTGCACCGGTTCGGGCAGCGGTGACCGCAGCCCTAGAAGACGGCTGGAGTTTCGGGGGAGTGCACACCGACGAGATTCGAGTAGCAGAGGCAGTCGTCGACCGCTTTCCATCGATCGAGCAGGTGCGGTTCACCAATTCGGGCACCGAGGCAAATCTCATGGCATTGCAGCTTGCTCGGCACCACACGAGACGTCAGCGCATCGTGGTCTGCGATGGGGCGTACCACGGGGGTCTGTTGTATTTCGGACATGGTGGAGAGGCCCTACTCGCGCCGTTTGATTTCACGAGAGTGCGCTATAACGACATTGACGCGCTCTCCGCCATCGATGAAAGCGTTGCCGCAGTGCTCATCGAACCAATGATGGGAGCCGGTGGCTGCATCCCAGCCCGGCAGGAGTACCTGACCGCATTGCGCCGACGTTGCGATGAAACGGGTTCGCTGTTGATCTTCGATGAGGTCATGACATCTCGAATGAGTGCGGGAGGTCTCCAGCAGCGAACCGGGGTGCTTCCTGATCTCACCACGCTGGGAAAATACCTGGCCGGAGGAATGACGTTTGGAGCATTCGGCGGGCGCGCCGATGTGATGGCAGCGTTTGACCCAGCACGTGGTGGCACATTGACCCACGGAGGCACCTTCAATAACAACGTGGTGTCGATGGCGGGTGCGGCGGCGGCAATGAGTGAAATGCTTTCCGAAGCAACGTTGTCACAGCTCTTCACTCGCGGGGAATCGCTTCGTTCGCGACTCAATGAGTTGTTCACAGCATCGTCCTTGCCCCTGTCGGCAACTGGTGTCGGGTCGATGATGGCTGTTCACACCATTGACGGGCCGATCAACGGCCCGCACGATCTGGAGACGTCTGACCATGAGTTGAGACAGTTGTTGTTTCATGAGTTGTTGCACCGAGGCTGCTACATCGCAGCCCGAGGATTCATCGCATTGTCACTCGACATCACCGATGAACAATGCGACACCCTCGTTGGGGCAATGAGCGAAGCAATCGACTCGATCAGCCCCTCCAACTAGGGTGATCGCATGAGCGAAGATCGTCAACGTCCAGAAATTTCAGTGCCCGAGGGCGAGCCACCAGCAGAGCTCATCATCGAAGACGAGATCGTTGGCGACGGTGACCCGGCCATGCCAGGAGCGACAGTCGTCGTGCATTACGCAGGCGTGTCGTGGAGCACGGGAGCAGAGTTTGACGCATCGTGGAACCGAGGTATGCCGTTCGATTTTCAGCTCGGAGCCGGTTACGTCATTTCCGGTTGGGATCAAGGCGTCACAGGAATGCGAGTTGGTGGACGCCGCCGTCTTACGATTCCGCCCGACATGGGCTACGGCGATCAGGGCGCGGGCGGTGTGATCGCACCGGGAGAAACCCTCATTTTTGTTGTTGACCTGCTCGGCGTTCGCTAAACCAAAAGCGCAATCACGAGAGGCGTTTTAGGGAGCGTCACCGGTTGCGACTGGGCGCTGTTTATCTCGTGACCATTCACTCCACGAGCCCGGGTACAGCAGTGCATCACCAGGTTCGGCGATGCCAAGCATGCTCATGACGAGCAGGTTGTGGCAGGCGGTGACCCCGCTACCGCAGTAGACGATCGGCTGTTGGCCAAGGTCGACCGAGTTCAGACGCTCTTGAAGATCGGCAACCGGACGGTGAAGCCCGTCCTCGCCGAGATTGCCGCCGTGGAAGAGGTTGAGTGCACCAGGAATATGGCCAGCCTGCGGGTCGAGCGGTTCGGTATCGCCTCGATATCGGGCCGCCGCCCTAGAGTCGATGACGGTTCGGCCGCTGTCGATGGCGGCGACAACCTCGTCAGCGGTGACGACCCCTGCCCAATGAGGAGGAACTTCATACGTTGAGTTGTTGACTGCAGGAGTATCAGTTTCAACATGTTGGCCGGCTGAAACCCACGCGGGATACCCGCCGTCGAGCACCGCTGCGCGCTGATGTTCGATCGAACGAAGCATCCACCACAGACGTGCGGCGACTGCGCCCCCAGCATCGTCGTAGGCAACGACGAATGAAGAAGGGCTAATGCCGTTGCGTTCGAGCACTTCAGCGAACTGCTGCGTGGTGGGTAGCGGATGCCGCCCGCCGCCGGTTGGTGATGAACCATCGTGTACTGCGAGCTCGTGGTGCAGGTCGATAAACCGCGCTCCAGCGATGTGTGCAGCGTTGTAATCGCGGCGGCCACGGTCATGATCTGAAAGATCAAACCGTACGTCACAGATCACGAGGTCATCATCACCACGACCAATTCGTGCCGCTAACTCCTCGACGCTGATGAGTGCCATACCGTGACGGTAGTACCGTCGGTCTCGCACTCATGACTCGCAGATGGCAGACTTAACTCATGGTGGGAACGCTTTCAATGCTCGACCTCGCTCGGGTTCGACGCGGGACCTCAATTGTTGATGGCCTCACCTCATGTGTCGAGATGGCTCAACTCGCTGAGCAATGTGGATATGCCCGCGTCTGGTACGCGGAACATCACAATCTTCCAACGGTTGCATCGTCCTCACCTGCCGTGCTCATTGCCCACGTAGCGGCCCACACTTCCACGATCAAGTTGGGAGCTGGGGGAGTGATGCTGCCAAACCATGCCCCGCTCGTGATTGCTGAACAATACGGCACGCTCGCCACATTGCATCCTGGTCGCATCGAATTGGGTCTGGGTCGGGCGCCCGGAAGCGACCAGGTGACACTACGTGCCATGCGTCGAGATCACTCGTCATCAGACACCTTTCCCTCTGATGTCGCGGAGCTTCGTGACTTGCTCGATGGCGTTGTTCGGGCCGATGGGGTTGCCGCCATTCCCGGAGCAGGAACATGCGTGCCGCTCTACATCCTTGGGTCGTCACTGTTCGGAGCACAGCTCGCAGCTGCGCTGGGGCTGCCGTATGCGTTCGCCTCACACTTCTCGCCCGGCGCCCTGGTCGAAGCAGTCGAAGAATACCGACGATCATTTGTGGCCTCTGATCGTCTTCCAAAGCCCCATGTGATTGCCGCGGTGAACGTGTTTTGCTCCGAATCTTCTGACGACGCACTGCAGCAGTTTCACGCGTCTGCTCGCGAGCGTGTCGCCCTCATTGTGCCCAAAGGTGTCGACTACACCGATGAGCAGGCTGACCAAGTGCTTGCGATGCCACAGGGTCAACATCTTCTGCAAATGATGCAATATTCAGCGGTCGGCACGCCGCCCGAAGTGGCGTCGTATCTAGATGAGTTCTTGTCGCACTCGGGCGCCGACGAACTCATCGTGTCGCATTCGACACCTTTCGTCGAAGAGCGGATGACATCGATTCGTCTCACAGCAGACCTCGTCGACCGGGTTGGCGTGTGATGTTGAGGTGTGAGGCGTAGTAATGGCTGAGGTTCGGGTGAGTTGCTTAGGTTGCGGAGGCGACATTGTGCTCGAGCAGTTGAGGGTGCCAGAGGGGGTTATTGCTCGGGGCGATCGCTTCATGCACGAGGGATGTGTGCTCAACAGTGAGGCAGAATCGGGTCGTTACGAGGTCGGAGTGCCGGCGTATCTTTTGCCAAAGGGACGGTGATGTCAGAATCAATTCAGGTAACCGACGAGCGGCGCCAAGAGTTACGTGAGCGGTATCTGCTCGAGCGAGATAAGCGGTTGCGCGCAGATGGCAACGACCAATACCTAGAGCCGACCGGCCGATTTGAGGGAATCACCGACGACCCGTACACACCTGTGGTTGAACGTGAAACCGTGCACGATGACGTCACCGTCGCAATCATTGGTGCCGGGTTCTCCGGTCTTGTAACTGGTGCGGCGCTGGAAAAGGCAGGGGTTAAGAACGTACGACTGCTCGATGCGGCTGGCGACGTTGGAGGAGTGTGGTATTGGAACCGATACCCCGGAGCCATGTGCGATACAGCCGCGATGATTTATCTTCCGCTGTTGGAAGAGACCGGAACTGTGCCATCGGCGAAGTACGTGCCGGCTCATGAGATTTTCGCTCACGCTCAACGCATCGCAACAACATTTGGTCTGTACGAGAATGCGCTGCTGTCGACAAGCGCAACCGAGGTGTCGTGGGATGCTGACATCCAACGTTGGAGAATCACCACCGACCGCGGCGACAACTTCACGGCGAAATATGTAGCAACCGGCACCGGGCCGCTTCACCGTCCGAAGCTCCCAGGAATTGATGGCATTGACACCTTCGCGGGCCACGCATTTCACACGAGCCGTTGGGACTACGACTACTGCGGGGGCGGGCCCGCTGATGTGCCAATGGACAAACTAGGCGACAGGCGCGTTGCGATCATCGGTACTGGTGCAACCGCAGTGCAATGCATTCCGAAGTTAGGACGTGATGCAGGCGAACTCTTTGTCTTCCAGCGCACACCCTCGTCGATTGATATTCGCAACAATCACCCGATTGACCCAGAGTGGTTTGCCTCACTTGGGCCTGGGTGGCAGCGCAAATGGTTGCGAAACTTCACTCTGTTGCAAACAGGTGGATACGCCGATGTTGACCTCGTGATGGATGGCTGGACCGACATTGCGCAACGGGTTCGCGATCGGGTTGCTGCTCGTGTGATGGCCGGAGCCGAACTCCGCCCCGAAACACCCCTCGCTGCGTACGCTGCGGCCGACGACGCATAGAAGGAAGAAATTCTGACACGGGAT
>JAAXJF010000012.1 GCA_012269985.1 Acidimicrobiaceae bacterium
TCGGTTGTGTCGGGTGACGATGCCCCCCTGGCTGAGCTTGATGGAGTTTTTGGTGCTCTCTTCTCTTTCCCATCATCGACCGGCGGTATCCGTGATCTGTCGTCGGGAATCGAGACGGTGCATCACAAGGGGGCTCTTTGTGTCGTCGACATTGACCCACTGGCAGCGGTGCTCCTTCGTTCCGCCGGTTCAATGGGCGCCGACATCGCAATTGGCTCGGCACAGCGATTTGGAGTGCCGATGGGTGGAGGCGGACCCCATGCAGCGTTTATTGCAGTCTCAGAAAAGCTCGCACGCTCGATTCCTGGACGACTCGTAGGTGTAAGTGTCGACGACGCCGGTCGCCCCGCCCTCCGCCTCGCATTACAAACTCGCGAGCAACATATTCGTCGAGAGAAGGCAACATCGAATATCTGCACGGCGCAGGTGCTCCTTGCCAATATCGCAGGACTTTACGCCTGTTGGCACGGCCCTGATGGCCTCCGTGCGATAGCAGAGCGAGTCTCCGGCTTCGCACACGCCGCAGAGAGAGCGCTAGAGGTGGCCGGTTTCCAGATTCGTCACGATGTCATCTTTGACACAGTGTGCGTCGATGGTGTTGACGCAGAGAAGATTCAGGCCGCCGCCATCGATAGAGGTATCAACATCCGTGTTGTCGAGTTATCGACGGTGTCGATGACATGCGATGAACCGACTGATCCTCGTACGCTTTACGATGTTTTTGTTATATTTGGCGGAGAGCCACGTGACCTACACCCGTTGGATCCACCGGCGTTTGGCGACGACCTTGCTCGCTCGGGTGATCTCATGCCTCAGGAAGTCTTTCATCGCTACCACAGCGAGCATGAGATGCTTCGATACCTCCGGCGACTGAGTGACAAAGATCTTGCGCTAGATCGAACAATCATTCCTCTCGGTTCATGCACGATGAAATTGAATGCCACCACCGAGATGGAACCTATTTCTTGGTCACAGTTTGGAAATATCCACCCGTATGCCCCTGAGGAGCAGCTCGAGGGCTACCGACAGCTAGTTGATGAACTCGAACTCATGCTTGCTGAAATTACGGGTTACGACGCCGTGAGTTTGCAGCCGAATGCCGGAAGCCAGGGAGAATTTGCGGGCCTTCTCGCCATACGGGCGTACCACCGAAGCCGCGGGGATCTTGAACGGAACGTGTGCCTTATCCCGTCGAGCGCCCATGGCACAAATGCGGCCAGCGCGGTCATGGCCGGCATGGATGTCGTCGTTGTTGCGTGTGATCAACGTGGCGATGTCGATCTCGTTCATCTTGATGAGTTGATCTCGACCCATCGCGAGCGAGTTGCCGCCATCATGATCACGTACCCGTCGACGCACGGCGTGTTTGAGACAACGGTGACCGAAGTCTGTGAGCGCCTCCATGCCGTTGGCGGTCAGGTGTACGTTGACGGCGCCAACCTCAATGCCTTGGTGGGCGTTGCTCAGCCAGGAAAATTTGGTGCCGACGTAAGTCACCTCAATCTGCATAAGACGTTCTGCATCCCTCACGGTGGTGGAGGTCCCGGCGTCGGGCCAGTAGCGGTCAAACAACATCTCGCAGAATTCTTACCGAGTGATCCACTCGGTAACTCTGGGGCAGTTGGGCCGGTCAGTGCAGCCCGGTTTGGTTCCGCCGGTATTCTGCCGATTCCGTGGGTATACGCCCGACTGATGGGTGGAGACGGTCTTCGCAACGCGACGATGACGGCAATACTTGCGGCAAACTACGTCGCATCACGGCTCTCGGCCCACTTCCCCATTTTGTACACCGACACCAA
This sequence comes from Acidimicrobiaceae bacterium, assembly GCA_012269985.1. Lineage (GTDB taxonomy): Bacteria > Actinomycetota > Acidimicrobiia > Acidimicrobiales > Ilumatobacteraceae > Casp-actino5. Next base: position 1,800 of record JAAXJF010000012.1, read on the forward strand.
CGGGCGAGTGGCGCACGAATGCATTCTCGACCTCCGCCCCATCACCAAAGCGACTGGGGTCAGCGTCGACGATGTTGCGAAGCGTCTCATGGACCACGGAATACACGCACCCACGATGTCATTCCCAGTGGCGGGAACGTTGATGGTCGAACCCACAGAGAGTGAGTCACTTGAAGAAATTGACCGTTTCTGCGATGCCATGATTTCAATTCGAGGAGAAATCGACCGCGTTGCCGACGGGGAATGGCCTGTCGATGAGAGTCCTCTGAGGTATGCCCCACACACCGCCGAAGATCTTCTCGGACCGTGGGAACGGCCATATTCGAGGGAGCTCGGCGCCTATCCTCTCCCAGGGCTTCGCCAGCAGAAGTATTTTGCCCCCGTCGCACGAATTGATGGAGCGACAGGTGACCGAAATTTGATTTGTACTTGTGAGCCGCTCGAGGTGTACGCCAGCCAGACCTGAACTAGCGTTCGTTACATGGCCACATCAACAGACCGAACAGAGTTCATCTCTGAACTTGTCAACCTCCTCGCCGGTCCAGTCTCAGCGGGAATGAAGAAGGCTGGAGAGGCCAATCAACGGCGAATGCAGATGCAAGAGCATGTCGAACAGTTGGTCGATGATGCGAAGAAAGCCGGAGACGTCGCTCGCAGGATGGTCTCACTCCTTGACGAGATTGAACAGCCGCTTCGTGAGGCCGTGCCGCAGTTGGCGAGGGCGGCTCAAATGCTTGGTCAACTCCTTGACGAGGCGCCAGAAGATCTCGGTGAACAGTTGAAGAACACGTGGACATCGGTGAATTCGCTTCTTGAAGGACTTGGCCCCCTGCTGATGCTCGCACAGGGCGCAGCTGGCATGTTTAGTACCTCATCTTCAACCAGTGCGCCAACTGGCTCCAGGTCATCGAACCCGACTCAGAAGGCCTCTGGCACGAAGAAGAGCGCAGCAAAGAGCACGTCTCCAGCGAAAAAGACGGCTGCGAAGAAGCCAACCGCCAAGAAGGCTGCTCCGGCGAAGAAGGCCGCTCCGGCGAAGAAGCCAACCGCCAAGAAGGCTGCTCCTGCGAAGAAGACCGCAGCCAAGAAGTCCTCACCATCGAAGAAGTAATGGCGTAAGTGGCCCGCCGCTCTCCTAAGTTGGCTACACGAATGGCAACTTGACGAGACGTGCCGGCACTTCGGAGCCGCGAATGTCGACGGTAACCGCATCACCGATGGCCAAATCGGCTGAGATAAAGCCCATCGCAATCCCGTGCTGAAGCATCGGTGAAAAGTTCCCTGATGTGACGTGGCCGATCTCCTCGCCGTCGCACACGATGGGATTTCCTGTCCGCGGTGGACGACGACCTTCTGTCGCGATGCCCACCAGTCGGCGTGACGGTCCCGAAGCTTTCTCTGCCAGTAGTGCGTCTTTGCCAATGAACTCCGTGTCAAACGCAACAACCCAGCCCAGGCCTGCCTGCAACGGTGTAATGTCGGGCCCGAGTTCTTGACCGTGTAGCGGGAGGCCCGCCTCGAGGCGAAGTGTGTCACGGGCACCGCGCCCTGCGGGGGTTGCCCCGGCTTCGGCTAAGGCGTGCCATAACTTGGCAGCGTCGCCCGACGGAATCGAAATTTCGAGTCCAGCCTCTCCGGTGTACCCAGTGCCCGCAACCGTGCACTCAGCACCGTTCCAGACAATTTCTTCAACCCTGAAACGGCCCACTGTGCCGAAACTTGGGCACACCACGGCAGCGACCTTTTTCGCAGCTGGTCCTTGTACCGCAATGACTGCGCGCTGCGTCGTGATGTCATCACCGCCAAGTGTGCTGCGGACTGATGCTGTGTTCGACGCATTCGGCATGACATCGATCACACCACTGTGGTGCCACCACACGATGATGTCATCGAGCACTCCCCCGTCGGTATTCAACAAGTGGGTATATTGCGCTCGCCCGGGCTCAATTTTGCCAAGATCATTGGTCAACGTGTTTTGGACCCGATCGGCAGCCTCACCATCAGAGAGCCGGACGGTTCCGAGGTGAGACACATCAAACATCGCGCATGAATTACGGCATGCAAGGTGCTCACTGATTGTGCCCTCATATTCGAGTGGCATTTGCCAACCGCCAAATGGCGCAAGACGCGCCGATGCAGCAACATGAACCGCGTGAAGTGGTGATTGCCGATCGCTCAGAGTGCGATCGCTTCTGTCTCATCTAAACGCAGTGGAATGAGTTGCGCGTCGATGTCGTTCTTCACTCCCGCGAGGGACAAGACATTGAGGACGCCCTGACCTTGTTTCACCACGTCAATGAGTTCGTCGCCTTGAGCGAGCACAACAGTTTGTCCGCTGATCACGAGATGAGCTGATGCAATATCTGCACTGACATGGGTGCGGAGGTAGGCAAACACCTCACGCACCGACTCGAGTCTGATGCCTGCGTCAATGAGCGTCTTGACCACTCGAAGCTCGAGAAGATCTTGATAGCTGTACCGGCGCCGGGAGCCGCTACCTGAAGCGTCGGTAAGCGATGGCCGTATGAGATCGGTTCGGGCCCAGTAATCGAGCTGTCGGTAACTGATGCCGACGACGTCGGCAGTCTGGCGACCGCTGAAACCCTCAGTTGATGCTGTGTTCGACATAGCGCGCTTCTCTCCCAACCCAAGACTGCGTGATCGAAACTACTTCGATGTGAGTTGCCCACGCTATAGACGCAGACAACTGAAGTCAACAGCGCATCAGTAATTGGCTAGGCAAGAAAATCGTCGGGGTTGACCGTCTCAAGAAAGTCCTGGAACTCATCGATAAGTTCTTCTTCTTGATCATCGGCAGACGAAGGTTCGGGCTGCCCAGCTGTTTCCAGTACCTCGTCGGTGGCATAGATCGGTGCATCCGTGCGGATTGCAAGCGCACACGCGTCCGACGGGCGACACGACAACGAAGTCGTCACTCCGTCACTATCGACGAGGGAGAGTTCAGCCATAAAGACATGGTCACGAAGTTCGGTGATGGTAACCCGATCGATTCGATGATCAAGTACCTCGATGACGGTGCTCAGCAGGTCGTGAGTGAGGGGGCGAGGAGGCTGAAGACCCTGCATCGCAGAGTGAATTGATGCCGCCTCAGAGTTTCCTATGAGAATTGGAAGAAGGCGACCGTCACCGTCGGTCTCTTTCAGCAACATCATCGGGGTGTTGGCCGGTAGCTCAACGCGCACGCCAAGAAGATTCATTTGATGCACGGTTTGACCCTACAACAGCACTCCCGGGTGATGCATTGTGGGCTCAGTCAAACAGCCGCTGCAGGCCCTCTTCCACTAACGCCGCTCTCAACTTCGCGCCTGCTTCTGCAATCTCCGCGGACTGCTCATTGGTTTTACGGCGCATGGAGGGATCTCTCTGTCGAAGCTGATGAGCGAGCAACTGCTCCATCAGCGACAGTTCTCTTTCGGCGGACGTGCGCCAATTTCGCAGGTGCCGGGCATCGATCCCGTATCGCAACAGGACTCTCGATGCCGCCCCAATGGCAACTTCTTGCTCAACATAGGAATTCGATGATGGGCGCCGGGGTGAAATAATGCCGAACGATTCCAGTTCGGTGAGTTCCTGCTCGGTTAATCCCGTCATTGAGCGAAATTCGCCACGATCAAGGTGCAGCCCTGTACCAAAGCCGATGACGTCCGCGGTTGACGCTGCATCGGATGTCGGGCCGGTTGGACGCTTCAACCGCGCCGATGGATGACTGGCTGGGTCAGCAATTTCCTGCTTCGACTCCGGTCGCTCGATGCCCTGGGGTCGCGAAATCTCCGATGATGGATCAATCTCGCCGGTATCGATTCGGTCCTTGATGACACGAAGAGGCAAGTAGTTTTCACGCTGCTCGGTGAGGATCACCCGCAACAGCTCGACATCAAGTTCATGAAACTTTCGGTAACCCGATGTCGTTCGCTCTGGGTTGATGAGCCCTTGGCTCTCAAGGAAACGGATCTTTGAGATAGTGACCTCAGGAAACTCCTCAACAAGCAGCCCCAATACCTCTCCTATCGAGAGGTAGTCAGCATCGACCTCAGCCATCCGCTCGCTCAAAAAAGACCAACCGGAACTTGCCGATCTGAACTTCGTCACCATGACGCAGGACGCTTGCCTCAATCCGCTGCTGGTTGACGTAGGTTCCGTTGAGCGATCCGGAATCGAGCACCTCATATTCAGCGTCCCGGCGAACAATCTCCGCATGCCGGCGTGAAACGGTGATGTCATCGAGGACAATCTCTGAATCAGGGTGGCGACCAATACGGGTATTTGGAACATCAAGCGCGTACCGCATTCCCGCAAGACCACCGGACCTCACAATGAGTACACCAACACCTTGTGTGAGTTCACCAAGATTCACCGAAATGTCATCGCCTGATCCCGGGGCGTCCTGCAACGGATCGACGGTCATCAAGGTGATGGTTCGATCGTCGAGCACGTCTAACGGTTCACCGCAGCTTGAACAGAAGTTGCTGCCGGGCGGGTTTCGATGGCCGCACTGGTTGCAGAACACGTACGACACGACTGTCACTCCCCCGTCAAAGAGCGATATCCGTCAGCATCAAGCAGTTGATCAATCATCAATGGATCGTCAACCCGCAGTTCGATCATCCAGCCGTCACCATATGGGTCAGAGTTCAAAAGTGATGGGTCATCTTGAACGGCAGTGTTCACTGCGACGACCACACCGGCTAACGGGCTATAGATCTCTGACACTGATTTCGTGCTTTCCACTTCGCCGCACATTGCGCCGCCCTCAAAGCGGTCATCGACAGCGGGAAGGTCAGCGAACACCACGTCGCCCAAAGCATCTTGCGCGTAATCGGTGATACCGATACGGACTGTGCCGTCGTCATTGCGCGCGACCCACTCGTGGTCAGCCGAGTAGCGGAGATGACTTGGGATTTCCATCTCTCTAACGGTAGCGGCTTTCACCAACTGAGGTTGTTGCTCGGACGAAATTCACCCAGCACGCTGGCCTGAGCGAACTCCTCGAACAACAAGCGGAACATACGCAACGGCCGTGTACACGCTGAGCACGAGGCCGGGAATTCCGAGAATCCATGCTGCGATGCTGAACGCGTCTGCAATGGGCATGTCGCTCTCCCCCATCAAAAAGCCGGGGAAGGTGAACATCAGCAAAAACGCTGCGGTCTTACCCCACCAGGTGACATCGAAACGCTCCATCTTGAAGACAAATGTGGCGATGACCATCATTGCCGCGACAAGAACCTCCCGGATCAGGGCAACCAGAGCAAACCAGAGTGGGACTGAGCCATCGATCATGAGAGCGACGATCCCCACGAAGAACAAAATGCGGTCAACAGTTGGGTCGAAGATCTTGCCGAATTCACTCGTCTGGTCAAGGCGACGTGCAAGGTAGCCATCAACCCAGTCCGTTGCCCCAATTCCACCGAGCACCCAAGCGGCGAGGTGCTGGTTTTCAAGACCAAAGAGAATCCACAGAAACAACGGCAGGCACAGCAAACGAACAAGTGTCACCGCGTTCGGAATGGTCTTAATGCCGTCGAACATGCTGACTGGTTGGTCGGTGCTGTTATCGATATTCATTGAGGTGTGTGTATCCCGTTAAAACGTTTGATACGAGATGTTAGGTGACGGCTCCGAACCGGGGCTGATCAGCACGAGAGGCGTCCCCTTCGCCGCATGCTTGCCGCCGTCATAGGCTGTGCAACGTGGCAACAATCTTCACACGAATCATTGATGGCGACATTCCGGGAACATTTATTTGGCGTGACGACAAGTGCGTTGCGTTTATGTCGATCAACCCGATGTCGCATGGACATGCCCTCGTAGTTCCTATCGCTGAAGTTGACCATTGGGTCGACCTTGACCCAGAACTTTCCCAACACCTCTTCGCGGTAGCCCATCACATTTCGAAAGCCCAGCAAGCAGCATTTTCCCCGGAGCGTGTCGGACTCATCATTGCCGGATATGAGGTGCCCCACACCCATATTCATGTGCTTCCGACAAATGAGATGTCGGATCTCTCGTTCTCTAATGCCGCCACGAGTGTCGACCGCGAAAACCTTGAAAGCGCCGCAACAGCAATCCATCGACAGCTTGTCGCAGCGGGTCACGACACTGGAGTGACCCGTTGAACCACGGTTTCGACACCACACGTCTTCAACGCATCGATGATCATTTCCGTCGTTACGTCGACGATGGTCGCCTGGCGGGATGGCAAGTGATGGTCTCTCGTCGGGGTGACATCGCACATCATTCCACGTACGGAGTTCGAAGCTTCGAGAGCAAGGAACCATTTGCTGAAGACACGGTGGTTCGGCTCTACTCGATGACAAAACCGTTGACCACGATTGCTGCCATGCAACTTGTTGAGCAGGGACTCGTTCAACTCAAAGACCCGGTCGCAAAGTTCATCCCGGCGTTTTCGGCAACACCTGTGTACCGATCGGGTTCGGTACAGAAGCCAATGACTGAACCGCAGACGCTTCCGATGCTCGTCTGGCATCTCATGACCCACATGTCGGGGCTCACATACGGCTTCCACAACACTCACCCGGTCGATGCCATGTATCGGAATCAAGGCTTCGAGTGGGGACAACCAGAGGATCTTGATCTCGCCGCATGTTGCGAGCGATGGGCGCAACTTCCATTGGTCTTCCAACCCGGCACCGAATGGAACTACGGCATCTCAACAGATGTTCTCGGACGCATTGTCGAAGTGGTCTCAGGTCTTGATCTTGAGGAGTATTTTCAGCAACACATTCTTGGCCCGCTCGGCATGACGGACACGAGTTTCTACATCGATGACGCCAACCGTAGATCCCGTTTGGCAGAGCTGTATATCCCACATCCAGAAAGCGGCGCCGCAACGCCTGCTCCAGCATCCTTGCGTCGCCCAGAACGTCCCTCAATGCTGTCAGGAGGTGGTGGTCTCTATGGCACGGCAGCCGACTACATGCGGTTCTGTCAGATGATCCTCAACGGAGGCGCTCTCGATGGAGAGCGTGTGATCGGATGCCACACCCTCGACTACATGGGTAAGAACCACCTCCCAGGCAACGTCGACCTTGAGGCCATTGGCCGGCCGTTGTTCGCTGAGTCCGCGTTTGTTGGAGTGGGCTTTGGCCTTGGGTTCTCAGTGGTGATCGATGCTGTTGCCAGCAAGGTGCCCAGCACAACCGGCGAAATGGCTTGGGGTGGGGCTGCAAGTACCGCATTTTGGGTCGATCCGGCCGAAGACCTTGCAGTGGTGTTTCTTACCCAACTTTTGCCGTCAAGCACTCACGCAATTCGACCTGAACTCAAACAACTGGTGTACCAGGCACTCGCCGACTGACGCTCTAGAACAAGGTTGTTGGGCGTTCATCGACTGCTGCGATGAGATGCCTTCCGTCATTCCGCGAGTTATTTACTTCAGTGCTCACCACATGTTCAACGAGAACGTCCTCACTTGCCGGACTCAGAACATGATCAAGGGCCTCGTGTGCGTCACGTTCAGGGGTTGTCAGCCATTGCTCTACATCATTGGATTCGATGATCACCGGCATCCGATGATGAATCGGTTGCATTGTTGTGTTGGCAGCCGTGGTGAGAAGGCAGAGCGTCTGGCGGATGTCGTCAGGGTCTGCGGGGTTTCTCCATACTGACGAAATGCCGCCGAGAAGCATCGGTTGCCCGTCACCGCGACTGAAATAGTGAGGCTCTTTTACCGGTTTGCCATTTCTGCCTCGTGGACCGTCGCTTCGAGCTGGCGACCACTCGAAGAATCCGTCCGCTGGTACAACGACTCGACTCGACCGGATCGACGATCGAAACGATGGCTTTTCCCAGATGGTTTCAGCACGGGCATTGGTCAGCCGCTGCCCAATCGATGGAACTTTCGACCAACTTGGTATCAGACCCCACTCATATTGAGCGAGGGTTAGGTGTTCGTTGCGGTCACACAGTGCGACAACCTGCGCGGCCGGGGCGATGTTATATCTCGCTTCTGGTGGTGAGAGTTCGTCGAGAGCGACGTCGAGAAGGGCCGAGAGTTGCTGGAGTGAATCAGCTTGCACGAACCGTCCACACATTGGTTACGGCCAGCCTGCGCCAGGTACGTCCACCTGTGCGATCTCAACTCTTCCAGTCGAGGTGCCGTCAACCCGCTCAGGGTGAGTTCCTCGCGAGGTCAGCACATATAGAGTCGATCCGTCATCTCCGCCAAGCATGCAGGCAACTGCCGATTGATCGGTGGAGATCTCGTCTACCACTTCCCCACCCTCTCGCACTCTCACTACCTTCTTGTGCACGGGGTCAGCGAACCAAATCATTCCCTCGGCATCAAGACAGCAGCCATCAGGAATGAGGTCGCCTAAATCGGCCCACACGCGGTGTTCGACCGCCATGCCGTCATCAGTGATGCGATAGGCCGAGTACCGGCGACCGTAGGACTCGCCCACTATCAGCGTTGACCCATCTGGTGTGATCACTGATCCGTTGGGAAACATCAGATCTTTGTTGGTGGTCCGAACGGTGCCATCTGGACTCACCACGACAAGATGCGCAGCTTGTGGCTCGACCGGGGTATCGGCGTGAATGTCGAACCCGAAGATCGAGACGTAGGCAGTTCCATCGGGGCCGACGACCATGTCGTTGCAGTCATACTCCGATACCCCAGAAAGGTCAGCATGAAGCACGGTTTCGTGGCCATCAAATCGAAGAAGCTGTTTATCAGCCATTGACACGACGAGCAGATCGTCGTTTGGTAGCCAGCCGAGACCTGATGGACGTGCCTCGACCGTCAAGATGCGCTCTTCGTTGCCCTCGCTGTCGAGCGTAAAAACGCCGTACCGGAAGAAATCGCTGAACCAGAGTTTGCCTTCATGCCAGCGCGGCCCTTCGCCGAAATGGAGTCCGGTGTGAATAACGGTCGTGGTTTTCATCGTTGCTGCACTTTCGTTGGTCACTGAGGAGTTTCGCCTGCCAACGTGACACGCATCATTTCGCGACGATGGCCGAAGTAATCATCGATGGCGTAGTGCTGAACGCAGCGGTTGTCCCACATCGTCAAGGTTCCTTGTTGCCATCTCACTCGACAGGTGAAGTCAATACGGCGACAGTGTTCGAAGAGGAAATTGAGGATCGCAGATGCTTCTGTATGGTGAAGTTCTTCGATTCCGATGGTGTAGACCTCGTTAATAAAGAGTGATTTGCGGCCGGTATCAGGATGGGTTCGAATCAATGGGTGAGATCGCGTTTCTAAAGCACTTTCGTCACCGATAATTTCCATTGACCGCCGGTCGTCTCGTTGACCGAACGTGCCCGAAGGCCCGTATGAGCGACGAGCTGAATGCACGCCGTGCAGAGGCTCAAGAAGCTCTTTCATTCCATCTGAAAGTGCGTCATAGGCCTGCTCTTGCTGTGTGAACGCGGTGTCACCGCCGGCTGGAGGAATGTCTACCCCGTACAGCAACGTTGCGCTCGGAGGCTGATCTTGAAAGCTCCAATCACTGTGCCACCCACTGCCAAATAATGGTCCTGCCTCGTCTGCTTCCCGGAGCAAACGGAGAACGCTCGGGTGCCCATCGACCGGAGTGATGAATGGCGTCTCCCCAAAGTTGCCTAGCTGTAGCGCAAATGCCTCAAAGGAGTCGATCGTCAAGTCTTGTTCCCTGATGGCAAGCACCGAGTATTCAGCGAACGCTTCACGCAACTCGCTGAGTTCGTGTGCGCTGAGTGGTTGAGAGATATCGATGTCGGCGACGTCTGCGCCGAATTTTCCAGTGAGTGGTGTCACTTGCATATCGCAACGGTAGCCCACCCAGATTCGGTCGCCTTTCACCAGAACCAGCGATGCAGCGAAGTTCGAATAAGGTGCCGGAATGGAGCTTCTCTTCATACGGCATGCATTGCCAATCAGGCGTGAGGTCACCGAAGGCGCTGCTGATCCCCCACTTTCTGATATCGGGCGTCAACAGGCCCAACTCCTTACTGAGTACCTCGCATCTGAGCACATTGACGCCATCTATGCGAGCCCACTGAAACGCGCTGTCGAAACCGCGAAGCCGCTCTCCGAGCATCATGGAAAACCCAGCGTTCTTGATGCCGGACTCGCTGAGTTTGATCAGCACTCGTCTGAGTACATACCGGTTGAAGAGATGAAGGCGAACAACGACCCGCGTTTGAGTGAGTTCTTTCAGGGCGAAAGCGAGGATTTTGACGATCGCATCGAGTTTCGTGATCGCGTTCTAGGCTCGGTTTCCCGCATAATTTCTCACCACGGTGGTGAGCGAGTTGCAATCGTCTGCCACGGGGGTGTCATCAACTGTTTCGCGGGTGATGTCCTCGGTATCGACGTCGATGGTCCCGGATTCTTTTACCCCAACTACACCTCAATCACTCGTATCGCCGCCTCACGTTCAGGCGTGCGCTCGATCGTGACGATCAACGAGACCTCGCACCTGCGGAATACTGGGCTCCCAATGGGGCTATTCCAGCACGGTTAAGTATTCATCTGGAGTCGAAACTCCGGATGTGGTCGGGCTGCCGAGATTCGAACTCGGGACCTCTTGTCCCCCAGACAAGCGCGCTAACCAAGCTGCGCCACAGCCCGTAACTGTGGCTCTGATGCTAACGGTGTGCGTCCCAATTCAGACGAAGAGCACGATGATTCGCCAGCCCAAATATGCGATGAGCGCCGTGACAAGAAGTTTGAAGTGCCACGGTGTTTTCTCGTCGTCGGACAGTCCCGCTGCCTCATCGATGTGTCTGCCACAACTCGGGCAATCGCCGTTGGCCGTCATTGCCGTCGGAGTGAAGTATCGAGCACATTCTTCACACCACGGCATCTCAGCCCTGCTTCTTTCGGATGCGAAGCTTGATCGGTGTTGAACCGAACCCAAATTCTTCACGGATTTTGCGTTCGAGATACCGCACATGATGTTGGGGCAGTTCTCGATTGACGAACAAGGTGAACGTGGGAGGGTCTGTAGCGCCCTGCACGGCATACAGCACTTTGGCTCCCCCGCCGGCGGGTTGAGCTTGCTGAGCCGCTGCGATGACGCGATTGACGTCTTTGGTCGGCACGCGCCGGTGATATTGCTCGACGGCATCGGTGAGCAACGGGCGCAATTTGTGAACGCCCTTGCCTGTCAGTGCCGAAATAGGCAACACAGGTGAATCACCGAGGAAGGCCAGTCGTCGACCAACTTCAACCCGTTTTGCCGCCCGGTCGTCTGCGTCATCAATCAGTTCCCACTTGTTCAGCAGCACAACGATGGGACACCCTGCGGCATCGACACGTTCGGCAAGCCGTTGATCTTGGGCCGTAACGCCCTCGGTGCCGTCAATCACCATTAACGCGATATCCGCCTCATCGATCGCCCGTAGGGCGCGGACCATTGAGTAGTACTCCGCACTGTCGTCGACTTTTGCGCGGCGGCGCATACCTGCCGTATCGACAAAGACGATCGGGCCATCTTCGGTTTCAACGAGGGTGTCAATGGCATCTCGGGTCGTACCTGACATGTCATGGACAACAGATCGATCCTCACCAACAAGCCGATTAAAGAGCGTCGACTTGCCGACATTCGGGCGTCCGACGATGGCGACTCGCGGCGTGTCTGGTGCGATATCGCGAGGTTCTTCTTCGAGCCACGGTGCCACCTCTTCTTCACGCACTGAAGCCCGATCACCGAGGCGTTCGAGCACCACATCGAGCAGATCACCGGCACGCCGACCATGCAATGCGCTCACGGGGACGGGCTCGCCAAGACCAAGGGCCAAAAAATCCCACATCTCGCGCTCGCGACCATCATTGTCGGCCTTATTCGCAACGACGATCACGTCAACACCACTGCGCCGCAACCATGCAGCAATCTCGTCGTCTTGGCTTACCGTGCCGACGCTTGCATCAACGACCAGCAACACAAGATCTGCAGAACTGACCGCAGCTTCGACCTGTCTACTTACTTTCTCGTCAAGGTCATCTCCTCCGGGCATCCAGCCGCCGGTATCGACAATGATGAATGGCACTCCCAGCCACTCGGCTTCAAGTTCTTTTCGATCTCGGGTGATGCCGGGGCGATCTTCCGTGATCGCCACCTGCTCTCCAGCGATGCGGTTGAAGAGCGTTGATTTCCCAACGTTTGGACGACCCACGACCACCACCGTGGGCAACTCAGTGTTCTCCGTCATCATGTGAGACCTAACGCTTCCCTGAGAGCGTGCCCATGGGTAGGAATGACGTCAACCGGCACCGGGAGATCGTCGACTGAGAGCCCATCGAGGAATTGTCCGGCGTCTGATAAACAGACATCTGGCAGGAGGTAGCGACGACCTGGGTCAGCATCGGTCAGTGCCTCGCAAAGG
>JAAXJF010000003.1:0-8395 GCA_012269985.1 Acidimicrobiaceae bacterium
CACTTATACAGAGAGCTTTGATAATAGACAGATCTACGATAGCTGTTTCCTTTCGCCGCATGGACCAAAGATTCGGTTGACGATTTTGGATTTTTGAATAAGCTAATTTAGGATTATATTTGCGACCTGCCAAACCGCGACTTGGCCACCCTTGAAGAGCTTAAAAGTATCCTGACAAGCTACCTGATCAATCAACTTAAACATTCTCTGCAAACCGCATCTTCCGCGGAGCGGGACGGAGCAGACATTGAACTCATTGTTGCCGCACTATCTGCAGGAAAGCCGGTAGTCACGGGAAATAAAGAACTCCTCGCAAATCATGGAGCAGAACTGTTCGAACTTGCAGATTCCAACGGGGTTGATTTGCTGTTTGAGGCGGCCGTTGCTGGCGGCATTCCGTTGATTCGACCGTTGCGGGAAAGCCTTCGAGGCGAGCCGGTGTCGAGGGTGATGGGAATCCTTAACGGCACGACGAACTACATCTTGTCGAAGATGACAAATGAGGGTGCTGACTACGCAGATGCCCTCGTTGAAGCTCAGCGTCTGGGGTATGCCGAGCGTGACCCAACCGCCGATGTTGAAGGCTTTGACGCGGGCGCCAAGGCCGCAATCATTGCGAGCATCGCTTTCGGGGTGAAAGTTGTAGCCGGAGATGTTTACCACGAGGGCATTAGCAACATCACTGCGAGCGATATTGCAATCGCCGGGCGCCTGGGTTACGTCGTGAAACTTCTTGGAATTGCTGAGCAAGATCGTGACACAGGTGAGGTTGCGGTCAGAGTGCATCCAGCGATGGTCCCGAACGAACACCCGTTGGCCTCGGTTCGCGATTCATACAACGCAGTGTTTGTCGAAGGTGACGCTGTTGGTTCATTGATGTTCTTCGGTCGAGGAGCCGGAGGCGACCCGACTGCGAGCGCTGTACTGGGAGACCTGATTGATGCGGCGGTCAACCGCGGTCAGGGCACTCACGGCTCGCTTGGAGCATTTCAGCGGGCGCGGGTGCGACAGATTGACGCAACCAGTGCCGAGTATTTGCTCGCTCTTGATGTGCTTGACCAGCCTGGGGTGTTGCACAGCGTCACAGGCGTATTCGCCGAACATGGTGTGAGTATCCGTGCAGCCGAGCAGGAGGGTGCGGGTGAGGAAGCCCGTCTCGTGTTCATCACACACGAGGCGGTTGAGTCGTCGGTGCAGGCCACGGTGCGTCAGTTACGTGAACTCAATGTCGTTCGCCGAATCGGCGGGCTCATTCGTGTGATCGGAGCGTAAGTGCGATACGTCTCAACTCGCGGTACCGCCCCTGAATTGGGGTTCTCAGACGTACTGTTGAGCGGGCTTGCATCCGACGGTGGTCTGTATGTGCCAACCGAGTGGCCGACGCTTCCGGCGGCAGGTGACGACTACTCGTCGACGGCGACCTCCATCATGGCGACGTACATCGGCGATGACATTTCGGCTGAGGTGCTCGAAGCGATTGTGCGCGATGCGTATGCGACGTTTCGTCACCCTGAGGTGGCACCGCTGGTACAGATCGAAGACGATTTGTGGATTCAAGAGTTATTCCATGGCCCCACCCTTGCCTTCAAGGATCTTGCGCTGCAGGTGGTCGGGCGGTTATTTGACCACGTTCTAGCTGAACGTAGCGACCGAGTAACCATTATCGGTGCGACCAGTGGTGACACCGGGTCAGCCGCAATCGATGCAGTCAAATCATGTGACAATGTTGACATCGTCATCTTGTACCCACGTGGTCGAACGAGCGATGTGCAGCGACGACAGATGACCACCGTTGACTCGCCAAATGTGCATGCGGTCGCAGTCGATGGAACCTTTGATGACTGTCAAGATCTTGTCAAGGCGATGTTCGCCGACGAACAACTGCGTCGAGATTGCAATCTGTCGGCTGTGAATTCCATTAACTGGGCCCGCGTGATGGCCCAAATTGTCTACTACGTGACAGCCTCACAAGCGTTTGCTGAGCCGGCGAGGTTCTGCGTGCCCACCGGCAACTTCGGAAATGTGCTCGCCGGTTGGATTGCGAAATCGACTGGAGCCTCGATCGACCATCTCCTCATCGCATCGAATGCAAATGACATCCTCGCTCGCTTCGTCAACGATCGTGATATGTCAGCAACCGAAGTTGTCCCGACATTGAGCCCAAGTATGGATATCCAGGTGTCATCGAACTTTGAGCGGCTGCTCTTTGAGATGAACAACCGCAACGGAGCACGCACCGCAGAGCAACTCCAGCATTTCCGCTCGTCAGGAGCGCTTGAAGTCGAGGAAGCGAACTTCCGTACATGGATCTCTCCCACATTTTCGGCAGAGCGCCTCGACGACGAGGAGACCCTTGCCGAGATCAGTCGGGTCTACCGAGATTCAGGAATGCTGATCGACCCTCACACCGCAACCGGAACGGCTGCGGCACGGCGATCCCGCTCAAACGGCGCAACAGTGTGCCTGTCGACCGCTCACCCGGCGAAGTTCCCTGATGCGGTTGAGAAAGCAACGGGTATCCGACCAGAACTCCCGCCCGAACTTGGTGACTTGATGGAGCGCTCGGAGCGGATGACTGATCTTCCCGCTGATCTCGGAGCAGTCTCTGACTTTGTCCGAGGGGTTTCTCGAGTATCGAGATAATTGCTGTCGGTCAGCATCGGTGCTACAGTTTGAGGCGTCAGAGCGCTCGCTCTGAACGACCGAAACAGAAATACTGTTTCGTCCCACGTAGCCGGTGGCGGTAGGGCTGTTCCTTTTGTCGCAAACAGCGTTTAGTGCTTGCTGACAAACGCATTCCGATTCCATCGGCCGCACGTGAAGTGAATCCCGCCTGTTGACGAAGAGAAGGTGAACGTGGCTGCTCAAGCTCTCGAACAATCAGTTCTTGAAACAAAAGATAAGGATCAACTCCTTGCGATCTCGAAGGCGCTCGGAGTCAAGGTGACTGCGCGCTCAAAGAAGGCAGACATCATTTCTGCGATTCTTGCAACGACAGG
Organism: Acidimicrobiaceae bacterium; assembly: GCA_012269985.1. GTDB lineage: Bacteria > Actinomycetota > Acidimicrobiia > Acidimicrobiales > Ilumatobacteraceae > Casp-actino5. The sequence goes on from JAAXJF010000003.1 coordinate 3,000, forward strand.
TGGTTCTTCTGCGGGCGATGCCACAGATCAACCGACGTCATCTGGCGCCGAAAAAGCGTCGACCTCTGGCGGTGATCGATCTGCCACCTCAGCAACAGAAGATGCTCCGGCAGAAACGACTGACGACTCGACAGCGTCTGCTCGTTCAAAAAAGGCTGCCGAGGCTGCACCGGGGCCGGCCACCGACGAAGAACCGCCAGCCGAGTGGGAACTGGAGTTCTCCGCAGAGCCCGCTGAAGACGTTGCAAAGGACGGGTCATCGGAGCGTGGTGGTCAGAATCGTGATGGCCAACAGCGTGATGGTCAACGCCAGCAACGCAATGGGCAACGCGACGGACAACGCCAAGACGGCCCGCGAGATGCAGATGGGGAAAGCCGAAATCGGCGTCGACGCCGCCGTCGCAAAGGCGGCCGACCCGATGAAGGCCCGCAGGGCGAAGATCGTGACTTTCTCGAAGATGACGACACCCCGGTGAGCCACGACCCTGTGCCGGTCGATGGCTACCTCGACATGCGCGACGAGGGCTACGGCTTCGTTCGCGTCAACAACTACCTGTCGTCAAAAAAGGACGCCTATGTGCCGGTGCGCATGTCGCGCCAATTCGGCCTTCGGAAAGGTGATCATCTCGTTGGCATGATGCGTCCTGCGGGTCGCAATGAAAAAAACCCGGCAATGCTGGAGATCCAGACGGTCAATGGTCGCCCTCCAGAAGAAGCAAAGAAGCGGCGCAAGTTTGAAGATATGACGGCGCTCTTTCCTGATGAAAAACTTCGGCTCGAGAATGAAGATGACCCGACCGATATGACGTCGAGGATTATCGATCTAATCTGCCCGATCGGTAAAGGACAGCGCGGGCTCATTGTGTCGCCCCCGAAAGCCGGTAAGACAACGGTGATGAAGACGATCGCAACGTCGATCGAACGCAATAACCCAGAGGTTCGCTTAATCGTTCTGTTGATCGACGAACGTCCGGAAGAAGTCACTGACATGCAACGCCACGTGCGTGGAGAAGTCATCGCATCAACGTTCGACCGGCCAAGTGATCAACACACCCAAGTTGCAGAAATGGCGATCGAAAAAGCGAAGCGGATGGTCGAGTACGGCGAAGACGTCGTCATCATTCTTGACGGCATCACCCGTTTGAGCCGTGCCTACAACCTCGCCGCTCCAGCGAGTGGTCGTATTCTCTCTGGTGGTATCGACGCCGGTGCGTTGTACCCACCGAAACGATTCTTCGGTGCTGCCCGAAATATCGAAGAGGGCGGCTCGCTGACCATCCTTGCGACGGCGCTCGTCGAAACGAATAGCCGAATGGATGAAGCGGTGTTCGAAGAATTCAAGGGCACCGGCAACATGGAGCTTCGTCTTGATCGCAAGCTGTCTGAGCGCAGGGTGTACCCAGCAATCGACGTTGATGCGTCAAGCACTCGTCACGAGGAGTTGTTATTCGATCGGAAGCAGCTGCAGATGGTCTGGAAACTTCGTCGTGTTCTCTCGGGACTCGCAGCCGATGGCAGTGCGGCTCCGGGCCTCGAACTTCTCGTCGACCGGTTGAAGACCTTCCGAACAAACGATGAGTTCCTCACCGAAATTGCAAAACAACCCGGCATGTGAGCGAGATCGCCAGTGGTTCCTCGTTTGTCGCCCGCTAGCCTTTCGAGAGCCTGAGTCAGGAGAAATTCGCATGAAGTCCGATATTCACCCCAATTACGAAGTTGTCACCGTTCGCTGCTCCTGTGGCAACGCTTTCGAGACCCGCTCGACCCGCTCGGGAGAGCAGATCCTCGAACTTTGTAACGAGTGCCATCCGTTCTTCACCGGCAAGCAGAAGCTCGTTGACTCCGGTGGACGCGTTGAGCGTTTCAATCGCCGGTATGGCGAGCGCGCCAACAAGTGACACAACCCCTACGGGGTCGCGCTATGCCTGAAACTGGGGCGGTCGCCGATGACCGCCGCCCCGCTCTGATCGCAGCGGCGTTGCAGTCGCTCGCCCGCGAATATTTTGATCTTGCTGATGTTCCTGTCGTCCCAATGCCAGGCGGTGTCGGCATTCATGAACCTTCACGTTCTTTTGTGTGGCTGGACGAGCAACCCGAACGCCTGTTAGGCGCGGCGATAGCGCTCCATCTTCGTAAACACTCTGACCGACTCGACATCGTCGTTCCCGACCAACATCGAGAAAAAGCTCCCGTAGTTGCCCGTCGAATGCGCCAATGGAATATCGATTCTGACGTGTACCTCCTCGATGGAAGGTCGCTGACCGGGGTTGATCCGCGGTCTGCTGAGACCGAAGCGGAATGTGCGTTCGAGATCGATGAGTTTCGATCGATCATCTCTGAGGCGGGCGCTGAGGTCGTGATCGAGCATGGCGTGCTCACCGGCGAAGTGGCGGGGCTTGAAGTCTGCCGAGTGATATTTGAGGATGACTGGAAATTACAAGTTGGCGTCGGTTCACAGGATCGTGAGGCCTTTCAGATGCTGCACGGTGATGCCCCAGCTCTCGACTCGCTCGTGCGAGTTGTCGAATTCGTTCAGACATACCGACATCCCGCTGCTGACCCGCATCCGCTCAATCGGCTGTCGGCCGAACGTTGGATGAGAGCGACCGTGTTGTCGTCTGCTGATTCGCCATTGGCAAACCGCGTGGCGATGCCCGGGGTGCTGCCGCGCGGCAGCATGTCCGATGCGGCTCCCGCTTTCATTTCAGCCCAACTAAATGGTGAACACGTACTCGTTGCCTGCACGACCGGTACCGACCTCGGGGCCATCGTCGACGCCGCCGACCATGCCGAGTGGTCAGCCCATGGTGAGACGGTGACTGAGATTCTTGTCGCCATCGACGGCCGTAATCGTCTGCCCGTGCTCAACGAGATGGCACAACGGTCTCGCCGTCCAATGCGCATCGTGTCGCAAGCCGAACTGTTAAGCCGCTGAGAGTAGTCTCATATCACGATGTCGCAGCCTTCTCACGAGCACGATGCTCTTTTTGAGCGCCTCGCGGCGCACGCTGGCGAATTCCGTGAACTTGAGCAACGGTTAGCCGATCCTGCGACCGCAGCCGACCCGAATGAGTTGCGGAAAGTGTCGCAGCGGTATCACCAACTTCAAGCATTTGTTGACGCGCTTGTGACCCGAGATCGTTTACTTGACGACATCGCTGCTGCCAGTGAACTCGCCGAGGTCGCCGATGATCACGACCGAGCAGCATTTGAACAAGAGGTGCTTGCGGGCCAACGAGAACTTGATGCGCTCGCACTACACGTGCGGGAATTGCTCATTCCTCCAGACCCAGACGCAGGTCGAAATGTGATTGTTGAGATCCGTGGGGCAGAGGGCGGTGAGGAAGCCAATCTCTTCGCGGGAGACCTTCTCGACATGTACCGCGGATACGCCCAATTGCGTGGCTGGAAACTTGAGGTGCTCTCACACGATGCAAGTGACCTCGGTGGAACGAACCAGGTGACGTTCATCGTTCGTGGTGACGACGCGTGGCAGCACCTCAAGTTCGAAGGAGGGCCACACCGAGTTCAGCGCGTGCCAGTAACCGAGAGCCAGGGTCGTGTTCACACCTCATCTGCAACGGTTGCGGTGTTGCCTGAGGCTGATGAAGTCGAAGTTGAGATCGACGATCGTGATCTCGACATTGATGTGTATCGCTCATCGGGAGCGGGAGGGCAGCACGTCAACACGACCGACTCTGCAGTGCGTATCACCCACCGACCTTCCGGGCTTGTTGTCACAATGCAAGACGAGCGAAGCCAGTTACAAAACCGAGCGCGGGCCATGCAGGTGCTTCGAGCTCGCCTCAAGGCGCATGCAGAATCGGAGCAAGACTCACAGCGGTCTGCAGATCGGCGGTCTCAGGTCGGTGGTGGCGGCCGAAGCGAAAAGATTCGTACCTACAACTTCAAAGAAGGTCGAGTGACCGATCACCGAATTGGTCTTACGATTCATCGTCTTCCTGAGGTGCTTGCGGGAGCGCTTGATCACGTCATCGAACCTCTTCTTCTCGAAGAACGCGAACGACTTCTCGCCCAGGAGACCGAAGGTGGGCTGTGACGACCGTTCGCGAACTTGTTGAGTCGACCGCAGCAGTTATCGGAGATCGGACTCACGCTCGGTGGCTGGTCGAAGTCGCAGTGTCGGCTGATCGGGTTGACGACGTTCTAGACGAAGAGGTGACAGAGCGCATGGTGGCGCATCTTGATGCCATGGTCGGGCGATACCGCTCAGGAGAGCCACTGCAATATGTCCTCGGTCGGTGGGCATTTCGGCATCTCGATCTTTTCGTTGATGAGCGGGTACTTATTCCTCGCCCGGAAACCGAAGAGGTTGTGGGCGTTGCCATTGAGTTCGCAAGGGCGGTTGAAGGGGGACGAACCGTGATCGATCTCGGGACGGGTTCGGGCGCAATTGGTTTGGCGCTTGCCACTGAACTCCCAATCGATAACACGTCGATCTGGATGACCGACATCTCGCCGGATGCTCTCGCAGTTGCCCGAGCGAACCTCGCAGGAATTGGTCGACCAGCGCGAAATGTCACGATCATTGAGAGCCGGTGGTTTGATGCGCTACCGGCGAACCTGCAGGCCGATGTGATCGTGTCGAACCCCCCGTACATTGCGCTGGACAGCCCAGATGTCGACGGAAATGTTTCAGATTATGAGCCGGAAGTTGCGCTGTACTCGGGCCCTGATGGGCTTGATGCAATTCGTGAAATTATTCGGAAGGCAGGCGACTTTCTGACGGCGAATGGTGCGCTCGTGCTTGAAATTGGTGCTGACCAACGGTTGGCGACGGAGTATCTCTTCGAAGAGCACGGGTACGTCGACTGCGAGGTCCGTCGTGACGCATTTGGGCACGATCGAATTGCGATCGGATATTGGCCAGGTTCTGCACGGTGACCGCCGATACTTGCGCAGGGATGGCTCTACAGGCGCAATGCCGCTAGCGTTTCTAAGGCGGATAACACCGAGGAGCATGCCCCGTGAACGACGACCGTTTGTCTCGCTATCGAGCAAGTATTGACAACATTGACGCCGCTCTCGTTTGCATGCTCGCAGAGCGTTTCAAGATCACCCAGGCGGTCGGTGAATACAAGGCTGAAGTCGGGCTTCCTCCTGCGGATGAGACACGTGAAAACGAGCAGATCGAGCGCCTTCGGACCCTCGCCACCGAAGCTGGCCTCGACCCTGCATTTACTGAAAAGTTCCTCCGGTTTATCGTTGCGGAGGTCATCCGTCATCATCACTTGATCGCTGGCGAGAACTGACGTTCCATCGTGAGCGAACGAGTTGACATTGCGGTTATAGGTGGAGGCCCAGCCGGCTCGGCTGCGGCGATGCGTGGAGCTCGGGGAGGTGCAGCGGGAGCGGTCTTAGAAGCTGGAGAACGA
>JAAXJF010000003.1:8405-13768 GCA_012269985.1 Acidimicrobiaceae bacterium
GGCGGCGGGTCGGGCCTGCCGGTCATCTTCCGCCTCGACGCGGCCGGGTCCACCCCGGGCGCCTGCACGGTGGCGGCCCGCGGCGCGGTGGCCTGCACCGGCGCCGGCTCGGGTGCCATCCGTGCCGACCGGGCCGGCGCGGCTGCTGCGCTGCGTGCAGCACGGGCAGGGGCATCGGTAGCGGGCTTCGAATCTGGAGAACGAGGCCGAGACAAGATCTGCGGTGATGGGCTCACCCCTCGGGCGGTTGCAGCGCTGAAAGAACTTGATATCCCGATCGATGCATCGCATCGAATCTCTGGTCTGCGAATGATCGCCGGGCGCCAAATACGTGAGTTGCCATGGCCCGAAACCGATCGGTTTCCCGGATACGGTGCCGTGTGGCCGCGTCAGAGCCTTGATGCAGAGCTCATCGGCGCAGCCGAATCTGCAGGAGCATCTGTGTCGTTTCAGTCGACGGCACGACCGATTATCGAAGATGATGTGGTTCGAGGTGTTCGAGTCGAATGCGCAGGCGGAATACGCGAGGTGTATGCCGAAAAGGTGATTGTTGCGACAGGTGCTCCCGGCGCTGTAGCCCGAGACCTCGGCGCAGTCCGTGTCACCGATGAACCATTTGGCCTTGCAATTCGAAGTTATGTCGAGTCGCCAAGGCATGCCGATGACATGTTGGAGGCGTGCCTCACACTCCGCGATGAACACGGAACACCCGTGCCCGGATACGGCTGGATGTTTCCCTGTGGAGACGGCTCAGTGAATATCGGTGTTGGAGCTCTGTCGACGATGAAGGGCTTCAAGAGCCTCAATCTCAACAAGCTGCTTGCGTCGTATCGAGCCACGGTTGAGGGCCCATGGAGTCTTGGAGCCGACATCGGAAAGGCCCGTGCATGGCGGTTGCCAATGTCGGTGGTGAAGCGTTCAGGACCCGGTTGGATGGCCGTAGGCGATGCTGCAGGACTCGTTAACCCGATGAATGGTGAGGGGATCGACTACGGGCTCGAATCTGGAATGCTTGCGGCCGACGAATATCTTCGCGATCCGGTTGGCGCCGAGTCTCGCTACGACGATGCTGTTGGCGAGCGATTCGATGCATTCCTCCGCACCGGCCGACGGTTTGCGTTCCTCATCGGACATCCGTTCTTGCTGCGAACAGGGCTACGGGTTGCGGTTGGAACTCACTCAATTGCGAACATCACCCTGCAGGTTATGGGCAACCTTGTCGACGGTGACACCCCAGGCGCTGCTGGGCGCGTGCTGTCGTTTGCGGACCGTGCGCTGGCGCTCGCAGATCCTGTACTTCGCAAGACGAGAGCCAAAGCCTGATCGATAGTGTTGGTGCCCGTGACCTCACATATCGGGTTCGGTATCGACATCGGCGGCAGCGGGATGAAAGCCGCCCCAGTGAATATGTCAGAGTCTGGCCAACTCGTTGTTGAACGGTTTCGAATTCCAACGCCGCATCCGGCGAAACCGGAGGCGGTGGCTGACGTTGTTGTCGACCTCGTTCGGCATTTTGAATGGGAAGGCCCCGTCGGGATAGCGCTCCCGTCTGTGGTGCGAAATGGCATCGTCCACTCCGCAGCCAATATCGACGAGAGTTGGATTGACGTCGATGCGGAGACATTGTTCTCTTCGCTGCTGAAACACGACGTCGTCGTAATGAACGATGCTGATGCCGCAGGTGTCGCCGAGATGTCGTTCGGGGCCGGAGCAGGTCGGCGGGGCGTCGTGAGCACCCTCCCATTTGGGACAGGATTCGGGTCATCCTTGTTCGTTGATGGGCATCTCGTTCCAAATTCTGAGCTTGGTCACCTTGAGTTCCGAGGTGAGTCATTTGAGCGGTGGGCGGCAGCGAGTGCTCGTAAACGTGAAGATCTGACGTGGCGCAAATGGGCTCGCCGAGTGTCGAGGTACCTTCAGACTGTCGATGCGCTGTTCTCGCCTGATGTGATCATCGTCGGGGGAGGAGCATCGAAGTCAGCGGAGAATTGGGTGCCGTTACTCGAGGTTCGCCCCGAAATTGTTGTAGCGGAGTTTGCAAACACGGCCGGCATCGTCGGTGCCGCAATGTCGAGTATTCGTAGCTGACGAGAGCCGTCGCCCTCTGGCCGCCCCGGCCCATAGCAATCGGATTATTGCACTGCAGTTTGCGCCGGACGCGCCGCACGTAAGCCAATCACGGTGAGAGTAATTGCGGTGAGTGGCACAACGAACACGAGCATGGCAAAGTTGAACTCGTCGTGGATGGAGGCCGACGCAGCATCGAGCCCCAACCACACGAGATAGCCGACGTAGTAGCCGGTGAACAGCACTCCCTCCCAACGTTTGATGACATACCCGTTTACGAATATGGGTAGACATGCAACTGCAACGGCAAGCATGAACGGAAGGTCGAAGCCGAGAGCAGTATTGCTCACCTCAATCGGTGCAATGAGAGAGGTGAAACCCAGCACTGCAAGAAGATTGAACAAGTTTGAGCCCACTGCGTTTCCGACAGCGAGGTCTCGTTGACCTTTGGCGGCTGAAACGATTGAGGTTGCGATTTCGGGTAGCGATGTTCCAACAGCGACCACGGTAAGACCGATGAGGAACTCACTTGCCCCGAATGCCGTTGCAAGGTCTGTCGCAGCAGTGACGAGCAACTGTGAGCCAATAACGAGCATGGCGATGCCTACAACAACAAGTGCGAAGCTTTGCCACAGCGGATGCGTCCCTGAAATCTCAGCTGCAAGACCCTCTTCGTAATCTTTTGCGATGTGATGGTGGCTTTCGCCATCGACATTTGACCTCGCAGATGACACCGTTCGGAAAAGGTAGGCGAGGAGAGCGATAACAAACAGGCCACCATCGATACGTCCAAGCGATCCGTCGAGACCGAGCACGATGACTGCAATTGATGCGCCGATCATGAGCGGAACATCGATGCGAACGATACGAAATGCGACGACGAGCCCTGATCCGACAACTGCTGACAAGCCGAGAACGAGGAGGATGTTGGCGATATTGCTGCCAACAACATTTCCGAGGGCGAGATCGCTGGTGCCACGTGTCGCTGCCCCAATGCTCACGGCGAGTTCAGGGGCACTCGTTCCGAATGCGACGATGGTAAGACCGATGACCACCGGTGAAAGGCCACTGCTTGCTGCAATGCGTGCTGCCCCGCGAACCATGATGTCAGCGCCCGAAATCAGCACGATGGTGCCAACAATGAAAGCGATAACAGTGAATACTGACATCGCCTCCATCCTCGCAGAGGAAAACGAACTTGCCTCGCCGCTTGAGAGAATGTCGCAGGTTTTGCGAAATGTCTGCGACGATGATGACATGTCAGCAGCGCCGCAAGTCTCGGTGTTCGGCGAGGCATTGGTCGACCTCATCGTCACTGATGGAGGAGAATTAGACGCCGTGTGCGGGGGTGCTCCCTTCAACGCCGCACGAGCGCTCGGTCGACTCGGTGTAGAGACTGCCTTTATCGGCGCGATCTCTGAAGATCGATTTGGTGATGACCTGTTCACCCAACTGACTGACGCTGGAGTAAACGTCGACCACGTGCGCCGCACGACAGCGCCGACCACACTTGCGTTAGCCGAACTATCCGACGACGGCAGTGCGTCGTACCGGTTTTATGTCGATGGCACTGCTGCGCAAGAGATCGCTGGAGACGATTCTCACGTTGATGAGGGATGGATATTCACCGGAGGCCTCGGGCTTGTTCTGCCGCCGGTGGCCAATCACATTGCGCAACTCGTTCTTCAGAGACCACCAACGACGTTGGCGTTGATCGACATCAACTGTCGACCCCTGGTGATCACACAGCCTGACGAGTACCGAGCACGCCTGAATGCGGTGGTAGCCGCAGCAGACGTCATCAAAGTAAGTGATGAGGACCTTAAATATCTCTACCCAGAACTTGACTCAATGACGGCTGCACGTCGATTGCTGGAAGGAGGCCCGAAGGCCGTCGTGGTGACTGCGGGCTCATCTCCAGTTGAGATTCTCACTCCGAAGGGTTCAACCCAGGTGGCTGTACCCTATGTCGACATCGTCGACACCGTCGGCGCCGGAGATACCTTCTGTGCCGGTTTTGTGGCGTGGTGGGTTCAACGCAGCACACATTCTGATGTGCACCGCGACACGTTGGGCGACCTCGACCTCGTTGCGGCTGCAGCCACGGCAGGTGTTCACGCATCCGTGATCGCAGTCGGTCGCCGCGGGGCCGACCCTCCCTATCGAGAGGAACTCAGCGCTGATCTGTGGGGCTGAGAGGATAAGAGACCGCACCCAGGGCTAGCGTGTAGGTGATGGGAGACGTGCTCGAAACGATGATCGACGATCTGCGGCAACTTGTCGAAGCCGAGTCACCCTCGAGCGATCCGCAATTGTTGGCACGATCGGCCGAGGTAGTTGCCGATCTCATAGAACGGCATCTAGGAACGCGTCCAACCCTCATCGATGAGGGGGCGGGTCCGCACGTGCACTGGACCGGAGGCGGTGACCCAAAGGTGCTCATTTTGGGGCACCACGACACCGTATTTCCCGCAGGCACCCTCGACCAGCGGCCGTTCAACCTAGAGAACGGCCGAGCCACCGGACCAGGCGTATTCGATATGAAAGCCGGAATTGTGCAAGCAATTCATGCAGTTGCCTCAATGAACGACCGCTCAGGAGTTGAAATATTGCTCTCGTGCGATGAAGAAGTCGGGTCAACGACGTCGAGATCACTTCTCGAAGAGCGAGCCATTGCGTGCGGAACGGTCCTCGTATTGGAGCCAAGCGGCGACGGCGGAGCGCTAAAGACAGGCCGAAAGGGCACCGGTACCTTCGAAGTCGTGATCGGTGGTCGAGCCGCGCATGCCGGACTCGAGCCTCACCGAGGCGTGAACTCACTTGTTGAAGCAGCGCATCAGGTGCTCGCCATCGCAGAGCTTGCTGATGATCTGCAGGAGACAACGGTGACGCCAACGGTGGCACATGCGGGCACGGCTGACAATGTTGTCCCAGCTGAAACCCGAATTCGGGTCGATGTGAGGGTGACGTCGGCAGAAGAAGCTCACCGCATCGAAGCGGCATTTGCAGATCTTGCTCCAGTGAATCCGGGTGCAACCATTGAGGTGAATGGTCGGGTCGGACGCCCACCGATGCCTGAATCAGCCTCGGCTGAACTCATGCCGCTTGCGCTCGCTCATGACGCTTCTGTTGGCGGAGTGGCGGTCGGAGGAGGCAGCGACGGGAACTTCACCGCCGCACGCGGTGTTCCGACACTTGATGGACTCGGTGCCGTAGGTGGCGGAGCCCATGCCGATCACGAATACGTCGAAGTCGAGACCATGCCCGGCCGCGCAGATATGCTCGCAGCCATTATC
>JAAXJF010000079.1 GCA_012269985.1 Acidimicrobiaceae bacterium
CTCTTCCAAAGTGCAAGAGATCATTCATCGTGTGCGCGACCTCGTTGATATTCCTCCCCATCACTCGGAGTCGATGCAGGTGGTTCATTACGCCGAAACCCAGGAATATCGGCCTCATTTCGACGGCTGGGATTTGAGAACCGAAAAGGGTCGTCTTCGAACAGAAAATGGCGGTCAACGTGTGCTCACCGCACTGATGTACCTCAACGATGTTGCCGGCGGCGGGGGCACAAGCTTCCCAAAACTCGACCTTGAGGTTGAGGCGAAACCTGGCCGTCTGGTGATCTTTCACAACATCGAAGATGAAGCGACGAACCGCCGGCTGAGCGCTCTTCACGGTGGAATGCCAGTTGGTGAGGGTGAGAAGTGGGACTGCAATCTTTGTTTCCGGGCAAATCCGTATAAGGCGGGCGGGAACCGTGGAAGTAAACCAGTCGCAGCAAGTCGCCGCACCGGAGGTGGGCAGCCAGGAAATCGGGCGGCTCGACGACGAAAAAAGAAGTGATCTGCTGTTCACAGCGAATGATATTGGTCGTTTCAGGGTGCGGATAATGGCGCCTACCGGGCAAACCGACTAAGGTCTCCTACTGAGGTCGCTTTGAGTGACCCCGGGTGAGCTCACAGGTCCGGCGATCTGGGCTAGTGCGTTCCGCGGGAGTTGCTTGGCGTTTTGGTGGCCCGAGCCGACACATATCGAGATCGTGACAGGAACCATCCGCCTAGAGGGCGTCTACAAGATTTTCGGGGAACAACCGCGTGGTCGTGCCCTCGAACTCGCACGAGCTGGACATTCAAAGACGGAGATCCAAGCCTGGACTGACCACGGCGTAGGCCTTGCTGATGTCAACGTTGATATTCGTCAGGGTGAACTTTTCGTGATCATGGGGCTTTCAGGGTCTGGAAAGTCGACAGCAATCCGAACGGTCAACCAATTGCATTCGGTCACGGCCGGGAGTGTCTGGGTTGACGATGTTGATATCCAAACCTTGGCGGGGCGTGCGCTGCAGGCAGTACGCCGCGAGAAGATGGGAATGGTATTCCAGCACTTTGCGTTGTTCCCGCATAGAAACGTCATCGACAACGTGGCATATGGGCTTGAGGTGCAAGGAGTCGATAAAACTGAACGCCTAAATTCGGCGATGGAAGCGTTGTCGCTCGTCGGGCTCCAGCGATACGCCATGTCGATGCCTTCGCAGTTGTCGGGTGGCATGCAGCAGCGGGTTGGTCTTGCTCGGGCCCTTGCAAGCGACCCTTCGATTCTGCTCATGGACGAAGCCTTCAGCGCTTTAGACCCACTCATTCGTCGTCAAATGCAAGACGAACTAATGGCGATTCAGCAGCAATTGAAAAAGACCATTCTCTTCATTACTCACGACCTCAACGAAGCCCTCCGAATCGGCGATCGGGTGTGCATTATGCGGGGCGGTCGAGTGGTGCAGATCGGTACGCCCGAAGAGATCCTGACGAAGCCTGCATCGGGTTATGTGGCCGAGTTCGTCCAAGACGTTGATCAAGGCCGGGTTATTGAGGTTCAGGAAGTGATGGTTGAACCTGCGCCGATCACCGCAACCGATTCGCTTGCAAATGCAGTCCGGTCAATTGAAGATCGGGCTGGAGTGTTCGTGCTCGACGCGAATGGCGCTCCTGAAGCAATGCTGACCGTCGCCGATGGTCTCGACGCTCTCGAGCGTGGAGCGTCGGTAGTTTCAGAAGCCCTACGTACCGACTTCGAACGGTGTGGTCCGAGGCAGACGCTGAACGAAATTTACGCGTTTGCAGGGCGCGGTTTGCCGATTGCTGTTGTCGAGGACGGCAAGCTTGTCGGCAACCTTGATCCGCGTCACATCATGGAAGAATTGGGACGAGTCGAGTCGTTGATCGACAGTTTTGAACGGGAGGTGTTCTTGTGAGCCTCGTTCGCAACGATGACGGCCCTGGCATCCTTGACGACGCTGTTCTTGACGAGTTCAACATTCCGTTCGGAAGTTGGATTGAAGAAGCCGTCAACTGGATCACTCTCAACATGGGTGGGGCGCTCGACGTCATTGCGTGGCCATTTGAGTTCTTGCTCGAAAATCTGGTCGACCGTTTTTTGATCGCAATTCCGTGGCTTGTCGTCGTGGCGATCATGTTTGTTATCGCGTGGCTTGTCCGAAACTTGACTGTTGCGATGGGTTCAGCAGCGGGCCTCATTATTTGTGGGCTCCTCGGAAACGAATTCTGGGTACAAACTGCCCGAACGATCGGGTTCATTCTCGTTGCAGTGATCGTGTGCATCATCATCGGCATTCCTCTTGGAGTGTTATCTGGCCGCGTCGACTCGGTCTGGCAGGTCATGCGTCCGACGCTCGATGCAATGCAGGTCATTCACTCGTTTGTTTACCTGTTGCCCTTCGTGTACTTCTGGGGAGTCGGTCGAGTCTCGGCAACGATGGCCACGATGGTGTTCGCCCTCCCACCTTTGATTCGACTGACAAACCTTGGGATCCGCCAGGTTCCTGAAGATGTTGTTGAGGCCTCGCGCGCCTACGGGGCTCGTGAGTTGCGCGTGTTGCGAGACGTTCAACTTCCATTAGCGCGACCCGCAATCATGACGGGTATCAACCAGACGTTGTTGCTTGCATTTTCGATGCTTGGAATCGCGGCAATCCTTGGGGCCGGAGGCATGGGGGCCCTTCTCTTCAGAGCGCTTGGCCAACAGGACGTCAACCTGGCGGCGTCAGCGGGTCTTGGTTTCTTCCTTCTTGCCGTGATCCTCGACCGAATTTCACAGACTCAGACCGGTGGCGCGGGGCTGTTCAGTCGTATGTCGACGGCGTGGCGCGCACGGCGTGAGCCGGAACTTCTGTTGGAGAACCCCGATTTCAACCCTTCTTTGTCGTCGACCCAAAGTGAAGAGGAGATGACCGAAGGTCAGGTTGCGCCGGGCGATTCGCAAGAGCGACTGCTTGCCGGGTTGCTCGGCATCGGAGCCCTCATTTCTCTTGCCAGTTTGGCCTTTGCCTGGGCATCAAACGGATCATTGTTCACCGGATATTCGCGGCTAGCCGATGCTGGGTTGAACGGGTCGTCGTTCGGAGCCTTCGACGCCGAGGGAGGGTCGTGGTTCGCTTACATCGTCTTGCTGGGGGCGGTGATGCAGATTGCAACGGTGCTCTTGGTCCTTTCAGGCCGCCGGCGGGCTCGAATGTTTAACCCCGATATTGCGGTGGTGATGTCAATTGCGATGGTGATTACCGTGCTCGGGTACTTTGTTGCGAATCCGAGCGCAGCGTCGCCGGACTATTCGGCTGGTCTCGGAGTGTTCGTTGCTCTGGTCGGCGGATTGGTCTCAACGGTTGCAGGAGTGGTGTGGATTCGTTCTGCACCGTACGGCCCGCGCCGGCCGCTCCGGCAGCGAATTGGTGCGTCGCAGATTGTCGTTGCAAGCTTCGCAATCGGCATCGCAGCCGTCTCGATGGTGTCAATGTGGCAACTCGATGAACGCGGCGGCGTCGTGCTGACTCCGGCGCTTCAGGCTGAGATCGAGGAAGTGAAACGTAAGGCAGAGGCCGGCGAGATGGATGTCGGAGTTGCGGCAACCGAGATTCAGGTCATCCGTGCGAAGGCTCAAGCGGTTGAGCGCATTGTGATCACCGGCCAAGACCCGAAGGGTGTTCAGTTGGGGCCGTGGGTCTTCGGTGCAGTCATCGTTGCGGGCGTCGGTGCAGTCGGGGCTTCTGGTGCCGCAGGCTTTTCGAATCGACGCCGATGGATGTCCGGGGTCGTCGCAATGGGCTTTGGCGCTGGAGTCGTCGGTCTTTCGCTCGGCTTCGTCGGGACGCTCGCTAGAGCAACCGACAAGAACTATTACAGCGGGGTCGGGGCAATGCTTGCCCTCATTGCGGGAGCCCTTGCGTTCTTCTCGGCGAGGTCGATTGTGACCGTCTTCGAGCGGTCAAAAGTCTACGAAGAGGTGGTCTCATGACCGCTTCAAGATTTCCAGCATCGGTCCCGATGTTGGGAAACAAAAAGTGTTGCCTCGTGAGCGGCGTGAACTGTTTGCGGCGTGACGACACACCACCTAAGGAGAAAACATGATTAAGAAAAAGAGAGCACTCACAGCGACGCTCGTGGCCCTCGGACTCATCGTGGCTTCCTGCGGCGGCGATGACGCAGCCCCGGGCGAAGGGACGTCAGTGACGATGGCGAAAGCCGACTGGTCAACTGAGGATCCGAACGCCTATGTTGCCCACTTGCTTCTCGCAGAACTCGGCTACGACGTCAGCGATCCGAAGGATCTCGAACTCGGACCAGCAAACGCCTACATTGCAATGGCGCAAGGTGACGCCGACTTCTGGATCAACTCGTGGTACCCAGGTCACAACTCGTGGCTTGCAAACGAACTTCCAGACGGCTCGCTCGTGGGAGACCATGTGAGCCCCGTTGGCGAGATGATGATGGCAGGCGGTCTTCAGGGCTACCTCATCACCAAGTCATTTGCTGAAGAATATGGAATCACCTCACTAGACGATTTCAACTCGAACGCAGATGCGATCGCGGCATACGACGCTGATGACCCAGACCCAGGCAACGGAATCGCCGACATCTACGGCTGTTCAGAAAGCTGGACCTGTGATGACATCATCCAGAGCCAGATTGCATTCTCTGGTTGGGAGAACATCAAGCAGACCATCGCCGGCTACGACGCAATGTTTGCCGAGGCCGCAACCAAAGCTGATGCTGGCGAGCCAGCAATCGTTTACACCTGGACACCAAGCGCGTACATCACGCAACTCCGTCCAGGAGACAACGTGCTTTGGCTCGAGGTCAACGACGTCATTGACGACTCCAACCCACTTGGTGCCGAGGGTGGCGAAGGCTACGACCAGCGGCCTGGTACCGCATCAATCGGTGCAGATCAGTGCCCAGGTTCCGAGGACGGCGTGTGCCAGCTCGGATGGGTCGCTGCTGACATTCAGGTGTCTGCGAACAACGATTGGCTTGAGGCCAACCCGGCTGCCGCTAAGTTGCTCGAACTGTTCAAGATGAGCGTTATCGACGTTTCATTGATGAACGTTGAGATGGCTGAAGGCACCGCTGTCCTCGATCTTGCTCAAGGCTGGATCGACGACAACCGTGCTCAGGTTGATGAGTGGCTCGAGGCCGCTCGCGCAGCAGCCTGATCAGCTCAGACTGACGAGTGGTTCGGCCGGCCCTTCGGGGCCGGCCGAACTCGCGTCTCGGGGCAACAACTCCAAGAGCAGCGACTGTCAAGCGATGGAACATTTGTTGGGGTGTTCGTAGACTTGGCATCGTGAACGTTGTTGCGGAGCCAAGTTATACCGAAGGCGGGGCCTTATTGCTCGACGGTAACCGCCTTCGCGATCTCACCGTGGGGCGCTTGAGAGACCGCATTGAATCGGCCGGCTCACCCGCAATCTGTCTTGCGACAGTACTCGTTGGTGACGATGCCCCGAGTCGGGTGTACGTCAATATGAAGCACCGAAAGGCAACCGAAGCTGGCATCGTCTCTCGCGGTGTTGAACTGCCCAGCTCAGCGACTCAGCAAGAGGTCGAGCAGGCTGTAGCCGAACTTGTTGCCGACTCGAATGTTCACGGAATCCTCGTGCAGTTGCCACTTCCAGATCATCTTGACGCCGAACCCGTGCTCGCAATGCTGCCTCCGGAGAAAGATGTCGATGGCTTGACCGATCGTTCGCTTGGACGACTCGTCCGTGGGCTACCTGGACACGCACCATGCACACCGCTCGGAGTGATGAGGCTGATTGACTCTTACGGTATTACCACAAGTGGGCAGCGGGCGGTCGTTGTAGGTCGCTCGACATTGGTCGGTCTGCCGCAGATGTTGCTCCTCGGTCGTCGTGGGGTGGATGCGACGACAACTCTTGCGCACTCGCGCACGAGCGACCTCGTGTCTGCATGCCGGGAGGCTGACATCATCGTTGCGGCGGCTGGTCAGGCTGGCATGATCACCGCCGACCATGTTCGCCCGGGGGCGACAGTGATCGATGTGGGCATTTCCCGCAGTGAAGACGGAATCGTCGGCGATGTGCGGTTTGACGAGGTGCAGGCGATCGCAGGGGCGATTACACCGATGCCTGGCGGCACTGGGCCGATGACAATTGCGTGTCTGCTCGAAAACACCATTGCCGCGGCTGATATGGCCGGAGTTTCCTGCTGACAGTCGATAACGCCGTACACATCTTGGGGCGACTCTGCGTCGCACAGAGCAACGGGAAACGCTGAGTGTGCGCAGCGTTGAACGGTTGTATTGCGAAACTTCGAGGCTCGCCGAAGAGGTGGAATTTCGATCACTCTCACATTGTGTTAAGCGAAGCCAATGATGCGGTTTGAAGGCTCGCGAAGTAGCGTCGGGTCATATGGCTTCCGAACTCGTGAATCGCTTTGAAAGTGTCCAACAAGTCCGAGATGGGCTTCGCGACATCAACTACCTTGCCGATGACGGCATCGCTGGAGTTGCGTACCTCGCCGACCGGCTGGGGAAGCCCGTGCTCGTGGAAGGTCCTGCAGGCACGGGTAAGACACAGCTTGCGAAGTCGGTTGCCGAGTTCACTGGAGCTCGCCTTATTCGTCTGCAGTGCTACGAGGGCATGGACGAATCAAAGGCGTTGTTCGAATGGAACTACAAGAAGCAGCTCCTGCGCATTCAGGCCGACAAAGCTTCAGATTCGTGGACGGACATCCACGATGACATCTTCTCTGACGAATTCTTGTTGACTCGTCCTCTCCTTGAGGCGATTACGGCTGACGATCCGGTTGTGCTGCTGATTGACGAAGTTGATCGTGTTGAGGTTGAAACCGAAGCGTTGCTGCTTGAGATTCTCTCGGAGTATCAGGTGTCAATTCCTGAGTTGGGAACGATCGAAGCAAAGCAGATTCCATTGGTGTTCCTCACCTCGAATAACACTCGGGAGTTGTCTGAAGCGCTGAAGCGCCGGTGTCTCTTCCTGCACGTCGATTACCCCTCAATGGAGCGTGAACGCGAAATCGTGTTGGCGAAGGTGCCAGGAGTCACCGAAAGCCTTGCGGAGCAAATTGCCCGAGTAGTTCGTTCCATTCGCTCACTTGACCTGAAGAAGGCGCCGAGCGTGTCAGAAACGCTCGACTGGGCCCGAACACTGTTGCTGCTCAACATCGAGACCATCGATGAAACGGTTGCAAAAGAGACGTTGCACATCTTGCTGAAATATCAGACCGACATCGCCAAAGCCGCGAAGGACTTGTCGGTCGACGAGTGAGGACACATTCATGAGCGCCACCGAAACACGGTCGATGCTCGACCTGCTCAACGGTTTTGTGGTTCAACTGCGAGAGGCCGGGCTTCCCGTCAGTCTGACGGAGAACCTTGATGCAATGGACGCAGTCCAGCACATTCCAATCGAAGACCGCGAAGCATTCAAATATGCCCTCGGCGCAACACTCATCAAAAACCAGGCGCACTGGCGGTCGTTTGAAACGGTCTTCGAGGTGTATTTCAGCCTCCGTGGGCCTGAGTACAAGCTGGCAAACGCAGATGGTGAATCATCTGAACTCGATGACCTGTGGCGCGAGATGCAAGATGCGTCTCAGGAGGGTGACGGTCGGGGCGGAGCGGGTTCGCTCGATGCCTTGACCCCAGAAGAGATCGCCCACCTGTTGATGCAAGCGCTGATGCAGGGCGATCAAGCGTTGATGAAAGCTCTTGCTCGACAGGCGGTGCAACGCTTTGCGGGTATGGAGCCGGGTCGACCTGTCGGAGGCACCTACTACCTGTATCGCACCCTTCGTAACCTCGACCTCGATGGCATGCTCGCAAAAATGGTTGACGCTGCTAACCACGGTCAAGAAAGTGATGCCGGTCGCCTCGAACAGCGCTTAGAGCGTGAAGAGTTTGAGCACCGCATCACCGAATTTAAAGCCGAGGTGGAAGCAGAAATTCGGCGTCGCCTTGTCGCCGATCGTGGTGCAGAGGCAATGGCGAAGACGCTGCGGAAGCCGTTGCCCGAAGACGTCGAATTTATGCACGCCTCACGGGAAGAGATGGTGAGCCTTCGGAAAGCGCTTCAGCCTCTCACCCGAAAGCTCGCAGCACGGCTTGCCCGAAAGCGTAAGCATGGGCGCAAAGGCCCGCTTGACTTCAGAAATACTGTGCGGCATTCGTTGAGTTACGGCGGTGTTCCAGCCGAACCGAAATTCAAATATCCGCGCCCCGCAAAACCAGAGTTGATGGTGGTGGCAGATATTTCCGGGTCGGTGGCTGCATTCGCCCGCTTCACCCTCATGTTGGTGTACGCGATTTCGAACCAGTTCTCAAAGGTGAGATCGTTCGTGTTCATCGATGGCATCGATGAAGTTACGGATTACTTCAAGGCCACTGAAGACATCACCGAGGCGATTCATCGCGTCAACACCGAGGCCGACGTGGTGTGGGTCGATGGGCACTCCGATTACGGCCATGCGTTCGAAGTGTTTTGGGAGCGCTACGGCAAGGACATCAGTCCGAAAACGACGGTGTTGCTGCTCGGTGACGCTCGCAATAACTACCACGCCAGCCAGTCATGGGTCATTAAAGAAATGCGAATGAAGGCACGGCATGTCTACTGGTTGAACCCTGAACCGAAGTCATATTGGAATACGGGTGATTCGATCGTCGGTGAGTACGGCAATTTCACCGATGGCGTGTACGAATGCCGCAACCTCCGGCAGCTTGAAGGCTTCGTCGAAAAGCTTGCGTGATGCGCGTGCCTACATCGGCGAGATGACAAGCGATTGAACGGCCCGCCCTACCGGGCCCTGCTCGTCAAATAAGAGGGCGTCTGCCATTCCAATGCCATCGGGACTCCAATGCGAGGTTGCTTCAGACCTGAACCACTCTCCGACTGGCTCTCGGTGTAAGTGAATACTGAGGTCGGTATTCATAAAGCCAAAATCGAGCGGCTCGCCATTTCGAGAAATTGCATTACCGCAGTCGGCGAGAGGGCAGATTCGTTGAAATCCTGATGCTGAGGCGTTGGTGAAGAGAGGTACGGTTCGAAGCCATATCGACGTTGGTCCGGTTGAGTTGTCGTGGCCATCGGGGTAACGGGTTTCTACACCATTAATAAAGCCGACCGACCCGTGGCGGGTGGCATCAAAGACAAACGGCCCTGGCGTTGACGCCTCAAGCGGAATCGAATCAACTGCGATCGTGGGAATGTCGGGCTGCGGGGTTCGAGAGGCAAGGTGAGCACTGTGACTTACAGCGATGAGCACGTCATCGAGATCGCGCAGTTCGATTCTGCTCGTCGCTACGTTGCGTCCAGGTTTAGTCACTGTTGCAGTCAGGGTGAATCCGGCCATTGGAATCGGTTTCATGATCTCTGTTGTCAGGCGAACGAGCCGGAGGTCAGGAAGGGCCTGTCCGGCGGCGCGGGCAATTGCCCCAGTTGGTGGCCCGGCGTGGCACGAGTCGGGATCCCACGGGCCTCGGCACAATGACGTTGGTCGGAGTATCTCTGTGCCGTCCGGTTGAGTTTCGATCTCAATGAACCCTGCTGGATTGTCAGACGATGACATAGCTAGATGATGGCGCACTTTTCGGGTGAGTCGCTTGTTGGCATTGCAGAATTCTTGAGGGCTGGCAGGATAGACGAGTGGAACAGCGCTGGACGGTCGTTGGTGGGGGAGTTGCCGGATCGGTCATCGCTGCACGGCTGGCGGAGGCGGGAGCGGCAGTCACGCTCATCGAACTTGGGGTCGACGGCGCAACGCCAGACGATATGCATGAAGCGGCACAGATTCCGGGTCGCACGATCGACGGCCTGCGTGTGCGGCGTGTTGAGGGTGGACCTTACGTCTCGTATACCGCAGGCTCTGGCCTCGGCGGAGGGTCAGCAATCAATGCCGGGCTTGCGTCGAGCACGGGTCCATTCTTTTTGCAACACCGACTGCCAGTTGAAGGTGAAGGAATCAACCAACGAGTGCGTCGAAACGGGTCACGCGCATCGGTTGCTGAGGTGTATCTCAACGCATTGCGCTCAAAGGTGGAGATTCGGTCAAGCACAACGGTGGAACGTGTCGTCATGGGCGATGCACAGGCCTGCGGTGTCGAACTCAACTCGGGAGAGATCGTGGAGGCCGATCGCATCGTCGTTTGCGCCGGAGCGTTGATGTCGCCGTTGTTGTTGATGAAGTCGGGGTTCGCCGTTGAGGGCCTAGGTCGCCGGCTCCAGGATCATCCGAGCGTCGCTCTCAGATATCGCAATGATGGCTTGCCTTCAACAATGTTGATAGCGCGACGCTCTGGCGGGGTGCAGGTCATTGAAACCGTTGTCGGTGATGAGGTGTGGGTTGTACCAGCGCTCATGCGCCCAACTTCGACCGGCGTCATCGGTGCCAATGACAACGGGGAGATTGAGGCACAGTTTCGGCTTTGCCAACACGTGGGCGAGCAAGAACTGCTGTTGGCTGCGGTGACAAAAGTTGCTGCCGAGCACGCTCACCGCGAGGGTATCGACGTTCCGAGACCCGGGCGCGAAGGCGAGTGGCTTATGGATCGGCTCGCTTCGACAACTTCGGTTTATAGCCATGCAACCGGCGGGTGTTGCATGGGTGAGGTCACCGATCGCCTCGGGAGGGTGAAGGGTATCGAAAACCTTTTTGTCGCTGATTCGTCTGTCTTCCCAGCGATCCCGTCGGTGAATCCGATGATTCCCACGGTGCAGCTGGCTGAAACGCTCAGTGATCGCTGGAGAGACGCAGGGCTCGTTTCTGGCTGACCTTCATCGCAACTACCCAGCCCGCGAGAATCGCTAGCGAAAACACGAACCACTGAATCGCATACGACAAATGGTTCCCTTCACTGAGGTCGGGAGCGATTACCGGTTCTGGGACCCCTGACACCTCCGGGGGGTCTGAAGAGAGCAGGTCCATATACATCGGAAGAAGGTCACCCGGAATTTGAGGATCGAGGCGAGACAGATCGAGCCGCTGTACTTCGGTAAGCACACCTTCTGATGGGTCTCGTGCTCCAAGAAGCGATCGTTCCTGGCTCGGATGAAGCCTTCCGGTGACCTCAACCGATACGGAGGGAACATCTGGGGCTTCGACACCAAGCGGCACAAAACCGCGACTCACGAGTAGCACCCGAGTGTCGTCAAGTCGCAATGGCACAACAAGATTGTCGCCAGCACGACCATTCTGCGACCGATTGACAACGCGAATTGCGTGCTCAGGAAGGTAGGTGCCTGAAACGGTGGCCGACCTCCACTCGATGTCTGCTGCGAGTACGTCGGCACCATCGCTGTCAATCACGACATCATCTGGGACGAGAACGTCCAAGGCGACCGCAGGTTCACTGAAGCGCTGCTCGACTACAGCATTAAATGTTTGGCGTTCATCGAGTCGGCGAAGTTGCCATAGACCGAGGTTGAACAGAGTGACCGCCGCAATAATCACAACAAGGTGAAATGCAATCCACTTCGGTGAGAGAAACAGTGCCCAACGACCTCGCATGACAAAACTGACCGTATCTGGCCAAGGTGCGTCATGCGAGTCTGCGCGAGAATAAGACCGTGACATTTGACCCAGCCGACTTCACCATCTCGCACCGAGAAAAGATCGAATGGATGCTCGAGACCAACGGATGGGCGCTCGAGGCGGTTCGGCCATCGGTCGACGATGCTCAAGCAACCCCCGCTCATGCATACTCCATCGGAGTTACTGCCCTCACCGGTTTTCCAGAAATTCTTGTCGTCGGGCTCGCACCGGCGACGGCGAATGACGTGATCAGCGTTGCGGTAGATGCTCTGAAAGGTGGGACTGACATTCCGACCGGATGCGAGCTGGTGGGTTTACTCGATGGTGAGCAGCGATGCGCATTTGCCCCGCTCACCGACGAAGTCGCCACCTCGTGGTGTCCGGCACTCGAGGAGTTCACCACTGCATCAATTTGTGTCGTGCAGATGCTGTACCCAGACCGGCAGGGCTTTTTGCCATATGAAGCGGGCTACGAACAGCGGATGCGCTACGCCCAGCCAGTTATTGGACAGATGTGACGCCACCAGCCAACCTGCCAGCGCTGATTTTCGATGGTGACTGCGGGTTTTGTACCTCCTCGGCGAACAAGGCTAGAGAGTGGTTGAGGCTCCCACGAGTAGAGCCATGGCAACATGCAGATCTTCCGCCACTCGGACTCACCCCACATGAATGCAACGAGGCTCTTCAATGGGTTGGTGTCGATGGGGAGATCCACAGCGGTCATGCTGCGGTCGCTGCGGCAATGCGCTTTCGTGGCGGACTGTGGGGAGTGCTCGGGCGAGTGATCCCGCTGCCGGTAATCAACATTCTTGGTAGTGCTGCGTATCGCGTGATTGCACGCAACCGACACCGTTTGCCCGGAGGCACCCCAGCGTGTGCGATTGATCAAACGAGCGCGGCCGACGACGACCGCGGCGACCGTTGATGACGACTCCCGTGCATTCGCCGTTGAATACTGCTAGCGTTTGAACAGCATTCAGAGCGGTCGGAGTCGTAGTGCTCTTGGCCCGGCAACCTGGGTTCGCCCCCAAGGTGCTTGCACACGATGTGCGATGCGGTCGGATACCCGGCAAACCGGCGCCGATTCGCTCAGATGCACAGTGTTGTTGTGTTGCTGAACGCGAGGAGGTGAAGGAAATGGCTGAAGATCTACCGGTAACAGGTGCCTGGGCGCCGGGAGACCCTGTTGGTCGTCGTCAATTCTTTACCTTTGCTGACGATCGGCCATTTGCTCTTGACTCGGGGTCAGTACTGCAGTCGGTCACGCTCGCCTACGAAACGTGGGGTGAACTCAACAGCGATGCGTCGAATGCAATCCTCATCTGCCATGCGTGGACCGGTGATTCACATGCCGCTGGCCGAGCCGAACTTGGACACCCTGCCCCGGGCTGGTGGGACGCCTTGATTGGGCCGGGGCTTGCCATTGACACAAACGAGTTTTTTGTGGTGTGCTCGAACGTGCTCGGTGGCTGTCAAGGTTCGACAGGGCCCGCCTCTATTGACCCAAACAGTTCCGATGGGGCGCCGTACGGTCCTCGGTTTCCAGTGGTCACCATTCGAGACATGGTTCGCGCTCAAGAACGTTTATCTCGACACTTAGGCATCAATCGTTGGGCATCGGTGATTGGCGGATCGATGGGTGGCATGCAGGTGCTCGAATGGGCGGCAACCTACCGACGCCGTGTCGGTTCAATCATCCCGATTGCAACATGCCTTCAGGCATCAGCTCAACAGATTGCCTGGGGAATGATCGGTCGACGAGCGATCTCAATCGATCCGAAATGGCAGGGTGGCGACTACTACGACGCTGCGCCCGGGCAGGGCCCAGCCGAAGGACTCTCCATCGCTCGTCAAGTTGCTCAGGTGACCTTTCGGAGCGACAACGTCTTCACTGAACGTTTTGGTCGCGCCGTTGCCGATCGCTCCACCGGTGATCGCTTCGGTCTCTGGCAAGAATTTCAGGTCGAGAGCTACCTCAACTACCACGGCGAAAAACTTGCCCGCCGTTTCGACGCAAACAGTTACTTGCTGATTTCAAAGGCAATGGATCTTCACGACGTTGGGTGGGGACGCCAGTCGGTTGAACGAGCGTTGCGTGACGTTGACATGCCGTGCCTCTCAATCGGTGTCACGAGCGACATCTTGTATCCCGCATACCAACAGCAACAGATCGCTGATGCGTTCATCGCTGCCGGAGCGCCCACCGAATTTGTGGGGATTGACTCTCCTCACGGTCACGATGCGTTCCTCATGGAGACTGAGCAGATGAGCGCTCCGATTGCGGCTTTCTTGAACCGTCTCGGCTAACTGGCATGCCCGAAGGACTCGAAGCAGCAATCTACGCCGATGCTGCAACTGAACTCATTGGGCATGTGGTTTCGTCCATCGAGGTTGATGACCGCTGCGCCGACTCGAATGAGTTCGCGATCCTTGTCGGTCAACGAGTACAGAATGTGCGTCGGCACGGCAAGCGGGTTGCGCTTGTGCTCGATGACGATCAACTGGAATTGTTCTTTGGCATGACCGGACGTGTCATCATCAACGATGTTGCACCAATCGGTGCGCTCAGATATGGGCCGTCATCTGAGCGCCCAGAATGGGATCGGCTCAAGTTGACAACCGATGTCGGCTCGTTGCGCGTCAACGATCCGCGACGTTGGGCTCGATTCACGCTCAACCCTGACTGGTCAACTCTTGGTGTCGACTTCATCTCCGACGCACATCAACTTGATGATGTGCTCGACCGGCAGCAGCGTCGTACGGCCGCAGTGAAGTCAGTGCTGCTCGATCAACGAGTTATCGCCGGCCTTGGGAACATGTTGGTCGATGAAGTTTTGTTCTCGGCAGGGATCGACCCTTGTCGCGCGTTTGAGTCCCTTAGCGTTGGTGAACGACGCCAACTCTCGACTCATATTTCGGCAGTCGTTACTCGACTGGGTGAACGCGGAGGAAGCCATACCGGAGTGCTGAGCCCAGAAGTTCGAGGAAGCCTTCCAGCATGCCCGCTCGACGGGGCCCCTCTTTCGCGTGTGAAGGTTTCCGGGCGAACCACAATCTTTTGTTCGCTCCACCAGCGCTAGGTCTGTCACACTCAAAGAGTGGAGGTCAGCCAGACGGTCGCACTGTGGGGAGCCAATGTGTCGGTTGGTGACTCTTCGGCGTCGGCCACAGTTGTTGTCATCGTTGTCGTTCTCCTCGGCTTGGCTGTCGGACTTGGCGCGCTGGCCGTGTGGCTGTGGAGGGTTACGGCAGTCGACAGTCCTTCGCTGATGGTGCTTGAGCAAATGAGTTCACGGCGGTACCAAGACGCTAACGACGACGAGCGAGCAGTACTTCGAACCTCAGCGATTCCGGTCATCGCAGATGACGCCGAGATTGACGACGAAGTACGATCTGAAGAATGAGCGATTCTCAACCAGGCCTTGATGTTGACGGAATGTTGGAGCGGTTCAAGGAGCGTGCTCTTGCCGTGAAGCAACGTCCTCTTCCGCCGGTGGCCGGCGATGAGCGTAAAGCGTTTATCGATCAGGCGAAGCAGGACTACATGGATTTTGCAATCGTCGGTGACGCATCTTGGGAGCTGAACGACGGTGTGTTGACGCTCACGGTAGATCTTCGCCCAGGCGGCGACTCCGAGACCTGATCGATTTGGCGGGTGTCCGCTCAGGGCACCGGGCTGGTAGATTTCTCTGTCACAACGCGGACGTGGCTCAGCTGGTAGAGCATCACCTTGCCAAGGTGAGGGTCGCGGGTTCGAATCCCGTCGTCCGCTCTCTGCAAAGGCGCTCGGACATCCGGGTGCCTTTGTCATTTTTGCGCTGCTCTTGAGCGAGTGGCATTTTCGCAACGGAATCTCAGATACATGGTCATCTTGATCTCATGTTGTGCGACATACTGAAGCGGATTATCCGCAGAGGGAGACCGAAGTGAAGATCACATCAGCAAGGCGAGGCACCGACCTCATTTTTGGAGTGGTAAGTGATGACGAACTCGCAGATCTCAGCGCGTCGTTTTCGTCTCCTCAAGAGCTTGTCGCTGAAGCACACGCAGAGGGTGGTCGTAGTCGTATTGATTCGATGGCCGCTGAAGCGGAAAGGTTCAATCTTGGTGATGTGACCTTGTTGCCTCCGGTGCCATTTCCGCGCCGGATCCTTTGTGTAGGCAAGAACTACGCAGCTCATATCGCGGAATCTGACCAAGCGGCTGCGGCCACGCCACATCCGGCGATCTTTACTCGGTTTCCCAGCTCTCTTGTTGGCCATGGCGAACATCTCGAGCGTTCACGAGCGAGCACGAGCTACGACTACGAGGGTGAACTTGCCATCATCATCGGCCAGCCGACAAGGTATGCCACTCGAGACAGCGCACTCGACGCGATTGCCGGATACGCCTGCTTTATGGATGGCACGATGCGAGATTTCCAGCGTCATACCTCACAGTTCGTTCCCGGAAAGTCGTTTGACCGTTCTGGAGCTTGCGGTCCGTGGATGGTGACCGCCGATGAGATCGCTGACCCGTACACGCTCACGTTGACTACTCGAGTCGACGGCAAAGTCGTTCAACAGGCATCGACCAGCCTGCTCATTCATGATCTAGAAGCGGTCATCATCTACTGCTCGACGTTTACGACGCTCGAGCCTGGCGACATCATCGCCACCGGCACTCCGGGGGGTGTCGGCTATGTGAAAGAGCCGCCGTTGTGGCTTGAACCCGGCCGCGAGGTCTCAGTAGATGTCACCGAGGTCGGCACGCTCATCAATACGGTGATCGACGAACCCAGTTGACAGCAGAGCACATCTGTTTGAAGCAGGGCTGCTAGATCGCTGAGTTGAACTCATCCCAGTACGGCTGGCGCAGTTCTCTCTTCAGAATCTTCCCTGAACCTGTTTTGGGAAGTTCGTCTGTCCAAGAAACGCTCCGAGGAATCTTGTAACTCGCAAGATGTGTTCGGGCATGTTGATCGAGCACTTCTTCGGTCACTTCTGTCGTTCCATTCTGCACGACAACTGCGTGAACGATTTCTCCCCAATCTTCGCTCGGAATTCCAAATACTGCGGCCTCCAAGACGCCGGGGTGCTGCTCGAGTGCGGCTTCAATTTCAGCCGGATAAATGTTCATTCCGCCCGAGATAATCATGTCTTTCTTTCGGTCGCAGATGTAGATGAACCCTTCATCATCGATGTAGGCGATATCGCCGACGGTCTGAAAGCCATCACGGTGATCTTCCATGAACTTGTCGTTCTGCTTGTAGTAGTCACTGAATACCGACGGTGAACGAACGAAGAGCTCGCCGGTGTGTTCTGGGCCTATGCCGTCGACGATGTTGCCATCATCGTCGTACAGCCTGATTTCGACCATGGGAGAGGGTTTACCGCATGACCCGGGCTTACGCAGCTGGTCTTCAGGCCGAAGAATGGTGTTCACTCCAAGTTCGGTTGAGCCGTAGACCTCGAAGAGCGAGTGAGCGGGGAAGTGGCTGAGATACTGCTGCTTCAGAGCGAAACTCCATGGGGCGGCATTTGCAATCATCACCCGCATCGATGACACGTCGTAGTTCGCAATCGTCTCATCTGGAAGGTTGCAGATCATCCGAATTGGAGTTGGAGCCGAGAATGTTGAGGAGCAGCGATACTTGTCGACGAGCCGAAGCCAGTCTTCGGCGTTGAACTTGCGTTGCACCACGACGGTTTGGCCCATGGTGACGGCAATGCTCATGAACCCCGCAGGGCCTGAATGGTAGAGCGGGCCGGTTGTGAGGTAGGTGTCGTCTAACCGGTATCCGATGTGTTCCAACATGGCGAGCATCTGCGTTGGGTCTGTCGCCCTCTGACGAAATGCGCCCTTTGCTTTTCCTGTTGCTCCCTACGTCTAAATCATCGGTGCGCCGTCTTGGGTTTCTGCCGGAGGCTCAGGCGTAGATGATGTTGGCATTGTGCTGATCTCGCCATCGACGGACACGAACCATGAATCAGATGCAGGGAGCTCGCCATCGAAGACGAGTACTTCTCTGATCTTTGGGATGCTCTCACGCACCCGTTCCAGCATCGGAGCAAAGTCTGCATCGACGTACACGATCTCAGCGTCGCAGTGGTCGATGACGTATGCGGCTTCATCGTCAGAGAGCCGGTAGTTCAGCGGTACCGCGGTTGCGCCAATCTTCCTTGCAGCAGACATGACTGCGACAACGCCAATCGAATTCTGTCCACACCAGACCACGCGGTCTCCGGGTTTCACACCGTGGCCAACTAAAAGATGGCCGAGCTGGTTGGTGTAGTCATCAAGTTCGGCATACGTGATCGTGAGCACGTTGCCATCTGGACGGTCGTCAATGACCGCAGGACGGTCGCCGAAGTTCTGAGCGTGAGCATTCAAGATGTCTGCCATCTCCCAAGACTGTCACACTGGGAAGAGCGAATTTTCGTTGGGCGTCGGCGCTCGGAATGCTCGGTGTCTATTCTCAAGAGATGCTTGATCACATCGTGTTCGCAACGCCAGATATTGCTATGAGTTCAGAGTGGATTGCCGACCTCACCGGCGTCATCGCCACTGAGGGTGGCCCTCATGTCAATAACGGAACACGAAATCGGTTGTGTTCCTTTGGCGATACCTACCTTGAGATCATCGGGCCTGACCCAGAACAAGGCGACCCAGGTGTGCCGAGATCATTCGGAATTGATGAGTTAGAGACCCATCGGGTCGTCACATGGTGTGCTCGACAACACGATCTGTCATCGGTAGTTGCCTCAGGTGCAGAGGTAGGTCTTGGTTATACCGAGCCTGTAGCGATGCGACGGGTTGCCCCCGACATGACACTTGACTGGCATTTGAGTTTGCCGACAGGAGACACCGAGGGCGGAATTTTGCCGTTCTTTATTGATTGGGGTCAATCAAGACACCCATCGGAAACTGCTGCGCCCGGACTCACTGTTGCCGAAATGCACGGCCTTCACCCTGATCCAGATCGTGTTAAAGAGCTACTTGCTGCGCTCGGGGAGACGATGAAGGTCGAACGCGCTGACTCGCCAGGGCTTTATGTCGAATTGTCCGGCCCCTCAGGCCCGATAGTGCTGCCCAACTAATCGTCGCCTTCATAGGTAGCCGGCGATGTCAAGGCGGACCTCGCCTAGGCGAGGCAACTCAGTGGTTTGCCGCCGTTGTAGGCAACCATGTCACCGATTGCGGCAACGATATTGATCGTGCTTCCGGGCTCAGCACCATTGAGTTCAAACATTGCTCGATGAAGGTTGCCGACAATTCGCTCCGGGTCAGAGAGCTCTCCGAACTCGCCAAGGTCAGTTTCCCTCGCTGCCTCGAGAGCACTTACCCCATCTGCAATCGCGCGTCGGGCGAGATCAAGAATGAAGTTGTCGTAGGCCCGAAGTTGATCGATGACCGTGAGATCGCAGACAGGTCCGTGCCCGGGGACGACCACATCGGCATCAAATTCGCTGAGTCGATCGAGTGCCGCCAGTGAGCCAGTAACCGAGCCCATGACCATGAACGGTGTTCCGCCGTTGAAGACGAGATCTCCCGTGTAAAGCACCTTTCGGTCGGGTAACCAGACCACAATGTCGTTGGTCGTGTGAGCGGGTGTTCCGATGTAGTGAAGTTCTGCTTGAATGTCGCCACAATGCACATTGATGTGATCGTCGAATGTCACCATCGGCGGTTCGATCTGAATGTTGCCCCAATCAACGGGTTCAAACACGCCCTCAAAATGTGGCAGACCGGCTTCAAGAATTGCCTCTCGGCATCGACGATGACCGATGATTGCGGCTGGTTTTGTCAGCCAGTTTCCGTGGGTGTGATCGCCATGATGATGTGTGTTGACCACGGCTCGTATCGGGCCTGAGTCGAGGCGCTCAACCGTTTCAAGAAAGAGGTTTGTACGGTGCTCTGTTGAGCAGGTATCAACGATGACGGTGTCACCACCGTTGGCAAGAATCCCGCAGTTGTTGATCCACCACGATCCGTCCGGCTGGATATACGCAAAGACACCGTCGTCGATATTGACGACTTCTGGTGGCTCGATGTGGCCGTGATCATGTCCGTGGTGACGACTCATGATCTGAACGGTACGAAACTCGTCAAGTGAGGTCAACAGTTGCGACAATGTGTCAATGAGCGAGATTGAACAGCGAGTGCTTGACGTCGTGACTGCGACGGGTGTGCCATTTGAGGCAATGCCGTGTGATCCCGATCTCGCCGATACGACCGAGTTTTGTGAGCACTATGGGTTCTCGCCCGACGACTCAGCGAACACGATCGTCATCGCATCGAAAGGTGAGTCGCCGGTGTTTGCTGCATGCGTTGTGCTCGCAACGAGCCGGCTCGACGTCAATGGGGCCGTTCGAAAACGGCTTGGGGTGAGAAAAGTCTCATTTGCTCCAGCTGACCTCACGGCGGAGGTGACGGGAATGGTGATGGGCGGCGTAACGCCATTCGGGCTGCCAGATGCCGTTCCACTGTGGATCGATGCGGCGGTGATGGAGCGCGACCGAATCGTTGTTGGTGGGGGGAGTCGGGCGCTGAAAATAATTGGTGCACCGAAGATGCTGGCCGAGTTGGCGAATGCTGAGGTTGTCGAAGGGCTCGCTCGGCCGACGACGTGAACTGTCGGGTCCAAAGATCTGGAGCGCTCTTGCGGAGGCGATGAAATGATGCTCGACTTCCGCCAAGACATGGCCCACTTGAAGTGGCTGGAGGTTGCTTGGGGACTTGCTTTTGTGAGGCTGGGAGTACTGAGTGTTAGGTTTCTCACATCAAGCGATCTGTTGTTGTGTGCTTAGCCTTAGGCGTCGCCGTGGGGATTTCAAGTTGCGGAGACTCAGGCTCTTTGGGGAGTTCTTCTGCGCAGAACGAGTCAGAGACCGATGTTGAATCGGCTCAGATTGTTGTGGAGTCCTCTGAAAATGAAGAGCACTCAGTCGATGGCAAAGACGAATCAACAACGACTTTGAGTGATGAGTTCACTGCAGAATTGCTGGCAGAGCACCCGTTTGACTGTTTGAACCAGGAACTCGATGTATTCGTAAACGTCTTTGGTATTTACGTGATTTCTCATTCGAGTATCCCGCGAAAATACATCGAGCATTCCGCCAATGTTGTTGCCGAATTCATGGACAATGACTATGACGGTGTCGTCGATGATCCCGAAGTTCACCGCTTCCTAGTAGACAACAACTTTGTTGTGCCCGTTTGGACTGAAGAACTGCGAGACAGGGTGTTTCCTTCTTTGAGGGGCTCGTTTTGTGAAGACAACCTTGGCTGGGCCGCCAGTATGTACTTCGGCGAGGACAGATGGGCATTCGGCGGAGTAAGACAAGCGGGCTCGTGGGATACCAATCTCGAAGAAATTTGGCATGTCCTCTCCATGGGTTGGTACCACACCTATCCGGAATATTTTGGAGATGAGCCTGGCAGCCGCCTCGCCGACGCCATGGACTCTGCACGCGGAGGGCAGTTTCAAACCGTTCCTGAAAGTTACCCAGAGTCGGCGTGGTACCGCTATGACGACGATTCGTGCGACTATTTCTGTCAAATCCACGAATACTTCTATTGGATCTTGATGGCAAATATTGATGCACTGAGCCCGGAATACACGACTAAATGTGCAGACAGTGAAGATGAGTGGTTCCTCTGCACGAGAGCTGAACTGCAGCAGGTAGACCTTCTCGCATACGATTTGCTGAACAACCAGGGATTCAACCTTCCAACAAATATCCCTTCGGGGGACTACCAGCGTCGAGTGACCGGCGCCCAAGTCAATCGAAGTTGAGAGGCCGGGAGTGGGAAGGGCGTTGTGGTGCGCCCGGCTTTGTTCGTTGCCCTGCTCAGGGGGTGGCAGCAGAAGTGTTCCTGCTGAGACCCACGAGAGTGAACCTGCAACTTGGCTCCTCCAGTCGTCTTCCCTTGAAGGCGAGTAGCACGAATTAAGGTGCGAGCATGACAACCTCTTCGTTGCTCATCATCTTGTCTGGAATCGCTCTTGGGTTTGTGTTGGCAAAGAAATGGAAAGAGCGATCAGAAAAGAACCAGCGGCCGAGCTGAACTCGCGAGCGTCGTCGTTATGCCGTACAGGCTCGTGATCAACCCGTGAGTCAGGATGTGCTGGTTCGAGAGCGACCAACTGCACGACATACATTGCTGGGTAACCGGCCCTCGGGCATATTCACGATGAAGGAGTTGTCGTCATGAGCGACCAATCAGCAGTAGTAACCGAAGTACGAGGTCGAGTTCTCCTCATCACCTTGAACCGACCCGATCAGATGAATGCGGTCAACACAGATCTTGCACAAGGTCTTGTGGCAGCCATTCGTGAACTTGATGAGAACCCCGAACTCACCGCTGGGGTGCTGACGGGTGCAGGACGCGGATTTTGCGCAGGAATGGACCTCAAAGCATTCCTCACCGATGGACCACCAGTTGGGTTCAACGAGTTTTTAGAGAACGGTGCGAAGAAGCCGCTTATCGCCGCAGTTGAAGGCTTCGCCTTAGCTGGTGGCCTTGAAGTGGCGTTGACCTGCGACCTCATCGTTGCCGCCGCGGGTGTGAAACTTGGAATCCCCGAAGTCGGTGTAGGGCTTCTCGCCGCGGGCGGAGCGTTGCTTCGGTTGCCAAGTCGTGTTCCATATGCGGTTGCAATGGAGATGGCGCTGACGGCAGATCCGATTACCGCGGAAAAAGGCGCGGAGTATGGGCTTGTTTCTCGGGTGACCGAAAAAGGCGGAGCGGTCGAGGGAGCGATGGAACTTGCAGATCGCATCGCTCGAAACGCGCCGCTTTCCGTTGCAGCATCAAAGCAGATGATTCAGGCGGTTCAGGGTCGAACCGAAGCCGAGTTTTGGGAGCACCAACGTCCGGTCATGGCTGCAGTGTTCTCATCAGAGGACGCCAAGGAGGGCCCAAAGGCCTTCGCAGAAAAGCGCCCTCCATCTTGGTCGGGTCGCTGAGGCACTGCGCTGTGGTAATCAACAGAGGTTTGGGCGCCAGGTCGTAGCGAAAACCATGAGTTTTCCGCAGGTGATTCGTGCGTAGCTGTCGCGCGCATGTCAAACTGATCTCGTGCGAATCGATGCGAATTTTTATGGTGGAGTCCCGATGCCTGATGCCGGCTATGGAGGGCCAGACCCGGTAGACCGCCGCTACGACAACCCAGACTTCATCGCTTGCTATGACAATCTGACGGCCTGGGCGAAAACGATGGACCGGCTCGGTTACGACACGATGTGGCTGACCGAACATCACTTCCAATATGAAGGCTATGAGGTGACGCCAAACCTCATTTTGTTTGGGTTGCACCTCGCGAAGGAGACAGAGCGCCTACGCCTCGGACAAATGTTCAACGTCGTTCCGCAATGGCATCCTCTTCGTCTCGCAGAAGATGCTGCGATGATGCAGATCCTCACCAACAATCGGATGCAATTCGGTGTTGGGCGCGGCACGGTTCCTCGAGAGGCGCAGTCGCTTGGTGGGGTTGTTGCGTCAGGTGACAATGAGATGTCTGCCGAGCTTGATCGTGTCAACCGCGAGATCTTCGAAGAATCGATGGAGATCATTAAAGAGGCTTGGTACAACGAGCGCTTCTCGTTCACCGGCAAACATTTCGTGCTGCCTCCCCCCGGTATTCCAGACCGTGGTTCTACCGTCCAAGACCTCACCCTTATTCCGAAGCCGATCGCACCTATCGATGTGTGGCAGGCGGTCACCTCTCCTGCGACACTCGAGTACACGGCCCGCGTCGGACACCACGCGGTCATGCCCGCCCGCGGCATCGAAAAAACAAAGACATGGTGGGACGACTTCGGTGCCAAGGCAAACGAACACGGTTGGGAACTTGGTCAGGGTGACCACCGCTGCTTAGCGCTCAATGCTCACGTCGGCCGGACCTCTGATGAGGCCCGAAACGGTGCACGCAATGCCCATGACGAATGGATCAAGTTCCTATCGCCATACGGTCGATTCCGCAGTTACTCAATGCCTGATGGGTCTGAGACTCCGTTTGATCACAAACCAAGCCTTGAAGATTCGATCGATCAAGATGTGATGGCAATCGGGTCTGTCGAAGAAGTCGCAGACACGATGGGCCGTTATCGAGACGAGGTCGGCGTCGAGCACTTCGTGCTGTTCTTCGATATGCCGGGCCTCACACAAGAAGCGATGAACGAGCAACTTGAACTCATGGCGACTGAGGTTCTTCCCCGGATTGGTGCCGATCTGAATTCCTGAAATGCGGCACAACGTTGCACTCGATGGCCTTTCGCTCTCGGTCGATCGAGGTGGGAGCGGACAGCCGTTCATCTGGGGTCACGGGTTGACCTCGTCGATGGATCTTGAAGGAGAGTTGCTTGATTTCGACTGGCGTTCCATTGCCGCCCGCAGCGAGGTCATTAGATACGACGCCCGTGGCCACGGAGGGTCAACGCTGACACCAACACTCAGTGACTACTCCTGGCAGCGCCTCGCTGACGACCAACTCGCTCTCGCTGACGCTCTCGACGTGCCGACCTACGTCGCGGGAGGCGCGTCGATGGGAGCCGGTACCGCTCTTCATGCAGCGGTCGCAGCACCGTCTCGAATTAGCGGTTTAGTGTTGGTGATTCCGCCAACGGCTTGGGAGACTCGAGACGCTCAACGAGCGCTTTACCTCGAGCGCGCTGACCGAATTGCCGCTGGAAATATCGAGCACGTCATCGAAGCGAGTCGGCGTATACCTCCACCCGATCCGTTTGGCTCAGAGTGGCATGATCGAATGGAACGCAACTTACGAACTGCCGATCACCAACAGATGGCGCACGTCTGGCGGGGCGCCGCAACTGCTGATTTTCCAACACGAGACCAGGTAAGGAATATCGCTGTCCCCGCGTTGATTCTTGCCTGGTCAGGTGATGCTGGGCATCCGGTGAGTAGCGCCGAGGCTCTGCATCAGCTGATTCCCACATCAGAACTCGCGATTGCGACGTCCGCACATGATGTTGCAACGTGGTCGTCTCGAATAGTTGAGTTTCTGAGCTCGTTGAACTGATCGTGAGGAACCGCAGATGATTATGCGGTGCCGAGATGAGACAGCCAGAACAATTCTGATGCGCGGTGCGATGAAAATGATCCGTCGATGTGCAGCAACGCGTCGTCGATGTTGCGATCTGAGATCGGGCCTCCCCGACTTGCGGCAAGGATGGCGGCGATGACCTGAGGAGTGAATTCAGGATGGGGTTGCATTGTTAACAGGTTGTCGCCGCTGAGCCCCGCAATTGCGCACCCAGGTGACGTAAGGTAACACTGCGTTCCTGAGGGAACGGTGTGAACTTGATCTTGGTGGAACGCCAGCAGACGCAATGGGTCGGTTGAATCTGCATGCGGTCCGCTAAGAACCTCGTAGTTCTGCGCAGCGAGATTCCACCCGGTGGTCGAGGGGCCGACGTCGGCGCCCATCGCTGCTGCGACCACTTGATGCCCGAAACAGATTCCCCAGGTCGACATTCCACTCTCGAGTGAGCAACGCACGACTGACAGCAAAGGCGGGATCCAGTCATGCGGTTCGTACACACTGGCGCGACTGCCGCCGATGACGACTGCGTCAAACGATGTGACATCGTCGGGAAGATCACCCTTATGGGCAAGGAAAACCGAGGTCTCCAGAACGTCGGGTGCGGCCAAGTTGAGAAACTCGGCATACAGCGTTTCGTACGGCGCGTACTCCGTTGAAATTCGACGACCTAGGTCGTCGCACAGCACGATTGCAACTCGGATCACCTGCGCACATTACCGACGTGAGTGGGCGGTCACTCGAGATGTTCGAGTTCGTTGTTGTTCCACATTTCGACGAGACGGAACTTTTGAATTTTCCCCGATCCGGTAAGGGGAAACTCGCTGGTCGTAAACCAACTGGCTGGGGTCTTGTGGGGTGCGAGATGTTCGCGTACCCATGCGCGAAGTTCAGCAACTGGCGGGGACGCGTCAGGGGTTGGTCGTATAACTGCACCAACGGTTTCACCCCATTTGTCGTCGGGAAGACCGATCACTGCGACCTCACCGACCGAGGGGTGACGGAACAACACCTCCTCGATCTCTTTCGGATAGATGTTTTCGCCCCCGCGAATGATCATGTCTTTGATTCGGCCAACGATGTAGCAATACCCGCGCTCGTCCATCGAACAGATATCACCTGAGTGCAGCCACCCGTCAGAGTCGATGGTTTCTTCTGTCGCTTCAGGATTGTCGTTATAGCCCAGCATGTTGAGATATCCGCGAGTACAAAATTCTCCGGGCTCACCGATGGGGACCGTATTCCCATCCGGATCGACGATCTTGATTTCAACGTGGGGGAGTGCAGTACCGAGGCTGTTCGCTTTGTCGTCGACGCCGTCATCAGGTCGCGTCATTGTTGCGACGGGCGACATCTCTGTCTGGCCGAAGACAATGGTTAGTTTCGCCCCGACCTCGCGTTCGAAACGCTCGACGAGGGCTGCGGGCACTGTAGATCCCCCCGAGGTAATCGTCTTCAACGCGGAGAGGTCACGGTCTTTGAACGTTGGGTGCTCCATCATTGCGATGAGCATCGTCGGGACACCACCGCCGAGGGTGACGCCGTACTTTTCGAATGTATCGAGCACGTGGCCGGGCTCGAATTCCTCGATGATCACAATCGTCAGCATTCGTGTACCAGCGGCGAGCACGGCCAACACAGATCCGCCGGTGTGAAAGAGCGGCATCGCTCCCAACATGACGTCGCCCGGCTTGCTCCCATTGCGAAGGGTGCTGTGCAGCGCATTGGTAACGATCCCTCTGTGATGCAGGCTCGCCCCTTTCGGGAAGCCGGTCGTTCCCGAGGTGTACTGAATCATGACGAGGTCGCCCGGGTCGGGGTTTGGTAGCGGTGTTGTTGACGACCTTGCATGTTGAGCGACAGAGGTGAGCTCACCCAACGAAGACACCTCACGAACCGACGGGCACCGTTCCATGAGTTGCTCAGCAATGCTCATGAGATTGCGGCCGCGGTAGCTGGTCGATGCGATTACACCCACCGATGTCGACTGGTTGAAGACGTACGCCGCTTCGTCTTCAAGGAGATTTGGGTTCACAGTAACTATCACCATTCCGGCGAGAGCGATTGCGTACTCGGCAATGACCCACTCAGGAAGATTCTGTGCCCAGATCGCAATGCGGCTGCCGGGTTCAAACCGTTCAACCAGATCACGAGCCACAGCCTCTGCATCTGAGAGCAATTCGGCGAACGTCCATGTCGCTCCCGTGTTGGATGCAACCAGCGCAGGTTGATCCGGACGCTCAGATGCGGCGCGTCGGAGGACATCGCCAAGAGTGAGATCAAGGATTGCAGGCTCGCTCGGGCCAATGGTGTGGCTCATCGTGAGTGGTGGAGTTGTCATGGAGTCATCCTTTCGGTGTTATCGCCAGTCATCATCTATCGAGATGATCCTCGTTCGCCGTAATCACCGAATGGCCGATCACGTTCTCGAACAGCTTCTCGAAAGCCGACATCTTCTGAGCGAGCGACGAAGTCTTTTCCTTCTTGGCTGTGCCGAGCGACTCCATCGAAGAGAGTTCCGAGCCGTCGAGACGCCGGCGGGTCATACATATGGTCAGCGACCGCATTGAGCGATCTCGTAATCATTTCGAGTTGGTTGGTTGGCACTTGAGCGATTCGTGTTGCGAGTGCCCATGCGTTGTCGGCGAGGTCATCATCGGCTGAGACCTGAAGGACGAGACCCATATCAAGGGCCATTTGGGCGGTGATCTCGTCGCCGGTGAGCATGTAGCGGCGCGCCTGTTGCAGCCCCATTCGAGCAACCCATGTCCACGGCGCTTCAGGGATGCCCCACACCCGAGATGGCGGGTAGCCAAATCGCGCTGATTCTCCTGCGATGATCATGTGAGCGTTGAAGACAATGTTGCTGCCCCCGGCGATACACCAGCCGTTCACCGCTGCAATCGTGGGCTTTATCGAGTCGTGCAACTTTGCCCAGGTCACCGCGAATTCGCCGATCATATGAAGGTCAGATGCTGAGTCCCACGCCCGGGAGTTTTCGGCCTGTTCATCATCTGCCTGCTCACCAGTCGCCCAGCCAAGGTCGTATCCGGCGCAAAACGCTGGGCCCTCGGCGTTGAGTAGGAGCACGCGAATACTGTCATCGTGCTGAGCCGAATCGATTGCGTCTGCGAGCTCATCTCGAAGCTGTGGAGTGATGGTGTTGTATTCGACGGGACGACACAGCGTCATGGTTCTCACGCCTGCATCATCAGTTATCCGAACGGCATCCCCCATAACTCCCCCTCAGCCGAGTTGCTAACGAGACGGTAGCAAAGCGACATTCGATGGGCGGCTTTGGCATGCTCCGTTTGAAGTGTGCGAGCGCTCGCCGTCTAGCGTTTGATGACATAGGAAGGGGAATCAATTGAGCGAAGTCATGTCACATCCTGAATCTGCAGAGCACAGAGAAGTCATTGTGATTGGCGCCGGCGTCGCCGGAATTTACGCGCTGCACCGCCTTCGAAATCTTGGCGTCGACGCTCTGGTGATCGAAGCCGGAGATGACCTCGGTGGCACCTGGTACTGGAATCGATATCCGGGGTGCCGCTTTGACTCTGAGAGCTATTCGTATGGCTACTCGTTTTCAAAAGAACTGCTTGATGAGTGGCACTGGAAAGAGCGATTTTCTCCCCAGCCTGAAAACCTGAAGTATCTCCAATACGTCGTCGAGAAGTTCGCGCTTCGCGATGGCATGCGCTTCAACACACCGTTGGAAAAAGCCGTATGGGATGACGAGGCCAACCGCTGGACTCTGCATCTTGGTGGTGGCGAGGTCATGACCTGCGATCTCTTGTTGCCAGCGATTGGTCTTCTCTCCGCGCCGACGCTTCCGAGATACGAGGGTCAGCAAGACTTCACCGGACAGTCGTTTCACACCTATCACTGGCCGAAAGAGCCAATTGATATGTCAGAACTACGAGTTGCCATTGTTGGAACTGGCGCAACCGGCGTGCAAATCATTCCCGCCATTGCAGAGAATGTGAAGTCGCTGCATGTGTTCCAACGGCGCCCAAATTGGTGCGCTCCACTCAAGAACGGACCTATCAGCGACGAGGAGATGGCCGATATCCGCACTCGGTATGACGAGATATTTGCTCGTTGCGCAGAGACTCCCGGCGGATTCATGCACGGTCCGATCGATGGCTCGTTCCACGACGCAACCGAGCAAGAGCGGTATGAATTTTGGGACGACCTGTACGACAAGCCGGGGTTTGGCATCTGGTTGGCCAACTACCGAGAAGTCTTGATGGAAGAAGATGCGAACGCCGAGTTCTCATCGTTTATCGCAGACAAGATTCGTGAGCGAGTGAATGATCCGGTGATTGCAGAGAAACTCATTCCGAAGGATCACGGCTTCGGAGTGCAGCGAGTGCCGATGGAGACGAATTACTACGAGGCGTATAACCGCGACAATGTGACGCTCGTCGATATTTCGGAGCAGCCAATTGACCGAATCGTTCCGGAGGGCATCAAGACCTCGGCAGATACCTACGAGTTCGACCTCATCATTTATGCAACCGGGTTTGATGCCATTACGGGGGCGTTTGACCGCATTGAATTCATCGGTCAAAACGGTCGGCGACTGAGAGATGAGTGGGAGAAAGGGCCACGGACCTACCTCGGGGTGCAAGTTGAGGGGTTCCCGAATCTCGTCATGCTCGCTGGCCCCCAAGGCGCATCGGTGTCGACCAACTTCCCACGGGCCATTGAGACTTCTGTTGAGTGGGCGTCGGATCTCGTCGAACATATGCGTGCCGAGGGATTACGTCGGGTCGAGTGCACCAAAGAAGCACAAGATGCGTGGGTTGTTGAAATCGAAGAGCTCTACGGCATGGTGCTGCTGCGAAACGCAAAGAGTTGGTTCACCGGGTACAACTCAAACGTCGATGGACACGACATCAAGCGCCACATGATCTATAACGGAGGCGCACCTCGCTATCGCCGTCGGCTCGACAAAGTGGTTGCAAACGATTACGACGGCTTCGTGCTGACGTAGATCACACTGGCTGCAACCGATGACAGAAGGCGGAACACATCAACGGCCTCCATCGGTGGACGCTCTCGCCCGCTCACTTGCCGGTCAATTTGAACTTCCGCACGCCGTGCTGGTCGACTGTGCTCGACATGCAGTTGACCAGCAGCCTGATGACTATGAGGAAGCGGCCCGACTACTTGCAGAGCAGTTGTACTCCTCGTTGATTGGTGAGGTCATTAATGCGACGGGCGTGCTGTTGCATACAAACCTTGGACGGGCGCCGTATCCAACTCAACCGAGTTCGCGGGCAACCTCAGTTGAATTCGACCTTCTCGACGGAGTTCGGGGCTCGCGTCATACGGGGATTGCATCGCTACTTCGGATCTTGACAGGGGCCGAGGACGCGCTTGTCGTCAACAACAACGCATCAGCGGTGCTTCTCGTGCTTTCAGCTCTTGCTGAGGGTCGCGGGGTGGCAGTCTCCCGTGGCGAAAGTGTTGAAATTGGGGGCGGCTTTCGCGTGCCAGACGTCATGCAGCGATCTGGAGCGCGGCTCGTCGACGTCGGTACGACCAACCGGACGCGACGCGCTGATTACCAACAAGCTTGCGATGTCGCCGAACACGACATCGCCATGGTGTTAAAGGTGCATCCATCCAACTTTTCGGTCGAAGGATTTGTCGAAGCTGCGTCGGTGCGAGACCTTGCCGACTTAGAACCAGTACTTGCGGTTGATCTCGGATCAGGCCTCCTCGACTCAGAGGCGCCCTGGTTGCCGTCAGACATGCGACCGTTTCCCTCATGGATTACCGATGAGCCCTCGGTGAAGCAAAGTATTGATGATGGCGCCGACATCGTGATGTTCAGTGGTGACAAGTTGTTGGGAGGGCCACAGTGCGGCATCATTGCCGGTCGCTCAGATCTCATTGAGCGGTGCGCCCGCCACCCATTGATGCGAGCGCTCCGCCCCGGTCATCACGCGCTCGTTCCTCTTCAGCAGGTGTTGATGTCGTATCTCAACCGAACGGCTACCAACGACATTTTGTTTTGGAAGATGGCAAGCACGTCACCCAACGATCTCGCAGCTCGCGCAGAACGAGTAGTTGTGCAGGCCGGTCGTGGAGAGGTGCGGGAATCGCTGGCAGTGGTGGGAGCCGGGGCTGCCCCAGCGGCGACGCTGCCGTCACGTGCCGTCGTCGTGCAGGGTGATCGGTCTGACGAACTTCGCCAGGCACTTCCGTTTCCGGTGATTAGCCGAGTAGCTGACGGTTACACCTGGATCGATTTGAGGTCGGTTGATCCATCTGACGATGACAACATCGCCCAGGCGCTCGCCGCGCTGGAAGGTTGACATGGCGGTCATCGCCACCGCAGGCCACATCGACCATGGCAAGTCAGCTCTCGTTCGGGCAATGACGGGCATCGAGCCCGATCGATTCGAGGAAGAACGGCGACGGGGTCTCACGATTGATCTTGGCTTTGGGCACGTCGCCGCGGGAGATGGCACTGTGCTCGACATCGTTGACGTACCAGGTCACGCTGACTACCTGAAGACGATGATCGCCGGCATGTCGCACGCTTCGATTGCGTTGCTTGTCATCGATGCAGTCGAGGGATGCCGGGCGCAAACTCGTGAACATCTTGCGGTCATCGATTCGATCAGGCCGTTAGCCGGAGTTGTTGCGCTGACCCGAGTT
The DNA here is from genome assembly GCA_012269985.1 of Acidimicrobiaceae bacterium. GTDB lineage: Bacteria > Actinomycetota > Acidimicrobiia > Acidimicrobiales > Ilumatobacteraceae > Casp-actino5. The sequence continues at coordinate 31,241 of JAAXJF010000079.1, forward strand.
GACCTTGTAAGCGCTGACCGCAGAGTAGAGGTTGAGAGAGAAGTTGACGAACTACTTGCCTCGTCACCTATTTCGTGGTCGCGCCCGCTGTGTACCTCAGCAGTAACCGGAGAGGGCATTGAGGCTCTCGTCGACACGCTTGCGCAAACAGTACGGGAGGTCGAAGCGAGTGAGCAGACGTTGACTGAGTTGCCGGCACGTTTGTTCGTCGACCGGGTGTTTTCAGTGAGCGGCGCGGGAACCGTGGTGACAGGAACATTGTCGTCAGGGTCAATATGTACCGGAGACGAGTTCGTTATCGCGGGAACCGTTCAGAGTGTCAGCGTGCGGTCGGTTCAGCGACACGGCACCAACTGCGACCACATTGCTGCGGTGAGACGAACGGCTATCAATCTTTCTGGTGTCTCAGCCACCGACTTAGGTCGCGGCGATGTCATCGTTGCCGCAGCACGTTGGATTCATACCGATGTTGTTGATGTGCACGTTGAACTCCTTGAAGGAGCAACGATCAGAAATGGCAAGGGCTTTAGCGCTCATATCGGCTCGGCGCGCAGGGATATCACTCTTCGCCCTGTCGGAGGCCCCGATGGCGCTCAACGAGGGTGGTTCCGGATGCGTTTCCCGAACGCGTTGCCTCTCGCTCCAAGCGATCGATTTCTGCTGAGAGACAACGGCTCTGGGGTGGTCGTCGGTGTTGCGACAGTTTCCGATGTCTCACCGGTCGCCGCCCCGTCTCGCGCAACTCCAGACGGCTCGATCAACCAGCAACTGATTCATCATGGATGGGTGACCATTGAGCAAGCCGAGCGTCTCACCGGGCGTGTTGTGGAGCCTTACGTTGGGCGATGGACTGCGGCGAAGAGTGTGATCGATGAGTCGATTGCGACCCTGCGTGAACGTCTCGCTCAGTCGACGATCGAGACAGCGGAGTGCACCGAGGTTGAGCGGGCACTTTTGCAGACGATGGAGGGTGTTGTCATCGAACACGGTGCAGCGAGAATCGGTGAATCAGACCCGGCACTCGAGTCCCCACTGGTTGACCGACTACTTGCCGAGGGAGTCTCCACCGGTCCGATCGAGGTGAGCGATCGAAAGGTTGCTGCTCGACTCGTCCGTCTCGGTGTGCTGGTGAGTCACGACGATGTCTACTTCCATGTTGATGTCATCCGAAGTCTTGAACCGATTCTCGAGGTGCTCTGGTCGGCCGACCCAGATGGATTTACGGTGGCAGAACTTCGCGACGCTCTTGGCGTGACCCGCAAACATGCTCTTCCACTTGCGAATTGTCTCGACCAGATGAGGATCACTCGCCGTGCCGGTGACCGAAGGGTTCGTGGACGTGGTGAATAGCGATAAGCGGAGGTGGACGGGAATCGAACCCGCCGGACGGAGTTCATCCGTCCCAACCGTGTTGAAGACGGCGGAGCCCACCAGGCGCTCGGACACCTCCACTTCGTAGGGTACCGTTGTCATATGCCGTCCCCAGCACAAGAACTTTCCTCCACAGATCTCACTGACGGGCTCACTGTCGTCGTGAAACGAGATTGTGAGACCTGTCAGATGGTCGAGCCCGTGATCGCGGAGATCGCTTAGGTTCGTCACATCCGGGTGATTTCGCAAGATGATCGGTCATTTCCGGGTTCAGTCGATCGCGAACACGACGACGAACTCGCATTCTCTTGGCATCATGACATCGAGACGGTGCCGACGCTCATCAAGGGGAGCTCGCAGTCTGAAGACGAGCGAACGGTCGGCTGGTCGCAGGCGGAATGGCAGCGGATCACCGGCATTGATTCTTTAGGGGCTGACCTTCCCGTGATGCGGCCCGGGTGCGGTTCAATGAGTGTTGACCCGAATCTCATCGACACATTGCGTGCACGTTTTGCAGGTGACGGGCTTGCGGCCCGAGAAGTTGAATTTGCGCAGGCGGAAGACCCGTTTGAAGCGATGTTCGAACGCGGGTGGACCGATGGGCTTCCGGTTGTTCCTCCCACGCGGGAGCGGGTGTTGCAGATGTTGGAGGGAACGACGCGAGCACCTGATGAGGTGGTTGCGGTCGCTCCTCCTGACCTCGTCGAACTTACGGTGGAAAAGATCGCAGTGAACGCGGTGATGGCCGGATGCCGCCCCGAGTATCTACCGTGGGTGATCGCTGCGATTGAGGCCGTGTGCAATGACACGTTCAACATGCATGGTCTTCTTGCAACGACGATGCCGGTGGGGCCGGTGTTGATTTGTAACGGGCCTGGTACGAAGGCCATTGGGATGAACTCAGGAATCAATGTGTTCGGTCAAGGAAACCGAGCCAATCTCACTATCGGTCGAGCTGTTCAACTCGTGATCCGAAACGTTGGCGGTGGCCGTCCAGGTGAAGTCGATCGCGCAACTCACGGAAGTCCTTCGAAGATTTCGTTCTGCTTCGCCGAAGACGAGGCGGGTTCACCATTTCGCCCACTGTCGGTGCAGCGAGGAATCGACGAAGGTGTTGACGCGATCACCGTGTTTGCCGGCGAGGGCCCAAAATGCATCGTTGACCAACTCGCCCGAACTCCAGAACAACTCATTGCGACCCTTGCCGACGCGTTGATGGGGCTTCATCACCGCAAACTCGTCGTTGGATTCGACGTCGTGCTGGTGGTGAGCCCCGATCACTCTCGTATCTTCCACGAGGCGAAGTGGAGCGATCCTGAGGTTCTCGAAGCACTGTATGCCGCAACTGCTCGACCTGGTGCTGAACTAGTGAGAGGCGTTGGTGGCATCGCTGAGGGTGTGCCGGAAGGATTTGGGGAAATACCTTCACTGCCCAAGTTTCGACCCGACGGAATACTTCTGGCCCACGCCGGAGGGGGAGCGGGCTTGTTCTCTTCGATGATCGGCGGTTGGGTAAACGGAGAGATGGGTAGTGACCCTGTCACCGTCGAGGTTCGTCCATGATGGTCGGGCCAATCGTCTAGGGTGGTCGTCGTGAGCGAGAATCTTGTCCTCGACCCGACCGCAGAGCGTGCCCCGGCGACGCGCACGCGGCTTGCAAGGCCAGAGTCACTAGATGGTCAGACCATTGGCCTTCTCGATATCTCGAAGCCACGCGGTGATGTGTTTCTTGATGAGATCGAGCGGCAACTGGTCGAGCGTGGCGCAAAGGTTCAGCGCTACAAAAAGCCGACGTTTTCAAAACCTGCCCCGGTCGACCTTCGGCACGAGATTGCAACGCAATGCACGCTGGTGATCGAAGCCCTAGCTGATTGAGGCAGTTGCACGTCGTGCAGTGTGCACGACATCGCTGATCTTGAAAGTCGTGGAGTGCCTGGTGTGTTCGTTGCGTCAAGCGAGTTTGTGAGTGGTGCGGATGCTCAATCTGCAGCGCTCGGATTTCCCGATGTGGCGCGCATTTTTGTTGAACACCCGATTCAAGACCGCACCGATGACGAAATGCGGGCCATTGCCGCTGGTGTGATTGACTCGGTCATCAGCGAAATTATCTCCTGATCTTCCGGCCTCTCTCTGCACGTGTGGCACGTGTCAACATGTGATGAGCCCTGACCTTGGGAGGTTTGATATGAGCGAAGCAGTCACAAAAGTTTCGATTGGCGACAATCTCGACTGGCCCCAAGTGGTCGACGACCTCAATCGTTTGTTGCGTCTTCGCACGACACCGATCGGGATGAAAATGTTTGCAACCCGTGACGAAATGGAAGCAATCCCAAAGATTCGCCGACCGCAATCAATCCACACGACAGACCAAATCGTCGGTCAGGCAAGTCGACTCGGTTGGACTGTCGGAATCACCGTGGAGGACCTCGTTGGCGATCAGTGTTCAACCGTTATCGGCCTGCATCCTCGTGACGAAGAATGGCTCTCAGGTGAACGCATGGCGGGGGTCTGGTACGAAACTCTCGAGGACGCATCTGCGCATCAACATTCGATGACGACAGTGCCGTTTGGACAGTACGAGGCGATGGCAGTATCACCGCTCGCGAGCGGCCGACTCAGCCCACCAGATATCTGTCTCATTTATGCGACTCCTGCCCAGATGATTTTGTTTATCAACGGGCTCCAATGGACAGGGTTCAAAAAACTTGAGTGGGGTTGTGTTGGCGAGTCATCTTGTGCCGACTCCTGGGGGCGGGCGCTCGCAACTGGTGAACCAAGTCTTTCTATCCCGTGTTTCGCAGAGCGGCGGTATGGCGGTGTCATGGAAGACGAACTACTCATGGCGATTCCGCCGCGCTTTTTGCCAGGAGTGATCGCTGGCCTCGAATCGCTATCAAAAAATGGACTGCGGTACCCGATTCCGCCATACGGGGTGCAATCTGATGCCACGGCGGGTCTTGGCCGAAGCTACGGGTGACCGATATCGGCGCGTGGTTGTCCGCGTGACAGACTGAGAGCGTGACCACGCGACCTCTTCATGGACGAGCACGTCGCCATGCGGCCGATCGTCATACGAGCGGGTGGTCGGTGCAGTCCGAGGAGTGGCTCGTCGTTGAACAGCCACTCGCAATCCACGTCGATGGTGAAATCGTTGCAACGACAATGTGCACACCAGATGACCCAGCCTCGTTAGCCGTTGGGTTTTGCATCGCTGAGGGAATGCTTGATCGAGACGTCACCGCCGGGGTTTCCGTAGATCGCTCGGGCCCGACGGTGACCGTGCACGTAGAGACAGGCCACCTGCCGGGCTCATTTTCCGCGCGCCTCGGCACTGTTTCATCGTCGTGCGGGGCATGCGGTACTGCTGACATGGCGGCCCTTGTTGCAGGTGTGGCAGCAGTCGATGCAGGACGGCAACCCGACGGCGATGTGGTTTCTGCGGTCGCATCGAACCTTCGCTCTCAGCAAGAGGTATTCGCACTAACCGGAGGTTCTCATGCTGCGGCGGCAGTGACCGTCGATGGTCAGGTTGTTGACATCGCGGAAGATGTAGGCCGGCATAACGCGGTCGACAAAGTTGTCGGCCATCTGTATAACAGCGGTCGGCTGCCTGCGACCGACCTCATGCTCGTCATCAGCGGACGCGCAAGTTTTGAAATGGTGCAGAAGGCGTGTGCAGCAGGGTTTGGAACGCTCATCGCAGTGAGCGCTCCGTCGTCCCTTGCCGTCGATGCTGCCGGGCGCGCGGGACTGCGTCTCATCGGGTTTGCCCGCGACGATCGGTTTACTGCGTACGTCGACCCTTCATCCCCGCCGACGTATTGAGAACACGATGATTTCGTGGCGCCCCCTACGTCTGTGGCCTTGGCGATGGCACCTACGTCGCCCTCGACCATCACTATGGGTGAGTTGGCGACCGAATGGCATCGGGCTCGTGAAGCCGAATCACTATGGCGAGATGCTTCGAACGGTGTGGGCAAACCGTCGTAATTTGAAGTACGGATGGAACGTTCTTACCAAGGGGGCCTGTGATGGGTGTGCTCTTGGCGTGGCCGGGCTTCACGACTGGGGGCAAGACGGCATCCACCTGTGCAGCACGCGACTTCGGTTGTTGGAGTTCAATACCGCTGGCGTGATAAATGCTGATGCGTTGTCGGATGTTGCATCGATCGATCATCTCGACGGGGCAAGATTGCGAGAACTTGGTCGACTCGGCTACCCAATGCGACGACGGGCGGGAGAGCGCGGGTTCTCGGTGGTGAGTTGGGATGAGGCGCTATCGCTTACCGCCGATGCAATTCGTTCGACCACGCCCGACCGGGTTGGGGTGTACCTCACGAGTCGAGGGCTGACGAACGAGGTGTATTACGCCGCAGGGAAGGCTGCGCGTTCGATGGGTGTTGCATCGATCGATTCGGCGGCTCGTGTGTGCCATGCGCCATCGACGGTGGGGTTGAAAGCAACGATCGGTGTTGCGGCAACGACGTGTTCGATGGAAGACATCATTGCGTCTGACCTGGTCGTGATTTGGGGCGCAAACCCTGCGGCAAACCAGCCGGTGTTCACCAAGTATCTCTATCTTGCGAAGGCCAGAGGGTGCAAAGTTGTGGTCGTCAATCCGTTGCTTGAACCGGCTCTCGACAGATATTGGGTTCCGAGCAATCTTGAGTCCGCGGTATTCGGTACGCAATTGTGCGACCTGCATGTGCCGGTGCGCCCTGGGGGAGACGTGGCGCTTGCCCAAGCGGTCCTCAAGCGACTAGTCGAGAAGAATTCAGTCGACGTTGAGTTCATTGAACAGTGCACTACCGGGTGGGCCGAACTCACCGAGCAATTGAATCGCCTTGATAAAACTGATCTGCTCGCAGTATCTGGTGTCGACGCCGGCACGGTTGAGGCACTTGCTGATCTTTACTCGACAACAGAGTCGGCCATCTTCGTCTGGTCGATGGGCATCACGCAACGTTCTGATGCGGTCGATGGTGTTCGGGCGATCGTGAACCTTGCTCTTTCTCGAGGAATGATCGGGCGCGATGGGGCAGGCCTCATGCCCATCCGAGGACACTCTGGGGTGCAGGGAGGTGCCGAAATGGGGGCGTATGCAACTGCGCTCCCGGGCGGCGTTGACCTCAGTGATGAGAACTGTCGTTCATTGGGTGACAAGTGGGGGTTTGAGATCCCGCGAGAACCAGCGCGGACTGCACCTGAATTGGTCGAGGCTGCTCTGTCCGAAGAGATCGACGTGCTGTTGCTCTCAGGCGGCAACATGGTCGATGTCTTGCCTGATCCACAGCGAGTGTCATCGTCGTTGTCGAAGGTGAAGCTACGAGTGCATCTTGATGTCGTCGCAACAACGCAGATGCTTGTTGACGGTGAAGACGTGCTGGTTCTGCCCGTGCGAACCCGCTATGAGCAAGAGGGCGGAGGCACGGAGACATCGACAGAGCGCAGGATTATTTTCTCCCCCGAGATTCCTCGCACTGTTGGAACGGCAAAGAGCGAGTGGCGTCTTTGGGGCGAAATTGCGAGCAGAGTTAACCCCTCGCATCACGACCTCTTCAACTGGAGCGATAACCAGCGCCTTCGCGCCGAGATCGCCGAAGTCGTGCCGGCCTATGCCGGAATTGAAGGCCTTTCTTCGACTGGAGATTCAGTGCAGTGGGGTGGCCGTCATCTGTGTGCCGGAGGAAAGTTTCCGACCGCAGATGGGAAGGCCCGATTCACAACACCTACTGCGAGGCCAGTGACTCTCCCAGATGGTGCATTCATGCTGTCGACGCGACGCGGCAAGCAGTTCAATTCGATTGTGCATGGTGCTCGTGACCCCCTCACCGGAACGGCCCGAGACGCAGTGTTTATGAATCGGGTCGACGCGACTCGTCTTGGTCTGAGCAGCGGTGACCCAGTGGTGCTTGAATCTCCGGCAGGACATTTCGATGGAACCGTTCACCTTGCCGATATTGCTCAGCAGTCGCTTCAGGTCGTCTGGCCGGAAGGCAACGTGTTGATGAGTGCGGGGGTGTCTGATAGCGAAAGTGGGATACCGGATTACAACGCCGTCGTGACCGTCCGGCCCCGGTAGCCGAGTCGTGCTCCTTGCAGAGAACTCGCCGAGCTGTCGTTCACACTGCTGATTGGAGGCGCTCGACGAGCATCTCGACGCCGGGGTGCTGGGGTGCTCCGGCACGCTGACAGATCACGAGGTTGCGGGTGACGATTGCGTCACCGATTTCCACGTCGAGGTGCGAGGGGACCTGAGCGATTGGCAACACACCCCACCCGAGACCAAGACTCACCATTTGTGCGAGCACATCAGGTTGATGACTTTCAGCAACAACCTGGGGCAAGGCACCGATATCTCGAAGACTGCGCTCGATAAGTGACCTGGTTTGGGAGTTCTGAGGGAACAGCACCCAAGGACCCCACTTTCGTGCGGGAAGTGACCCGGTGTTGGGAGGACGAACCACGACGAGTTCCTCTTCAAGTAGATGAGCAGATGTGGTCGACGGAGGTATTTCAGACGGTTGCACACACACGATGAGGTCGAAGTCAGATCGCCGAAGTCCCGCAAGAAGTTCGCTTGAGGGGGCAACAGTGAGGTGAAACCTGATGTCAGGGAAGTCAGAGCGGAATGTTCGGAGCACTTCTGGAAAGTGCACCACTGCCCCTACATCGAGCATGCCAACACGCAGTGCTCCCATTTTGAGGGTGTTCACGCGTTCCGCCCACTGAGCCAGATCGTGAGACATCGCTTGCACGGTTCTTGCATGTTGCAGCACTGGCTCAGCGAGGTGGGTGAGCACCCGGCGACGCCCTTGCCGATCGAAGAGCTGAACCCCAAGGCGACGCTCGAGGTCTGCAAGACCTTGAGACAGGGCAGGTGCCGACACTCCGATCGATGCAGCCGCAGCCGCCCAGGTTGAGTGGTCGGCAACTGCGACGAGGTATTCGAGTTGACGGAGTGGAATATCGAGAGGGTCAGCCACCTGAACACTTTAGTTAAGCAATACTTAATAAAAACAAATTTTGAATCAAGATGACTTATCTTGGAAGTATGTCTACGAACAACATCACACCCGCTCAAGGACGACTCGGAGTGCTGCTTCCTGGCATGGGGGCGGTGGCATCAACATTCATTGCCGGCGTCATGGCAGCTCGCCGAGGAATTCACCCGCCGATCGGTTCAGTTACTCAGATGGCGAATATTCGGTTGGGAAGCCGTGAAGAAGACCGCAACCCGTTAATCCGTGACTTCGTCTCACTTGCCTCGCTTGATGACCTCGTATTTGGTGGATGGGACCCAATTTCGCCAAATGCAATGGAGGCAGCAAAAACAGCCGGAGTGCTGCAAGGGGGCGACCTCGAAGAAGTGGCAAAGGAGCTCGAAGGCGTCGTGGCGATGGAAGCCGTCTTTGACGAAGAATGGGTGGCGCGCTTATCGGGGGGACGCGTGTAGGCCATTCCGAATAAGTGGGACCATGCCCTTGGGCTCATCGACGACATCAACCGATTCCGTGAAGAAAACGAGTGCGATCGCCTCGTGATTGTGTGGTGTGGATCAACCGAGGCGTATCAGGAACCGAGTGGTGTCCATGCATCAGTGGCCGCATTCGAACAGGGCCTGAAGGACAACGACGCCAATATCGCTCCAAGTCAGATTTACGCATACGCAGCGCTGCAGTGCGATGTCCCATTTGCGAACGGCGCACCAAACCTGACGACTGACCTCGACTGCATCGTCGAGCTCTCGAAGCAGCGCAATGTGCCGATCGCTGGAAAAGATTTCAAGACCGGACAGACATTGATGAAGACGATTCTTGCTCCTGGGTTGAAGTCCCGCATGCTCGGTCTTCGTGGCTGGTACTCAACCAACATTCTTGGGAACCGAGACGGCGAAGTTCTCGATGCGCCAGAAAACTTCAAGACCAAAGAGATGTCGAAGCTTGGAGTGCTCGGTGGCATTTTGCAGCCAGAGGTGTACCCAGATCTCTACGGCAACATCGACCATGTCGTTCGTATCAACTATTACCCGCCACGCGGTGACAACAAAGAAGGATGGGATGCCATCGATATTTTCGGGTGGCTCGGTTACGAAATGCAGATCAAGGTTGACTTCTTGTGCCGTGATTCAATTTTGGCCGCCCCAATCGTTCTCGATCTTGCGTTGTTTATGGACCTCGCTCATCGCGCCGGTGAGTCGGGCGTTCAAGAGTGGTTGAGTTTCTATTTCAAGGCACCGCAAGCAGCAGGTGCTCGTGATGCAGAGCAAGATATTTTCATTCAGCAGACGAAATTGAAGAACACCCTGCGCGAGTGGATGGGTGAGAAGCCTGTCACCCACTCAGAAGCCGGCTGACCTCCCGTTGTTCCTATGGATAGTGATGGCCGCAGCGCCATCAGCAACATCCATGTCCGTGGCGCTGCCTTGATCTGATGGTGATTTTTCTTGCGGTGATCTCGGCCGTGCTGTACGGCTGGTCGGACTACATGGGCGGCCGCGCAACCCGGCATATGTCGGTGTTGCGCGTCACGCTGTACGTCGAGTTTCTCATGACGATCTCGTACGTTGCGCTCGTCGTCTTCGACCCGGCACCCTTCGCTTTTCGAGATGTGATGTGGGGCGCAATCGCTGGCATCGGCGGAGTAGGCGGCGTAGCAGCGTTCTACTTGGCGTTATCGATGGGGGCGATCAGTGTTGCCTCCCCAGTCGCAGGCGTACTTTCGGCGGTCGTCCCGGTCATCGTTGGTATTGCGTTGGGCGAGCGTCCAGGCGTCATTGCAATGCTCGGCATTCTGCTTGCGTTGTCATCGGTCGTCCTCGTAAGTGGAGCCTTGTCGTCTCGCCGCGCCGAGGTCACGATGCCTCGCCGACAAGTGGCTCTTGTCATCGTCTCAGGGGTGCTCTTTGGGTTGTGGTATGTCGCTCTCGACATGGCCGGCTCAGAGAGCGGATGGTGGACTCTGCTGGGCTCGCGAGCGCTCACTGTTCCGGCGCTCATCATTGCCGCATTTATGCTTCGCGATCGACTCAAGGCTGATCGGGCATCATCATCAGGAAACCGCTGGACCTTCGGAGCATGGGCGACAATTCTTATTGCGAACCTTGCGTATTTAGTAGCCGTGAGATCCGGTTTGCTTTCCATCGTTGCGGTGATTGCTTCGATGTATCCCGCGAGCACGATCGGCCTCGCAATACTTCTCGATCGAGAGCGACTGTCAAAGACCCAGTGGCTCGGCGTGTGGGCGGCCGGGTGCGCGTGTCTGCTGGTCGGTGTTGGAGCCTGAGTTTGCGTCAACAATTACCTGTGACTCCTTAGCCGCCGCTGCGAAGATTCCCTTTGCCATCAGCGAGGGCTCAGACTTTCTTCGCAGAAGATAAATAGCGCTTCGACGCTCGTGAACTTCGGGGTCGTCAGGAGCAGCCCAACCCGCAAGATCTGCAAGATGGCAAGCGACACGAAGATCGTTGGCAGTGGCCTGACGTTCTGCTTCGGTGAGCAACGCATCAGGCCCGCCAGTCATGCCGGCGACTACTTCTGCGAGCCGAGCGTCGGAAGCGGGCTTGAGGCGGCTCGGAGCTTTGTCCCACCAACCGCCGTACATACGCCAGATATTCCGCACAACGAATTCTGGTTCATCGTAGAGAGGGCGCAAATAGGGCAGTGCCAACGTGTCGGCAGGGAGAGTAACCGTATGGATGATCTCATCGAGGGTGGCGCCATCGTTCATGAGGTCAACAACGGGCGACACAAGCGATTCCAGGGCCGCAGCGACGTCGCTGAGCCCTCGTTGGCTCCGTGCGTTCCCGGGGATGGGAAGTCCGTTAGCGGGAACGATGAGTTCGTTCTCCATCGCCGCCATCGCTCGGAGTGCCGCTGCCCACTCTCCCGGGTATCGCTGGACTTTCTGAGGGTTGCCGGCGTTGGGGAAGTTCCAGATGAGAAAATCCCCGGCCATGATCGTCTTCGACTGGGGAAGCCAAAACCAGAGGAGGTCATCAGTTTCGCCTCGAGCATGGTGAGCCTCGATGTCGACCGCTCCGATCGTCATCGAATGGTGATCATCAACTTCAAGTGTGGGGCGAAGAGTTCCCTTCGGCAGGAAACTTCTCCATTGCCGTTCAGATGAGGCTGGCGCAAAGTCGCTCGCCGGGTCGTTGTCATCGGTGACGAGACCAAGATTGAGGTCGGCGCGAATGCCGCCAAACTGTCGGAGATTGATATCTAAGTTCCAGTTATTGGTGTGTTCGTAGCGGTCAAACCGGTGGGCAACATTGCTGTGGCCAACGACGACGGGTGACTCCCATCGTGCGGCGAATTCGCGGCTTCCTCCGACATGGTCAGCATGGCCGTGGGTGTACATCAGATGGGTAACCGGCTGTGGTCGCCAGCGAGCAATTTCATCGACGACTGCGCGCCCGGTGTTGCCGGCTGATGTGTCAAAGGCGATGAGTCCCTCGCCGCTGTCAACAACAACAGAGTGGCTAAAACTCTCGACGATTGCGAGGTCATCCCGCAACTCGGACAGTTCTTGAGTAACCCGGTTCACGGGAGCATCTGCAACCCCGCTATCGATGACGCGCGATGAGAACTCGAGAAGATCAGCCATATCGCAACACTACGCAATCTTGAGACGACCATCGGTCGCTCCAAGCATCCCGTTGAGAGCATTTGGTGACTTCGCCAGGGTGTGCGAAGTGAGGCCATCGGGCTCACACCAGTTGGGGCAGCGGGATGACATGCATAGCGATCACCAGAGTGCGTGTTCGCATTTTCAACGCAGCGCTCAACGGATCATCAGAGGGGAAACAACTCGGTTGCACCAATTGACGTCGGCTAGAACTAGGTCATGGCGCAAGTAGCCATTTCTCGCTACGCACTCTCTGCGGCGAATACCGAGCGCGCCCGGCAGGCTGGATATGTCGACGCTCAATGGCCGCTTCCTGCAATTGACCCGTCCCGGCTGCGAGAATTTCAGCAGCGCTCGAACGCAAGGGCAGCACTGAGTACAGCGTTGTGGCTCGCGCTACTTCTGATGTCAGGTTGGGTGCTCGTCACCACGTGGTGGTCATGGTGGTCGATTCCAGCGATCGCTGTGTACTCAGCTCTTTACGGAGGAGCGAGCGATTCGAGGTGGCATGAGATGGGGCATGGAACCGCCTTCAACTCTCGCCAGCTCAATGACGCGGTCTATTACCTCGCATGTTTCATGCTGTTTCGAGGGCCGACAGTATGGCGGTGGTCGCACTACCGCCATCACACGGACACGATCATCACCGGCCATGATTCGGAAATAGCGTTTCAGCGACCGCCCAGCATCGCCCGAACTCTGTGGCGTTTTACCCATGTGCAGGGCGGGCTTGAATTGCTTAGTCGGCTTCTTCGTCACTCGGTTGGTCGTCTCGATGCGGAAGCACGCGCGCGCGGGCCCGAGCACGAACAGCAGCGGGTGGGTGGCGTTGCTCGGGGCATGGTGGTGATCCTGGCTGCAGCAGTGATGATGAGCGGCTTGCTGAGGAGCGCTGTTCCCGTCATCCTGGTTGGAGGGTCAACAGTTCTCGGTGGCTGGCTTGTCGTCTTCTTTGGAATTACCCAGCACGCAGGGTTGCAAGAAGATGTTCTTGACCACCGTCGCAATACGAGGACAGTGATGATGAACCCGGTATTCCGGTTCCTCTATCTCAACATGAATTTTCATGTTGAGCATCACATGTTTCCGAGTGTCCCTTACCACGCGTTGCCCGAACTTCACGCAGAGATTGCGCCTCAACTCGCTCCTGCCCTTCCCTCGACAGGTGCTGCGTACCGACAAATCTTTTCCGCAATGCGGAAGCAGCGAAACGATCCGTCCTATGAAATTCCGATTGATCTGCCGACGATGACCGGTGGAGAAAAAGCGGTTGATATTGGCGCAGAGAATTGGATGCGTGGCCCAGAGGGGCAGGTTATTCTCGGCCTTGAAACCTCGCTCGGCGATAGAGAACTTCGACGAGTTGACGTCGGTGATCGCAGTCTCGTCGTTGGCCGTACTGAGAGCGGAAGGTTGTTCGCCTGCGACGGGTGGTGCTCGCACCAAAAGGTTCATCTTGCTGGTGGAGCGATTATTGGTGAGGAAATCGCGTGCCCGAAACACAATGCCCGGTTCGATTGTTTGTCAGGAGAGGCCACACGGAAACCAGCGCACGAAATGCTTCGCACCTACCCTGTCACCGTTAGCGAGGGTCGCATTTCAGTCGATGTCCCTCGTAGCGATTCAGTAGGGGGCTGAACCACCCTTTTCAAGAGGCACTTCGACTGACCGAGCCTTGTCAAGATCATCAGCAAGAGCGGTTCTCAACATTGGAAGATCGGTGGACACAGTGATCATCTTGAAGCCTTGACGTCGGCGAAGGGGGGCAAGGTCTGACGTTGCGTGAATTCCTGGCGTCACTCCGTGGCGGGTGCATGCCTCGACAATCGTTGCAAGGGCATTATCAAATACGGGTGTTCCGTCGTTCCCGGCTGCGCCAAGTCCAAGACTGATTGCAAGATCTGCAGGGCCGACGTATGCGGCGTCGATTCCATCGACGCTGAGAATGTCGTCAACGTTGTTGAGGGCTTCGACGGTTTCAATCATTGGGATGACAGTGATGTGAGCGTCTGCCCAGACGCGATAATCGCCGTGGCGTGGAGCGGATACTGCAGGCCCCCAGCTTCGACTGCCGAGCGGGGCATAGCGAGCTGCTCGAACAGCTGCTCGGGCCTCTTCGGCTGTGTTCACCATCGGAATGATGATGCCGTGGCATCCCGCATCAAGCATCTTGCCGATAATGCCGGGTTCATTCCAAGGCACTCGCGCAATAGGAATGCCACCGCCGAGCTCGATCGCTTGAATCATTGGCACGACAGAGTCGTACCCGATCGCCCCGTGTTGAGTGTCAATGCATACGTAGTCAAACCCGGCGCGAGCGCACGATTCAGCAGTGACTGGTGATGGTATGAATGTCCATGCTCCCAAAGTTTCTTCGCTTCGATCCCACTTCGTTCGCAGTGTGTCTCGCTGTGTCACGTCGCCGCTCCTTGTCATGAGGCTTTGTCGTGAGGGTATTCGGGAAGAGGGCTATTTCGAGAGTCGATTGGGTGCGTGACGTCTACGAGAACCGTGTGTGCTCACCGTCGGGAAGAGGAACTGCAAACGTATTCAACGTGAATGAGACAAGGGTGTAGTAGCCGGCGAGCGCAACGATCTCGACTGCGGTTGGCTCACCAACGATGTCGACGAGCCGAGACAGTTCTTCTTCCGGAATAACGCCGTGCTCTACGAGAGCGGAGACCGCCGAGAAGATCTGTCCGTGAGATGCATCACTTGTCGCTGACCGAACAGCAGCGTCAGAGCCTGATTCGATAGCTGCGATCAATTCTTCAGACATCCCGGCGCTTCGGGCGATCCCTGCGTGAGCCCAAAACTCAAATTCGCTTTTCCAATGCGCTCCAACGGTGAGAATGACTAACTCGCGGGTGATGGCATCAAGGCTTGAAGAAAATCGAAGTCGCTCACCCGCAGCAGCGAAGGCTCGACCGATATGCGGAATCTGCAGCCAGGCGTTGAACGGCCCTGTGAGCGCGCCATCTTGGACCATCCATGGTGCGGCACCCCGCGGCCCTTCGGTGATGTCGTTCCACAGTTGTGTTTGAGACTCGTTGAGATCTGCTTCTGTGAGAGCTGGAAGGTGGCCAACCCGTCGGTTATCTGTCATAGCCGACACCGTAGGCGCGCCTGTCGGCGCGGTGCGTTATGAGACCTTTGGCATGACATCTTCGGCAAGACGGTGAAGCTGGTCATCGACCTTGTTGTATGAATCACCCGGCATCGCCGGGAAGATGATGAGGTTTTCAAGTCCGAGTTCGTCTTTGTACATGCCGATCGTTTCCGCAACGTCTTCTGCGGTGCCGACCGCCCATGTGCGCTGACGATCCATCGAGTCTTCGAGAGTGGGGATGAGGCCCGGAGGAGACGGCTTTCCATCGTCACCCATGTAGCCCTTCGACCATCCGTAAGGACCAAGAAATTTCCAAAATTCATCGTGTCCGGGTCGCACCGATGCGATCGCTTCTTCTCGGGTGTCGCCAACGAAGGTGCACAGCACCAGTGCCCGCTTCTCGCCCTGGGGTAGATCTTCGCCGTGGACAGATGCATAGGTCTCTGCAAAGTGTTCCCAGCGAGCACGAGTAAATGAGTGGTGGTTGTTCCAAAACACACCACCCCAACCAGATGTTGCGACTTGATCGAGCGTTGGCGGCGATGTGATGGCCTGCCATGTCTCGTAGGGGTACAGCGGACGCGGAACGAGGCTGAGTTCTTCAACAAAGCCTCCACGATCTGGAATGCCAGCGGGTGGAAAGTCAAAGACGTCTCCGTGAAACGAGAATGACTCATTGTTCATTGCGAGGTGAATGACTTGCATGGCCTCATCAAACATTGCCCGGTTGAGATCATCGGCTGCCTTTGCATCGGGGTTATCAAAACTGCCGATTTTCGTGCCGAGTGTCTCAGCTTCTCGTGGAACCGTGCCTCGGCCGACCCCAAGAATTCCTCGTCCGCCCGAAATGTTATGGAGTGTTGCGAAATCCTCGGCCAGTTTTAGAGGGTGCCATTGGGGGACGATGTTGAATGCCATGCCAATGCGGATGCGTTCGGTGCGTTCAGCAAGGATTGCTCCGGTGAGAAGTCCGTTGGGGATGATCTCGTAGCCCTCATATTGGAAGTGGTGCTCGGTGAGCCAGAACGAGTCAAAACCCAAGTCGTCGGCGAGCACTCCCATGTCGAGAATTCGTTCGGTGGCGTGCCACACCGCAGCGTTGTCATAGCGGCGATCGGTTGGTGCTGGCAGCCCCGCACCAGCGTCTTCCATCTCGACACCGCCGAAGAGGAAAATTCCAGTTCGCATGATGTCCACTGTAGATGATCGTTCGTCTCTCTGTTTCAGGCGGTGATCGTCAAGAATCGGAAGCTATGAGCAATTGGACAACGATTCGTTATGACATGCCGGTTGAACGGGTGGCGAGAATTACGCTCGCTCGTCCAGAGAAGGCGAACGCTCAGGATTACACCATGCTGAGTGAGATCAATGAGGCATTCGATCAGGCGGCGAATGACCCTGAAGTTCGTGTGATCGTGCTTGCGGCTGACGGAAAGCACTTCTCGTCAGGCCACGATCTCGCTGCGGGAACTTCGATGAACGACATTGATGCGATCGGGACCTGGTGCCATTTTGATGCTCCCGGTGCTGAGGGCTACATGGCAACTGAGGCCGAGATGTACGTGGGACTCTGTTGGCGTTGGAGAAACCTTCCGAAGCCGACGATTGCGCAGGTGCAGGGCAAGGTCATTGCTGGAGGACTCATGCTCGTCTGGCCGATGGATCTCATCGTCTGTGCTGATGACGCATCATTTTCCGATCCGGTTGTCGCGTTTGGTGTGAATGGTCACGAGTATTTCACTCATCCGTTTGAGGTCGGGGCGCGTCTTGCGAAAGACATGCTTTTCACCGGACGTGCAATCACTGCTGATGAGGCACATCGCGCGGGAATGGTGTCGCGGGTGGTGCCGCGTGATGAACTTGAAGACACCACTTTGGAGTTGGCATCTCATATCGCAAAGCGCCCGATGTTTGGCCTCAATCTTGCGAAGCAAAGTGTCAACCACACCTTGGACGCAATGGGGATGTACACCGCTATCCAGTCAGCATTTGGATTGCATCACGTCGGCCACAACCATAATTTCCGCTTACATGACATGTTGGTTGACCCGTCAGGAATCGACGTCATTCGTTCAGAGGCGTAACAGCCGCAAGATCTGCTCAGATCGCGCTAGGCGTACGCGCCTGGACGTTTGAACATCGAGCGATGCCAGCGTCGTGGGGTGACCGCAATTGCTCGTGGCTCGTCTTCAAACATCCAACGGGCAAAGTTTCGGCGCCCCCATCGGCCACTTTTCGCAACGATCGTGAGCGCGGTTTCTGCTCCTCGTTGCGAGGCAAGAATTTTGCCAAGCCGGACTGACATTCGATGGTCCGCAACAAGTTCTTGCCGAACAGAGCGCTCGTAACGCTCTGTGACTGCGGTCGTTGCTCCGCCGGTGAGTAGCGACTCGGCTGCGAGCCGTCCGGTGAGCAGCGCTTGACCGATGCCTTCTCCGGTCATCACATCGGTAGCCGCAGCGGCGTCACCGGTAAACATCACCGAGCCTGAAATCAACGGCAGTTCGCCGACCCGGGCTGGAATTGGCCAAGCGGTGTGGCGATCGATGAGGGTGCAGTCGTCGCCGAGCGCCTCACGGATGTGCGGACGCTCAAGCAGGTCGCGCCAGATGTTCGCCATGTTCTTCCCCGAGAGGATTTCACCGCGAGGCATGCCGAATCCGATGTTGACGTCACCGTTGCCGAGAGGGAATGACCATGCGTAGCCCGGCAGTAAATCGCGCTCAAACCAGACGATGAGTTCATTGCGCGCTGGCCCTGTGGCGCTCTGGCCGTATTGACGGAATGCATGCCACTCACCTCGGTAGCCCTCCGGAGTGAGCCCGAGTTCGCGGCGAACGGTGCTCCACATGCCATCAGCGGCAACAACAAAAGATGGGGAGACCGGACCGAGGCCATCGAGATCAACGGTGACCACGTCGCCCGCTCGGGATGCCCCGTTCACACCGACGCCTTGAAGGACCTGCGCCCCTTCGCGTTCTGCGGACGCAAGCAATGTGGCATCGAGGTCGAGTCGACGAGCGACAGCGGCGTAGGTGCCCGTTGTCGGCAAGGGGACGGTGAATTCTCTGCCGGCGGGGGAACGAAGACGGGCGCCGCCGATCTCGGTAAATGAGGTGATGTCGCCGGTTGGCACTCCGAGATGTTCCAGCTCTCGAAGTGCAAGAGTCGTGAGTCCGTCACCACAGCACTTATCTCGCGGGAAGGTCGCCTTGTCGACGACAGTGACCGATCTACCGGCTCGGGCGAGTGAAATTGCCGCTGCGGAACCAGCGGGGCCTCCACCGACGACGAGCACGTCAATCTTCGGAGGCGCAGTGTTTGTCACGCCATCGAGATTAGAGGCGATCTGCAAACGGTGTTGATTCGTTCTCCAAACATGTGGAACGCAAGTTCTCCGCCTCCGTTGTCGTTAGGTCATGCGCTCTAATCTGATCGGGTGAGCAATGGCACGGGCTCGATTGCCCGTCGATTATCGGAGGAAACATGGCACGGCTTTGTGAAGGGCGAGTAGCGATTGTGACGGGGGCTGGTCGAGGGATCGGGCGTGAGCACGCTCTAAGCCTCGCTCGTCAAGGAGCAAAGGTCGTGGTGAATGATCTTGGTGGAGCGGTCGACGGTACCGGTGGCGAACTCACTCCAGCACAGTCTGTTGTCGATGAGATCATCGCGATGGGTGGCGAAGCTGTTGTGAATGGTGACAATGTCGCCGACTTCGATGGTGCAGGGAGAATGATTGCTCAAGCGGTCGACACCTTCGGTGACTTGCATGCAGTCATCAACAACGCAGGAATTCTGCGAGATCGCATGCTCGTCAACATGACCGAAGAAGAGTGGGATGCGGTCATCAATGTGCATTTGAAGGGCACATTTGCGCCGGCAAAGCATGCGTGTGGCTATTGGCGAGATCGCTCAAAGGCGGGTGATGCGGTCAGCGGCCGAATCATAAATACGTCGTCGGTATCGGGTATCTACGGCAACCCTGGCCAGACAAATTACGGGGCAGCAAAGGCAGGCATTGCAGCGTTTACGGTCATTTCTGCCCTTGAGATGGAGCGGTATGGGGTGACCGTTAATGCAGTTGCCCCCGTCGCATTAACTCGCATGACCGAAAACCTCGGTCCCGCACCCGAGACACCCGAAGAGGCCGACCTTCGGTCGCCACGTTGGATTGCTCCGATCGCAACCTGGTTGGCCTCGGAGGAGTCAAGTGGGGTGACGGGTCGCGTATTTGAGGCGTCAGGTGAGTTCTTGGCAGTAGCCGAGGGTTGGGTGCGTGGTCCATCGGTGTCACCAATCGATGATCCGGAAGCGCTCGGCCCGCTCGTTGAGACTCTGCTCTCTACGGCTCGTAAAAATTCAGGAATGAACGGTGTTGCCGGAGGTCCTCCGCAACCACAGGAAGGGAACTGATATGCCACTCGATCCATCTGCAGTTGGGACAAAAGGCGACCCGGTCGACCTCTCATGGGATTCAAAAGATTGCCTTCTCTACGCCGTCGGCATCGGCGCGGGTGCTGATGAACTGGCCTTCACTACAGAAAACACAGCTGACGTTGTTCAGCAGGTCTTTCCAACATTCCCGGTCGTTCTCGGGTGGGGCAAAGGCTCACCGATGAAAGCTGTCGGAGAATTCGACCCTGCGCTACTCGTTCACGGTCAACAAGCGGTGACACCAGCTCGAGCGTTACCGACGTCGGGCTCGGCGACAATGCAGAGTGAGATCGTCGCCATGTACGACAAAGGGAAAGCCGCTGTTGTGGTGTCAGAAACGACGCTGACCGATGCCGATGGAGTGCTCTGCACATTGACATCGTCGGCATTCATCCGCGGTGCCGGCGGTTGGGGTGGTGATCGTGGGCCTTCGGGGCCAGTGAACGAACCCCCTCAGCGAGACCCCGACCATATGGTGAGTTACACGACCGCCCCTGATCAGGCATTTGTTTACCGTCTGTCAGGCGACCGTAACCCACTACATACCGATCCGTCGTTTGCAGCTCGCGGCGGGTTCCCGACCCCGATTCTGCACGGACTGTGCTCGTATGGGTTTACCGGCCGTGGCCTTCTTCACTCGCTGTGTGGGTCTGACCCATCTCGCTTCAAACACATCGAGGCTCGGTTTGCGTCGCCGGTGATCCCCGGAGAAACCCTCGACATTCGAATATGGGATAACGGCGACGGGTCAGCCATGTTCACCACCTCAGTCGGCGACCGCACGGTGATCGACCAAGGGCTCGTCAAGTTTGACTGAGGTCACCTATGTCGATTGATCCCCGCTCGATGTACCGAACGTTTCGTTCGGTCGTTCGTTTTAAGTCGTTCGAACTTGACCCGGTCGAACGCCGCTTGTCGAGTTGTGCCGATATCGAAGATCTTCGGCGTATCGCTCGGCGTCGCCTCCCTCGAGGTGTCTTCGATTACATCGATGGCGCGGCTGAAGATGAGCGGACGCTTGAGCGGAATTCTTCGGCGTTTGGGCGTCTTGGGCTCCGCCCGAATGTGCTTCGTGATGTGAGCAATATCGATACGTCGGTCGACTTTTTTGGAAGCACGTTGCCATTGCCGCTGATGTTGTCTCCGACGGGGTACACGCGCATCACCAACTCTCAAGGTGAACTTGCCGTTGTTCGAGCAGCGCAGCGAGCCGGAATTCCATATTCGTTGTCAACGATGGCGACCCGCTCGATTGAAGAAGTCGCCGAGGCAGGACCAAACGTCGACAAGTGGTTTCAGGTGTACACGTGGCGCGATCGAGGGCTTGTCGCCGAACTCGTCGGTCGAGCGAAGGCTGCGGGTTACACGGGCCTGTGGCTTACCGTTGATACTGCGGTGCTTGGCCGTCGTGAGCGCGACGTTCGACGCGGCTACACGATTCCTCCAAAGATTGGTCCTGGCACCATCGTCGATGGCATTTTGCACCCAGGGTGGACTCTTGATTTCATCACGAACCCGCCGATCATGTTCGCCAACGTCGTTGGACATGACGGCCACGACGAAGATGGCACCGACCCCATTTCGCTTGCGGAGCACGTGATGCACAGCTTTGACCAGGCACTGTCGTGGGACGATGTGCAGTGGTTGCGCTCGCTGTGGGATGGCCCCATCGTGCTGAAAGGCATTCAGCGCGTTGATGACGCGCAGAGAGCAGTTGACGCAGGTGTCGAAGGTATTGCTCTTTCAAATCACGGTGGTCGTCAACTCGATGATGCTCCTTCGCCCGTCGAACTCATTGAGCCAGTAGCCCAGGCGGTAGGTGGCCAGGTCAAGATCATTTGTGATGGTGGAATTCGTCGGGGATCTGACATTGTGAAAGCACTCGCGTTAGGTGCTGACATGTGTTCGATCGGCCGCGCATATTTGTACGGGATGGGTGCGGCTGGTGAACGCGGGGTCGATCACGTGATCAAGTTCCTCGACGACGGTGTTCGTCGCACGATGGCGCTGTCGGGTCGGCGTTCGATCGATGAGATCGATCGTGATCTCGTCGAATGGCGTCTGTGACAAGATGCTCTCATGACGCTCGATAGTTCTGCCGCAAGTTTTCTGCAAATGCTCGTTGACGCAGGGCGTCCCCCGTTACATGAGTCGATTCCGGTTGACGCTCGTGCTGGATATGACGCCCTCGCACCGTTCGGCGGTGAGGGTGCTGACGTCGAGTCAGTCACCGAGACCACCATCGATGGAGTGCCATCTCACGTGGTTCGGCCTCTCGGGGTAAGTACTCCGCCGGTGCTCGTATGGTTCCACGGCGGCGGATGGGTCATTGGTTCTGCGGAAGCTTCACTCGCCGTGTGTCGAGATCTCGCTGCTGCTGCCGGATGTGCGGTGGTGTCTGTCGATTACCGGCTCGCTCCTGAGCATCCAGCTCCGGCCGCGGTGGTGGATTGCACTGCGGTGACGAAATGGGTTCTCGAGCATGGGGCTGAGATTGGTCTTGATCACCGTCGGGTTGCCGTTGGCGGTGACTCAGCGGGGGGCAACCTTTCGGCACTTGTCGCTCTTGATCTCGGCGAGGAACTCTGCCATCAGGCACTTGTGTATCCCGCCGTTGACCTCACCATTTCGCATCCATCAATCGACGAAAATGCTGACGGATCACTGTTGACAAAAGCGGGCATGGAATGGTTCGTCGGCCATTATCTCGGCGGGACT
>JAAXJF010000054.1:0-15968 GCA_012269985.1 Acidimicrobiaceae bacterium
CCAGCCACACCACCGACAATGTAAAGCACCCCTGCTCAATAAAAGCCACCCCGAAAGGAGCCTAAGACCCCGGACCACGCCACCTCAAGAACACCGACCATGTGCTTGGCGCTCAACGTGATCGCCCGGGTGGGTTCAAGGGCCCCTACGACTCCGATACTGCGTTCCATGAGCCGTTCGTGCTGTATGGATTTCTTGCCGCATGCACTGAAAATGTCGAGTTGGTGACCTCGGTGATGGTGCTACCGCAACGACAGGCTGCGTTGGCGGCAAAGCAGGCAGCCGAGGTTGCGATGCTGTCGAACAACCGGTTCCGCCTCGGGGTCGGAATCGGTTGGAACAAAGTCGAATACGACGCCCTTGGTGTTCCGTTTGGTCAAAAAGGTGCTCGTCTCGAAGAGCAGGTCGTGTTCATGAAGCGACTGTGGGAAGAGGACGTGTTTTCATTTGATGGCGAGTTTCACAGCATGGAACTTGCAAGCATTTTCCCTCGCCCATCTGCACCAATTCCGGTGAGCTTCGGTGGGTCGGCGCCCGCCGCTCTTGAGCGGTGCGCCCGACTTGGCGATGGCTGGATTCCGCTCGGTTCTCCAAATGACAAGTCGGCGGCATGTATCGACATCATTCGATCAACCCGTGAGCAATTGGGCCTTGATATGAGCAATTTCGCCATTCATGCTCAGGCGCAATATGCGGGCGGTGACCCAGATCGGTGGCGGTCACACGCTGAGAAATGGCAAGCACTCGGGTGCACTCATTTGTCAATCGCCGTTCACAATGCGGGTGACACCAACGTTGACGGGTATCTCGCTCGTATTGCTGAGTATCGCGATGCGGTTGCGGGGATCATTCAGCCCGTGCGCTGATAGAGACAAGCGTCAACTTCCGCTGCCTCGCCACGCTCAATCATTCGGGCGAGGTGTAATTCAGCAGTTCGTTTCTCGATCGAGTCACAGAACGACATTTCGACGTGTGGCCGGTAGACGAACCGATGCTTCACCATTTCGTCGACCGATCGGGGCTCGGCAAGAAACTCGAGCATGTTGTTATGCCGCCGATGAATGACGCCGTGGTACGCATCGAGCATTTCGACAAACCGTTCGCGACCTTCGATGACACCTTTTTGGTGGAAGGTGACATAAAAATCGGCTTCCTCCTCACGCACTTTGATGAGGGAGTTTTCAAAGTCATCGAGACTTGACCAGGTGTCGCCGTAGTAGGGGCCGAAGCCGGTGAGGTCGATGTCAGAGAGGAAGAACACTCCCTCAGAGATACGAAATCCGGAATGCCCGGCGGTATGGCCCGGAAGGTGGACAGCTTCGACGTCAACTTCACCGAGGTTCCATACGTGGCCATCGTGAAAACCTTCGGCATCGGGCCGCGGTGCAAAGTTGAACTCCGTGATGATCGATTCGCGGAGTTCCTCTCGGTCGGGCCCGGTGAGTTGATAGGCGTCGAGCATGTGTGAAAGATCGTGCAGTACGTGTTTGTCGGCTTCATGCACGTGCACCCGTGCGTCGGTGAACAGACCGGTGCCGGGAAGGTGATCTTCATGGCCGTGACTGGTGATCATTGCGTCGATGTGGACCGGAGCGCCGCCTTTTTCGACAACCGTCACCGAAGGGTCGATAATGACCGCCTCACTCGAACCTCTGACGACGATTGAGTTGCCCGAGGGGTAACCACCGTTGGCATCTCCCACGAGAACGCTGACATGAGGGCTGAGTAC
This sequence comes from Acidimicrobiaceae bacterium, assembly GCA_012269985.1. GTDB lineage: Bacteria > Actinomycetota > Acidimicrobiia > Acidimicrobiales > Ilumatobacteraceae > Casp-actino5. Next base: position 1,730 of record JAAXJF010000054.1, read on the forward strand.
CCGTTCTTGGTCTGCCCAGTTCACGATTGCTGCTGGCATCTCAGCTCTCCGATCCGGGAGCGAACTGTAGTGAGGCTGAATTCATGCAGTAGCGATCTCCGGTGGGTGCCGGCCCATCTGGAAAGACGTGGCCGAGGTGGGCGTCACAGGTTGCGCAGCGAACCTCGACGCGGATCATTCCATGCGACCGATCTTCGATGAAGCTCACTCGACTGTCATCGATTGCTTGATAAAAGCTCGGCCACCCGCAGTGGGCATCAAATTTGGTGTCAGAAGTAAATAGGTGTGTTCCGCAGACGATGCAGTCGTACCGCCCATCGTCGAACACGTTCCAGTATTCGCCAGTGAAGGGGCGTTCGGTACCTGCATTTTGTGTGACTTCGTACTGCACTGGGGTGAGCAGCGACTTCAGTACATCGGCAGAAGGTTTCACAAAGGATTGTTCGCTCATTTCAACTCCGTTTCAGGTCGACAACTGCGCGTCCGACGGCTTTACCATCCAAAATGCCGGTGAGAACATCGTCGAGTTCGTCGAGGCCGATGTCGTGTCCGATGGTGTCGAGTCCGGCTGGCTTCAGATCTGATGCGATGCGTTGCCACACCTCGCGCCGGCGTTCGATGGGAGTTTGGACAGAGTCGATTCCGTACAGGTTGACGCCGCGCAAGATGAATGGAAGCACCGTGGTTGGCAGGCCGTTTCCAGCCGTGAGACCACTGGCCGCAACGGCACCCCCGTACGCCGTTTGGGCGAGAACGTTCGCAAGCGGAACACCGCCGACACAGTCGATGGCGCCTACCCATTGCATTCCCTGCAAAGGCTTACCGGCCTCGGCAAGCATCGATCGATCAATGATTTCACTTGCCCCGAGATCAGTAAGAAATGATGACTCGTCGGGCTTACCGGTCGATGCGACAACTTCGTATCCCAACTGCGACATCATGCTGACAGCGGTTGACCCAACTCCGCCAGTGGCCCCAGTCACCAGCACTTTTCCATCAGATGGTGTGAGTCCGTGGTCGAGTAACGCAATGACCGACAGCGCTGCGGTGTAGCCGGCAGTGCCGAGGACCATTGCTTCACGAGTGGTGAGGCCGGAGGGCAGCGGGGCTATCCAGTCGTGCGGGGCAGTCGCAAATTGTGCGAATCCACCGTGGCGATTCACCCCGAGGTCATAGCCGTGAACAATGATTTCGGTTCCGGCAGCAATGTCTCCTGCATCCTCGAGCAGGATCCCTGCGAGATCAACACCGGGAACCATCGGGCTAAACCGAGCAACCCTGCCCGCTGGTGTCGAGGCCAGCCCGTCTTTGTAGTTGACGCTCGACCAGTGAACTTCGATCAAAGCCCCGTCGTCGGCAAGGTCATCGGTCGACATCTCGACGACGCCACGGTCAACGGTGTCACCTGAAGTATCGGCTCGGAACGCTCGGAAAGTTGTCATATGACTGACCGTAGTAGCGCAGGGTTGGTCGTCGTGAACGCAGACGGCTGAGCGGTCGGGTCTATGTGGTGGATGAGTTCGCCGCAAGTGCCCGATCGACGAGCACCATTGGATGTTCAGTCTTTACTCCCGCTGCTGACAGGTGCATTGAGCATCCGGGGTTTGCGCTTGCCACGACCTCGGGTTGCACTCGATTGATCGACGCAAGTTTTCGCTCTCGAACCTGTTGAGACATGTCGGGCTGAAGCACCGAATATGCACCACCGGCCCCGCAGCACAACCCGTCGTCGTCGAGTTCGGTGACAGCAGATACATATTTTCGCAGGAGGGTTCGGGTTGGGAGGTGGGCTCGTTGCACGTGCCGTAAGTGGCACGGGTCTTGTACAGCGACATTCACTTCGAGCGGGGTGACGTCAGGAAGGTGGTCGAGATGCTCGGCGAGGAACTCTTGTGCATCGAAGATCTGGTGAGACGAATGTTGTTTGAGGTGCGCGCCACACCCAGCGGAATTGACGATGACCGGAATGGCCGGGTCGAGAGCGGCATCAATGCTCTGAGTGAGTCGTTCGCCGTGAGCAGCGAGTCCGGCGTGGGTATGGAGGGCTCCGCAACACCCGGCGGCATCACCGGTTGGCGTGACACCAAAGCCGGCGGCTTCGAGTACCCGCTGAGTTGCGAAGTGCACCTCGCGTTGCCAGGCATCCATGACGCAACCGGTGAACAGGTACACATCGGTTCCCGACGATCGATGTGGCCGTCGTCGGAGAGGTAGCTGGTTGGGAAGTCCGAGACGCGCCGGTACGAGTCGAAGGCGTTGTGCAACGGCGAGCAGTGATGACCCGAGTCGAAGCAGTCGAGGTTTTGTCAACGGCCACAGGGCGATCGCTCGACGACGTGAACCGCGGTGCTCGGTGAGCGCGTTACGGGTCGATTCGATGAAGTGGCCATAGGGAACAACCGACGGGCAGGCTGGTTCACAACCGAGACATTGAATACAGGTGTCGAATGCCTCGGTCACTTCAGTAGTGAGCGGCGCATCATGAAGTTGGACTTGCCGCATGAGGGCGATTCGGCCTCGGGGTGAAAACGTTTCATCTCCGGTGACTCGGTAGGTCGGACAGGACGAGAGGCAGAGTCCGCACTGCACACATGTACCAAGCTGATCGGGATCGATTCCAAGGTCCATCAGAATGCGCTCCTTCCTGGGTTGAGTCGACCGGTCGGGTCAAAATTGTTTTTCATTCGCGTGGAGATCTCAATCACGCTTGGCGAAAGTGCAGGTCGAGGTTGGGGTTCGTCTCGCCATACGGTTCCAACGCCAATCGACGCAACGAATGTGCCCGAACACCCATTGAGTTCGGCTGGTTGAAGTGACCATCGATGTTGAGGAAGCTCGAATGATCCGTCAACTTCAGACCATGCGCCGATTGCGGTCAGTGAGTTCAGCGACGCCGCAACATCGGGGGCGTGCCCTTCGAGGAGCACCCGAGTTGATGCGCCATTCCACAACACCGCTGAAGGCCGAAGTACCCGGGATGCGACGGCAAATGGATCTGCATCATGACTTTCGACCCATTGTGATCGAGGCGGAATTGGGTTTGTCCGTAAAATGACTTCCTCGACAAGTCCGAGCGTTCCGAGCGAGCCAACGACAAGTCTCGGAAGGTCGAATCCTGAAACGTTCTTTACCGTTGGTCCGCCACCGCGGATCAATTTGCCTTCTGCGCTGATGTAGGTGACTTGGAGGACCGATGAGGTGAGCCACCCTCTCCCTAATACTTCGGGGTGGTTCTCACCGATAACAACGGAGCCGCCGACAGTGCCGCCACGTTCGGGGAGGGCGCAGCGTTGGCTCGCCTCATTGAGCGTTGTGGTGAGTTCAGTCGTCGTTGTGCCCGCTCGAACGGTGACCGTCATCTCTGCCGGGTCATATGACACGACACCTGATGGGGCGTGAACCTCGCGGGCATCGGGGCGAACCTCTCCGCCAACATGCCACCGCGTTCTTCCTCCGACGACGGTGACCGGGCCTTCGGCTCCAACAAGTTTGGCGAAGTCGCTCATCCCCACACTTCTTCGGGAACATTTCGAAGCGACTGAATATCTGCACATGAGTGACCAACAGGGATCACTTTTCCGGGATTTGAGCGGCAGGCAGGATCAAACGCATGCCGGAGGCGTTCTTGGTGATCAAGATCGTCTTCAGAGAACATTTGGTGCATATATGGCTGCTTTTCGACGCCGATGCCATGTTCCCCAGAGAGCACCCCTCCGGCTGCGAGTGAGGCCTCAACGATCTTTGCTCCAGCGGCGTGAACACGATCGTAGATTCCCGGTTCTTGGCCGTTGAAGAGCAGCAGCGGATGCAGGTTTCCATCTCCGGCATGGAACACGTTCACCACGGCGAGGTCGTGCTCATCGGCAATTCGGTAGACCTCTTCGAGTGTGTCTGCGAGCTTTGATCGGGGCACAACGGTGTCGTGTAGGTAGTAGTTGGGGGCGATTTGCGCAACTGCGCCGAACGCAGTCTTTCGTCCCTTCCACAACAGCATGCGTTCCTCATCAGACGCGGCTTGGCGTACGTCGGTTGCGCCGTGCTGGCGGCCGATGTCAGAGATTCGTTGCGCGTCGATATCGACCCCGTCGGGAAGCCCGTCGACCTCGGCGAGAAGAACGGCGCCGGCATCTCGGGGGTATCCCACGTTGACGTAATTCTCCACTGCGATCGTGATGCGTTGATCCATCACTTCCATTGCGGCAGGCACGATTCCGGCGGCGATGACAGCACTTACCGTTGCGGCTGCATCACGCGGAGTGTCGAATGAAAGAAGAAGTGTGCGTACCGATGGCGGGTTCGGAGTGATACGCACCGCAACCTTCGTCGTGATGCCAAGCATTCCCTCTCCGCCGATAAACACGCCTCGCAGGTCATACCCGGAAGGTTCAGCATCGAGCCCGCCGAGTGTGACGATTTCGCCATCGGCGAGCACGACTTCGATGGCGAGGATGTGAGCGTTGGTGACGCCATAGGCCAGGCAATGCGGACCGCCAGAGTTGTTACCAACGTTTCCGCCGATGGTGCAGACCTGTTGGCTCGATGGGTCGGGTGCGAAGTGGTAGCCGAGCGGCGTGAGGTGCTTCGTGAGATCAAGGTTGACGACCCCCGGCTCAACCCAGGCAATCCGTGAATCGGTATCAACCTCAAGAATTCGATTCATTCGTGAGAGCGAAATAATCACCGGAGCTCCGAGTGGGATTGCACCCCCGGCTAGGCCAGTTCCGGCGCCGCGAGGCACGACCGACCGGCCGTGAGCTAAGGCGATGCGGACGACTCGCTGAACCTCTTCGGTCGACTCGCAGAGACAGGTGGGCCCGGCGCTACCACCATCGAAGACAGAGGCATCGCGACGAAGCAGCGCACGCTCAGCGCTGTCGGCTCGAACCCGGTCTCCGAGCACTCGCTTCAGATCAGCGAGCAGGGCGTCATCGGCTGTCGTCACGGATGTCCGAATCCGGCCGCGTCGATTCCTGCGAAAGCTGCAGCCTCGTCGTTGTCAGAAGTGTCACCAGACACACCAACGGCACCAATGACAACTCCGTTCTCGGTGATGAGCACCCCTCCGGCAACTGGCACCAGTGGCCCTTGCAGAGAACCTGCGACGCCGTTGATGAAGTGTGGTCGTTCGATCGCCATTTCACCGAGACGCTTTGAGTTCACCCCCAACTGCAACGCACCATTCGCTTTGCCAAGTGCAACATCGAACCGGCCGGGAGGGGAGCCATCAGAACGCTCGTAAGCGACCGGCGCCCCTCCGACATCAATAACGAGCACGACAAGGGGGTTCATGTCGTTGTCGATGCCGTGTTGAAGAGCAGAAGCGATGATGGTTTGGGCAGCGGCGCGGGTGATCGATGGTTGATAGGTGGTCATGGTGTTGCCTTTACTTCGAGTCGTCGGGCATGAAGGATGGGTTCGGTGTAGCCCGAGGGCTGTTCAGTTCCCGAAAGGACAAGATCGAGCGCAGCTCGAAACGCTGTCGAGTCAGGGGTAAGTGGCGTGTAGGCCTCATCATCTTGGTTCTGCGTGTTTACCACCGACGACATTTTGACAAAGGATTCCCTCACGCGAGATTCGTCGACAATGCCGTGAGTAAGCCAGTTGGCCATGTGCTGTGACGAGATCCGGCAGGTCGCTCGGTCTTCCATGAGGCCGACGTCATTGATGTCGGGAACCTTTGAGCAGCCGACCCCCTGGTCAACCCATCGGACGACATAGCCAAGAATTCCTTGGGCGTTGTTGTCGAGTTCGGCCTGAATTTCGTCATCTGTCCATGAGGGGTCGTTTTCAACCGGAATCGAGAGCAGCTCTTCGAGTCGCGACTGGCCGCGGGTGGGGTCATTCGCAATACGGCTCTGCTGTTCGGCGACATCAACTCGGTGGTAGTGAATTGCGTGCAACGTTGCGGCTGTTGGTGACGGCACCCACGCGCAAGATGCACCTGCCAACGGGTGATTGATCTTCGTCTCGAGCATGTCGGCCATGAGGTCTGGTGCTGCCCACATGCCTTTACCGATTTGGGCGCTGCCGACTAGACCACAGGTAATTCCAACATCGACGTTGTTGTCTTCATACGCCGATATCCACTGCTGGGCTTTCATGTCGGCTTTTCGAATCATCGGGCCGGCGAGCATTGATGTGTGTATTTCGTCGCCGGTTCGGTCGAGGAACCCGGTGTTGATAAATGCGACTCGCGATGCTGCAACCCGGATGCACTCTGCGAGGTTGAGTGTGGTCCGACGTTCTTCGTCCATGATGCCGATCTTCACGGTGTTGGGGGCGAGACCGAGAAGTTGCTCGACACGACCGAATAGGTCGCAGGCAAATTCGACTTCGGTGGGGCCATGCATTTTGGGTTTCACGATGTAAATCGACGATGGCGCAGATCCGTCGGTAGGAAGTGCTGCAGCAATCGTGAAGAGCGCATCGAGGATGCCTTCGGGTATGTCGTTGTGAGCCGAGTCTTGAACAGCGGGCGTTGTCATGAGGTGGCCGACGTTGCGCACGAGCATGAGCGATGTTCCCGAAAGGATGGTGGTTCCCTCGTGCGATGTGAGTTGTAGGTCATCGGCCATTCGGCGCGTAAAGGTTGAGCCGTCTTTTGTGACCTCTTTGGTGAGAGTCGAGCGTTGAAGGCCAAGCCAATTCCGATAGGCAAGCGCCTTATCTTCTGCATCAACGCATGCGACGGAGTCTTCGCAATCCATGATGACGGTGATGGCCGATTCGAGTCGCACATCGGCGATGCCCGCGGAGTCGGTCGCTCCGACGGAATGCTCTCGGTCGATGACGATGTGCACGTGCAGCTTGTTGTGGGCCACCACGATGCCGGAAGGTGCTTCGGCGCTGCCGGTCCAGCCGACAACAGGGGCGGTTGCGTTGATTTCGTGCCCGTCTTTGTCGGTGACGATGAGGGTGTTGCCCTCGACGCGGTAGGCGAGCGAGCCAAGGTGGCTGCCTGATTCGAGTGGTACGCAGTCGTCGAGCAACTGGCGTGCATAAGCGATGACCCTGGCCCCCCGTTCTTCGCTATAGGGGCCAGCAGGCGGCAGATCGCCAAGAACATCAGTGCCGTACAGGGCGTCGTAGAGAGAACCCCAACGCGCATTGACTGCATTGATTGCATAACGAGCGTTGGTGACGGGCACGACGAGTTGCGGGCCGGCGATTGAGGCGATCTCTGGGTCGACTCCGTCAGTGCTGACGGTGAACGAAGGCCCCTGAGGCACGAGGTATCCAATTGACTCTAGGAATGCTCGGTAGGACCCTGGTGTTCCTTGACCGTGGTCACGATGCCACGCATCGATGAGGCTCTGAAGACGTTGGCGTTCTTCTAAGAGTTCGAGGTTGCGCTCTGAGAATTCGTCGACGAGGGTTTGGAGTGCAGCCCAGAACTCGTCGGTGCCGATGCTCAGTTCGGGAAGTAGTTCCTGTTCCGCGAAAGTGATGAGCGCGTCGCCGACGTGAAGTTGGGCTCGTTGTGCCATGTTGATCAACTCTTCCCGAACCCGTCTAAACGACCACCGGCATCACCCATTGGGTACATGGTGGCAAATTCGAATGAGAGGCCTTCGGTAATTCCAACCTGCTGCTGATTGAGGTAGAGGTCTTTGTATGCGGCGAGCGACTCGGGGCTGTTCTCAGCAATCGCGGTGGCGAGTTCAGTCACGGTGGTGTCAAGGTCGCTGAGAGGAACACAATGAGATGCAAGCCCATACTCATAGGCCTCGCGTCCGCTGAATGAACGCGCGGTGTATGACAATTCTCGGGCTCTCACCGGGCCGACAGCGCGCATGAGACGAGCACTCATTCCCCAGGTGGGCCTGAGTCCCCATTTGGCGTGAGTGTCACCGAGCTTCGCTTCTTCGGCGACCACCATCAGGTCGCATGCGAGAGCAAGTTCGAGGGCTCCGGTGAAGCAGAAGCCGTTGACGCAGGCGATCGTCACTTTCGGCATGTGAGAGAGCGCGTCACATGCCCGACGTGCGGGTGTATTGAGAGCACCGGATACATCCCCGTCTTCAGGTGGCTCTTCGGCAAGTGCTTTCAGGTCGACGCCTGCAGAGAATGCTCGGCCTTCGCCGGTCAGGACCACGACGCGGACGTCGGGGTCGGCGGCGGCCGCGTCGAGCGCGTCAGCAAGATCGTTTAACAGCGCCGGCGTGAGCGCGTTTAAGGCCTCTTGCCGATCGAGGGTGATGGTTGTGATCGCGTTGGAATTCGTGACATTGATGCCCATGACACAAGGGTGTCATGTGCATGGGGGGAGCCCGAAGTCAGGATCGGCTAAACCAGCGCCGTTTTGCGGGGGCTGGGTTGAGGTGGCACTGGCAACGCTCGTCTGCTCTGAGGTGGCCGAGCACTTGCTCGACGTGTAGTCCGCAGCCCGCCCATGAGGCTTTTCTGCATGCTTTGCAGGTCACTGGGCGACACATGGTGATGACAACGATAAATGTCCGGACATTGCATTCAATGTCAATCGCAAACCTCCCACCAGATTGTGGCGAGTGACCGCGGTTGAGGTTGGCGCCGTTGAAGGAATTCACGAACGTCCGCATCTCGGTCGGGTGTGAGACACAGGCGAATACGCATGTGCTCAACGTCGAGGTCGGTGACCTCTCGGGGTGGCTCATTGGTTTCGAATTCCTCGAGATGCGCTGACACCCCTGTTGATAGCACCACCGCCAACGCGTCACGAGCGGTTGGAGTAACCGGTCGGTCGAGATCCCAAAATCGTTTCCATGCATCGCTGAGGTGGCTCAGAGGGTGTCGGGTTGGAAGCTCCAACACCACTCGTCGACGCGCATGACTGGTGAGGGCCTCGATGAACGGAACGAGATCACCGACGTTGTAGACGACGTGATGGCATATGACGACATCACAGACAGGGGTCTCATCAGCCACCGCTGGCCAGTTTCCGAGAACAGTCGCAGCTGACAAGCCTCGATCTGCGGCCTGAGCGTTGACGACGTCGAGCATTTCCTGTTGCTGATCAACACCAACCACGTGGGTCGCTGGGGGAGTGAGCCCAAACACGCCGCGTCCTCCACCGCATCCAACGTCGAGCACCGACGGCGAATCGATGCCATCGAGTGCATCGAGCGCTCGATGACGAGACGGTGTGTCAACAAACAGGTTGCCGTCAGGGGTAAAGCTGCTCACCGGATGAATCCACGGTGACTGAGGGGCTGCGCTCAGAATATGGTCGGGAATTCCCCATGATGCAAGGTCGTCAGCCCAGCGTTGCGCAACGGCGTTGGCCATGGGGGTCAACGTTACTTCTCGAGCGGGTTAGTTCGTTGGGGGAATGGTGATCACGAGCGAGCTGCTGTCAGTTCGCGCTCGTGTGCGAGCAACCATCGCTTTGCATCGAGACCGCCGGCAAAACCGCCGAGGCCACCAGATGCCGCAATGACGCGGTGGCAAGGGATAACGATCGAGATTGGGTTGCGGCCGTTCGCCGAAGCGACAGCACGAACTGCGCTCGCTCGACCAAGGCTTGTTGCTTGTTCTGAGTAACTCACGGTCGATCCGAACTTGATGTCGGTGAGTGACTTCCAGACGGTGCTCTGAAACTCCGTCCCGGTTGGCGTAAGCGGCAGGTCAAACACTTGTCGATCTCCTGCGAAGTATTCCTTGAGTTGCGCAATGGCGAGCTCGATCACAGCGGATTGTTGAAATATCACTGAACGGCGATCGATCGCAGCCCGCTTCCACTCGTTGTCATCGTCGCCCCAGAGCACAGCCCGAAGCGAGGTGTCACAGGCTACGAGGACAAGTTCTCCCACTGGGCTTTGCATTGTTGTTGCAGAGAGTGGAGATGGCGCTGACATGTGGCCATGTTTGCACAGTCAGGGAGTAGAGGCAGCAAAAACTTCGAGGGGTGGCAATCGTTACCCATGCTTCGGAATGGAATGACGGTCAACCGACGTTAGATATGAAGTGCCGCCATCGTGGCTCCCCCCAAAAGAAAGTTGTTGACGTCGAATATGTATGCCTCTTTGGCCCGTTGGGCCTTCCGTCGCGGAAAAGTTGTTATTGCTGCATGGATCATCATTCTGTTCGGCGTCAACGCAATTGCTGGTGCTATCGGCACTGCGTTCTCCGGTGAGTTCTCAACCCCCGAGTCGGAGAGCACGAGAGGCTTTGCGGTGCTCAACGAGTACTTCCCAGGCTCGAGCAGTGCGTTCAGCGGAAACATCGTGTTTAAGGCCGAACAGGGTGTCACCGACCCGGAAGTGGTCGAGCATATGTCTGCCATGTTCCTCGAGGTTGATGGCATCGAAGAAATCGGGGTCGTAAGCCCATATTCACAGATGGGTGCGAGCCAGATTTCTGCTGATGGCACGGTCGCATTCGCTCAAGTCAATGCTGCGAACAGCATCGATCAGACCAGAGGATCAGAAATCGGAGCGGAGATTCGCGGTATGGCTCCCAACATCGATGGCGTGACCGTCGAAGTTGGTGGAGCAGTGTTCTCAGAGTTCGCCCCACCCGAATCAGAAATGATCGGCCTTGCCTTCGCCATTGTGATTCTCATCGTTGCCTTCGGCTCGGTAATGGCAATGGGTTTGCCGATCGCAGTCGCCCTTGCCGGAGTCGGCACCGGCGGCTTTGGCGTGGTGTCGCTGATGTCTCATGGCATATCAATTCCTGAATTCGCGCCGCTGATCGGCATCATGATCGGTCTTGGCGTGGGCATCGACTACGCCCTCTTCATGGTGACCCGCTACCGGGAACTCACCCGGGCTGGCTACTCCCCGGAGGATGCAACCGCAGGTTCGCTCAACACCGCAGGGCGCGCCGTCGTGTTCGCCGGCATCACGGTGGTGTTTTCTCTTCTTGGAATGATCACCGTCGGCCTCGGGTTTGTTTCCGGTCTCGGAATTGCTGCCGCTGCAACGGTTGCGGTGACACTGCTCGCGTCGATCACCCTGTTGCCGGCTCTGCTCGGTGTTTTTCATTCAAAAGTCGAGGTCACGAGATGGCGCGGCTTGATCGCAGCGGGGTGTGTGTCGTTGGCACTTCTCGGAGTAGGTCTCAGCCTGTCGGCTCTCTCGGCCATTGGTGCAGTATTCGCTGTGTTGACAGTGCTCGGCAGCATCGCGATTCGCCCCCTCCGCAACGAAGTTCCGCCCCGACGTGAGCGTCCGCTTCGCGAAACGGCGTCGTATCGGTGGAGCCGCCAGATCCAGCGTCGACCGTGGCTGTATGCGTCTCTCGGTGGTGGGCTACTCATCATGCTTGCGTTGCCGGTGTTGTCGCTTCGCCTCGGATTTTCCGACGAAGGGAATCTGTCAGAGGAGACCTCGGCGCGTCGGGCGTACGACATGATTGCTGAAGGGTTTGGCCCAGGGTTTAACGGTCCATTTCTCGTCGCTCTCGAGACGAGCGACCCCGGAGATGTTGCCTACGTTCAGGGTCTCACCGCCTCGCTTGAAGCAGATGTTGGTATCGACCGCGTTGCGCCGCCGTTCCCGAGCAATATGACGAATCCTGGCGAAGCAGAGGCATGGATTATTCAGGTCATCCCAACGACTTCTCCGCAAGACGAAGCAACGGCGGCGACCGTTGACCGTTTGCGAGATGAGGTTCTGCCGGCGTCATTGTCAGGTTCGTCGATTACTGCGAGTGTGACCGGCGCTGCAGCCTCAAATATCGATTTCACCTCGTACTTGGCGAGTCGCCTTTTCATCTTTTTTGGGGCGGTGCTCGGCGTGTCGTTCTTGCTGCTGATGATGGTCTTCCGGTCGGTGTTGGTGCCGTTGAAGGCGGTGCTGATGAACGTGCTGTCGATCGCCTCGGCTTACGGAGTGGCGGTGGCCGTCTTCCAATGGGGTTGGTTGTCGTCGGTATTCGGAGTGGAGCCAGCACCGATTGAGCCGTTTGTGCCGTTGATGCTGTTTGCGATCGTGTTCGGTTTGTCGATGGATTACGAGGTGTTCTTACTCTCCCGGGTGAAAGAAGAGTTTGATCACACTGGCGACCCAACAAACTCTGTGGCCGATGGGCTCGCGGCAACAGCGAGAGTCATTTCCGCTGCAGCGGCGATCATGGTGGTCGTGTTTGGAGCGTTCTTGCTTGAGGACGATCGAATCGTGAAACTTTTCGGCGTCGGCCTTGCGGTTGCAGTGTTGCTCGATGCGACCTTGGTTCGAATGTTGCTGGTGCCGGCAACCATGGCGTTGCTTGGTCGTGGAAACTGGTGGATTCCTCAGTGGCTCGATCGTGCGCTACCCAACCTCAATGTTGAAGGAACATCGCATGAGGTTTTGTCATCTTCGAGCGAAGGTGACGGGGCTGAGCCTTCGGGTGAAGACCGCGAGACGATCAGCGTCTGAGATCTTCCGCTGATTGGCGCACTTGCCAATCACGATCGGTGAGAGCGGTATCGATTGCTGCCTCGATCTCTGGACCGGAAAATGGGGCGAGAGCGAGAACGGCCCGTCGTCGCACCGCCGGTTTGTCTTCGCACGCGCTGAGGATTGCGGGCACTCCACGCTCGTCGCCAATCGCTCCGAGAGCGGCGGCGCCGGCCTCGCGGACAAGTTGGTCATCGTGATCTGTCGTGAGTGAGATGATCGTGTGGAGCGTGTTGTCATCGACCTGTTCTCGTTCGCCGTATGCCCACACCGCCATCTCAACGACAACCGGTTCGAGGTCTGCGAGTAGCGGGGCTAAGTCGACTCCGGGGTGGAGCGCGCCGAGTTCAGCGGCGCGGCGGCGAACAAGTCGATCGTCGTCTTGTAATGCAAGCTCGAGGTCGGCATCGGTAAGTGACTGCATCCGATGGAGCGCTCCGAGAGCGAGTTCACGCACGACCGAGTCTCCGTGTTGAAGGAATGACCGAGCTTTAGGTTCGTTGTGTTCGTAGCCGAGCGTTACAACAGTTCGACGCACTGCGCGGAGGTCATCTGGGCCCATTTCAGCCAAGAAGATCCGTCAGTCGAATAACGCCTGTGATTGCGATGAAGGCGGTGAAGATGGCAACGACTGCGCCAACGATGACAGAGATCACTCCGATGAGGCCGAGCGAAATAAGCCGGTGAAGCACTCCTGGCCGCCGGTACAGCGTGAGTGGCTGCTGCACGACTGGCACGCCGGTGGGTGTTCGCCGCGGGCGTAAAGCCTCCGCTCGACGTGGTGAATCTGCTGAGGCTCTGGCAGTCTTTCTCCAACCGGCGAAGAGCAGTGCAAGCAGTGCGCAACACAGCATGACAGCAGCGCGGCTTGTGAGCAGGTCGACAGTAAACGAAGAATCCATGGAAATCTCTGAATCAAATCTACTCCCACCGCCTGATGTAGAGCAGTCGTCGGTCGTGGAGGGAGTCGTTGATCGAATCGATGTGTTTCCTTCGCGCCGTCACCGAAAGTGGGCAATTCCGTTGGCGGTGTCGTCGTGTTGTGCTGTTGTTGCGGTGGCGGTAACCGCGCTTGTCCCTTCATCGTTCATCGCTCGTGAGATGAATGAACGGCTCGGTGAATTGCAGCCTGCGCCGTACGCGAGAGTTCCGGGATCAGCTCAGCCTGTTGGTGATCGCTTGTCGGTGAGCGCCTCAGAAGAGAGTGACGAACCTCCGCCAGAGGTGTTTCCTGCGGTCGGTGACTTCATGCTGGTGACCATTACCGAGCCCCCGCAGTCGGTGCTGTCATGGTGGGTCGGTCGTGATGAGGGTGCGGTTGAGATGTTGACCGAAGAAGACAAGTTCGGTTTCCAGACAGCGGAACAGCGGCGGGTGTTCTCGCTTGAACAGATGCGCACCGCAGAGGAAGTTGCGGAGTATGTCGCATTGAGTTGGCTTGGCTTTGATGCCGCAATCGTGCCTGGCGATGTGCTCATTTCGGAGATTGCGTGTCTCGAATTTTCTGATGCCGGCGAGTGTGTTCGTTGGCCCCCATCAGATGAGGCTCTCGATCCGGGCGATCGGCTGTTAGAGGCCGATGGTGTTGAGTTAACGAGCGTTGGTGTTCTGACGAGCGCACTCGAGGGTAAGCGGCCAGGTGACATCATCACGTTGCTCGTTGAGCGACGAGGCGAAGGTGAATTTGAGGCCGATGTCGAACTCACCTCGTCACCGGACGATCCGAACCGAACGATTGTCGGCTTCTTGCCGTTTGATACTCGCCGTGTTGAACTTCCGTTCGATATCAGTATTGATACCGGGTCTATGGGGGGGCCTTCTGAAGGTCTTGCGTTCAAGTCGACACCAAAGCTTGAGCACAATTATCTCGAGGATGA
>JAAXJF010000054.1:15978-33513 GCA_012269985.1 Acidimicrobiaceae bacterium
TGGCGTCGTCTAGCCGTTTGATAAGCGCCGGGTTGAACTTCCGTTCGACTGCAGTAGAGCTAGCGGTTCTATTGGGGGGCCTTCTGCAGGTCTTGCGTTCACGTTGACGGTCATCGATGGTCTGTCTGACGGTGAGTTGACAGGTGGTAAGCGGGTTGCGGTGACCGGCACGATCGACCTGGACGGTTCGGTTGGAGCTATCGGTGGTCTTACTCAAAAAGCATCAGCGGTTGAGCAGGCTGGTGTCGAATTGCTCCTCGTTCCGACTCGGCAAGGTGATGAACAGATCGCAGCAGCGAGAGCGGCTGCTCCAGATCTTGAGATCGTCGCAGTTGCAACACTGGATGAAGCGATCGACGTGCTGGTGGCATTCGGTGGTGAGCGACCGAACCCATCGTCGTAAAAAATTTCTTGGGGTGACAGCGTCAGCCTCGCTTGGCTGTCTACTCTCAAGACATGGACGCGTCTTCCCCCAATCCTTCGTCCCCCGATTCGATATCACAGGCCACATTTCCCTCTTCCCGACGGGGATTTGATCAAGAGAAGGTGAAGGCATTTTTGGTTGCAGTCGCGGCTGAAATGCAGGGCGTGATCGATGAGAATGCGCGTCTTTCAAGTGAACTCGATGAGGCCGAGAAGCGTGCGGTGAATCTTGCCGAGATGGATGACGAACTGTTACAGGAATTGCTTGGCGAAGAAAAAGCTCGAGCACTGGTGTCAGCCCGCGAGGAGACTCGTGTTGAGCGAGCGGAGATGCGAGCTCGCCTGCGCGAAATCGTTGAGGAGGCCGACCGTCATGTCGAACAAGCAAACCTGAAGATTGCTCGTCTTCGTGAGTCGGCTCGCTTGTGGGCTGAAGAAACTGAACTGCATCAGCGTCGTCTTGCAGAACAATTCGACCGCGCTCGGGCACTGGCGGCAGACGTCGTTGCGGTCCTTGACCCGCAGTCGATCGCCGCTGATGTTGCGTCGATCGAGGAAATGCCGATGATGGCTTCAGACGCATTGAACGATGTGTTCGACGGTCAGTCTGAGGGTGATGGTGAATTTGTCGTTGCGGGCGCTGAGTCATCATCTGGTGAGAGTGTCACTGACGACGGCCCGTCCGCCGAAGTTGTTCCGTTGTTTCCCGGACGGCAGAGAGAGACTGACGACGAGCTCGATGAGGTTGGCATCTCGACTCCACGACTAGATGAGGTCATCGGCAGTGAGTTGGCAGGTGTCGTGCGTTCAGTGAAAAAGGCCTTCGCTGATGAACTCGATTCGGTGCTCGCTGCACTCGATGGTGACGATGAAAAGAAGCGGCGGACACCGCTCCCTGGTCCTGCGGCATACCGTAAGCGTCACGTGAAGTTGATGACCTCAGCATTTACGGCTGCTGCAGAGGCAGGTGCGGCTGACCTAGGCTCAGATTCTGTTGATGGCGAGGCGGCGTGTGCGGCTGCCATTGCAGTGGTTGACGAACAGTTGCTTTCATTCGTCCGTGGGCAAGTTATGCAAACAATTAAAGACCATGGTGATGATCAACGTGCGATTGTCAAGTCGGTAAGGGCGGCATACCGAGAAGTGAAAGGTGAACGCGTCGAGTCGGCGCTGTTTGCCGCAATGACCGCTGCCTACGAGACAGCTCAGCGGTAATTGTCGTAGACATCGAGGTGAAATGGGTGGCCGGTGGTAACGATCGTCCTTGCGCCGAGCGCGAGGACAACACCCCGGCTGGCACGGCTGCCTTGGGTGACCGTTTTCGAACCGGCGTTGTAAATCTCCCCGGACATCTTGGATGTCAATGCGAACTCGCTCTCGTTGACGAGTAGCCTCAGAAGCGATGCGACCAGAGTCGGAAATCCCTCGCCCGCCAGCCCAGCGACGCTTTAACGGCCGTGTGGGCCTGATTGTTGTCGGAGCGATCGCGTTTTTCGTTCTCATCTTTGGGCGAGGTATTGCCTCTTTTTGGATTGACCTACTTTGGCACCGCGCACTCGGTCGGAGCGATATTTTCTGGGGTCAACTCACCGCCAAACTCACCATGTTTGGGGTTTGTCTCCTCGTGTTCTTGCTGCTCGGGTGGATCAACCTATGGGTTGCCGACCGTACGGCACCGGTTCGGTTGGAAAATAACGTTCCTCCGGTCGTGCAACGCTTCCATGAGGTGTTTGGTCGCCGCATGCGACTCGTCCGCTATGGGGTGGCAACTCTGCTCGGAATCCTGGTGTCGTTGCCGGCGACTCAGCAATGGGAAGACCTTCTCCTCTTCAGAAATTCTCAAACGTTCGGCGTCTCCGATCCGCAATTTGGAGCCGATGTCGGTTTCTACGTGTTCAGACTCCCGCTGATCAGTTTTTTGTCTGACTGGCTGTTTGCCGCACTGCTCCTCATCATCATCATTACGGCAATTACCCATGTTTTGAATGGCGCAGTGCTGTTTGCGGGAATGGTTCCGACCGTGCGGCAAGCGACCAAGGTGCACATGGCGGTGCTACTCGCAATACTTGCCGTTCTCAGAGCGGGTGACTATTGGCTGGCTCGATTCGACCTCACTAATGAGACCCGTGGAGTTGTGCAAGGCGCAACGTATGCGGTTGTGAACGCGGAATTGCCGGCGTTGATGTTGCTCACACTGATTGCGCTCCTCACCGCAGTGCTGTTCCTTGTGACGATTCGCACCGACCGGTGGCGATTCCCCTTGATCGCTTCAGCGCTCTGGTTGGTGGTGTCGATTGGCGGCGGGTCGGTGTACCCGTCGTTGATTCAGTCACTCGTCGTTCGTCCGAACCAAGCCGAGCGAGAACTTCCGTACATCGCTCGCAATGTTGACGCGACCCGTGCAGCGATGGCACTTGATTCCGTCGTTACCGAGCCGGTTCAGTTCAACGCACTCTCGGCTGCAGACATCGAGTCAGATCCTCAGCCATTTGAGAATGTTCGTCTGCTGAGCCCCGGCCTCATGTTGTCTCGCTTTGCCATCGACCGAGGCGAGGTCGCAGGTTTGCAAGTCGACGACCTTGATGTCGACCGTTATGAACTCGATGGTGAACGGGAGCAAGTGTTGGTTGCGGCCCGTGAACTTGACCTTGACGGAATCCCGAACCAGTCATGGCAGGGTCGCCATCTTGTCTCTACCCGTGGGTGTGGGCTTGTGATGGCTCCCGTGAGCCAAGTGACATCGTCGCTGCGGCCTGATTACATCACGGTCGATCTTGATCGGCCTGAACTCTACTTTTCGCCGTCGATGACTGATTATGCGGTTGCGAATACCTCGGTCACCGAAAGTGGATGTGGCGATTCGGGCGACTATTCCGGCACATCGGGAATCGAAATGTCGAGCATTTTCCGCCGTGCGGTGACTGCGCTGTCGTTCCTCGACTACAACTTGCTTGCGTCGGGTGCAGTGAATTCTGATTCACAACTGCTGTTGATTCGCGATGTTCGTGATCGGGTCGAAAAATTGGCTCCCTTCCTCGATTATGACGGTGACCCATATCCAGTCGTTGTTGACGGGGGAGTGCAATGGGTGATCGATGCATATACGTCGACCAACCAGTACCCGTACGCGCAGAGCATCGGAAATGTTCAGCTGACGCGGTCGACGGGTCTTGCACGTGATGCGAATTATGTGCGTAACTCGGTGAAGGCAACCGTCGATGCATACACCGGTGACGTGAAGTTCTACGTGCTTGATGGTGACGATCCGATTATCTCGGCATGGCAGGGAGCGTTCTCCGACATGTTCACTCCGGTTTCGGAGATGCCGAATGAGTTGCGCGAACACTTGCGGTACCCAGAAGATCTCTTCCGGGTACAGACCGAGTTGTATTCGAAGTACCAGATCTCCGCTGAGAACTTCTTCCAGCGCACCGGCGCATGGTCGGTCTCTCAGGCGCCATCGGTTCAGCCACGCGCCTTTACCGACGGTGTCGGGTCAACCGATGCGGCGGGTAGCGGCGAATTCGCAACTGAGCTCAACACCGAGCGTTTCGTGCCGTACTACACACTGATGAGAAATCCGTCGACTGGCGAGAACGAGTTTGTGATCTTGCGTCCATACGTGCCGTTCTCAACCGATGACGGCCGTACCGAACTTCAGGCGTACATCACGGCGTCGAGCGACCCTGACTCATACGGTCGTCTTACGACCTACCTTGTCGATCAAGAACCGCTGCCGGCCGGACCGTACCGAGTCGCAACCCAGGCCGAATCAGAGCAGCTCATCAGCCGAGAGATCACCCTGCAAGACAACGAAGAGTCCGGCACCGACGTTCTGTTCGGAGACATGCAGATTGTCCCTGTCGCTGACGGTCTTGTGTATGTTCGGCCGTTCTACGTCGCAATCGATGGCATCACCGAATACCGATTTGTCATCGTGTCAAACGAGAATCGAGCAACATTTGCCGCAACAATGTCGGAAGCTCTCGCCGATTTGTTCCCCGGTCTCGACCTCGACCTTCCAGAGCGCTCAGACACCGAGGAGACGACGAGTGCGTCAGATGCTCCGGCATCCGATGATGGCTCATCGACCGACGACGTCTCAGACGACCCAGCCGAGTCAACTACTGATGAGCCAACGCTCACCGTGCCTGATTCACCCGACGAGCGTGCGTCAACCGCAGAGTTGCTGTTGCAGGCAGAGTCGCTCTTCGCGGAGGCCGACCAGCTGCTCCGCGATGGAGACCTCGGTGGGTATCAAGAAACGATTGTGCGTGCCGAGGCATTCGTACAGGCAGCGCTTGAGTCGTTGACTGCTGACGGCTGAGTCCGAAACAAACTTCGCTTACTGGCGGAGTTGTTCAATGAGCACGGCGATATCGGTTCGGAATGCCGATTGGTATCGGGCTTGCTCATTGGCGAGGCGCGTTTGGCTGTTGCGGATCTCGTCGAGTGCCCCGTTGACAATGCCGGCTACATCGACTGGTTCTTGATCGGTAACGGCTGAAAGTTCGGTTCCGAGTTCATCAAGTTGTCGGGCCAATTCGGTGCTCGTTGCAGTAATACGAGCATCGAGAGCATCGGTGCGTTCGGCGATGTCGTTCAGCGTCTGCGCCGTTGCTGCTCGTTCATCTTCAAGAATCTGCACGCGTGTGCTGAGAGTTGTGATGATGTCGTCGAGTTGATTGAGGCGCTGTGAGGTTTGTTTGCGAAAGCCGACCATGTGGGGTGTGTGAGTCGAGGGTGAATACTTCAGATGTACGGTAATCGTGAGTTGACGTACGCTGGTGGAATGCCAAAGGTTGCATCAAATGGAGTGGAGCTTGAGTACGTCGATCGGGGCAACGGTGATCCGTTGCTGTTGGTGATGGGATTAGGTGGCCAACTCACAAGTTGGCCAGAGGGTTTCGTCGATGAACTGATCGCGCAGGGCTTTCGGGTCATCGCATTCGACAACCGCGACAGCGGTTTGTCGACCGAAATGACCGGGCCCGGACTGAAGCGTCGCGACATCTTGAAAGTGTTACTTCGGCGACCAGTGACATCGCCCTACAAACTGAACGATATGGCAGCTGATGCGATCGGCCTACTCGATGCTCTTGATATCCGCCAGGCGCACATCGTGGGGGCATCGATGGGTGGGATGATTTCTCAGGAGATTGCCATCGGGTGGCCAGGTCGTGTGCAGTCGCTTACGTCGATTATGTCGAATACCGGTGATCGAAAGAGCGGAATGATCGATCCGAAGTTGGCGCTAAAACTCCGTCGACAGGGTGACCCGAACCCAAACGACCGCGAAGCGATGATCGAACAGTCGGTCGAGTTGTGGAAGTGGATTTCTGGCCCAACATTCGATGAGGCTGAGGCACGCGAATTCACTGCAGCAGGTATTGACCGTGCGCTTCGTGTCGAAGGAATTGAGCGCCAGACAGCAGCAATATTTGCCAGTCGTGATCGCACCGCTGCACTGCGACTTGTTCGAACACCAACTCTGGTGGTGCATGGCCTTGTCGACCCGCTCGTTCGTTCTTCTGGTGGTGAAGCAACAGCGCGAGCGATTCCAGATGCACGGTTGTTGATGTTTCCTGAAATGGGCCACGACCTTCCGGAATGCCGCTGGAAAGAGATCGCTGGTGCGATTCGGCAGAACGCTGATCGTGCCCCATTGCCGGTCTAACAACCCAAGGCTTCATTCGGGTTAGCGTTTCGTATGGATCGCATCGCCACGACAGTTGACGAACTCACTGCGGAGTTCATGTCTGAGGCTCTCGAATGCGACGGTGCAGTAAAAGGAGTTTCCGCAACTCGCATAGGAACCGGCCAGGTCGCGTTAAGCCTTCGCCTTGAACTCGACCTTTCCGATGATGCTCCGCCTGATCTGCCGCAGGAGTTGGTGGCCAAGATCCCATCGCCTGACGCAGAAAGTCGAGAGGCAGCTCGAATGCATCTCACCTATCACAAAGAGGTCGGTTTTTACCGTGACCTCGCAGGTGTGGTGTCCGTGCCTCACCCGATGGTTCGCTATGCCGTCATTGATGCTGCGTCTGGTGACTTCACGCTCCTCATGCATCAGGCACACGGAGACGTTGGTGATCAACTTGCCGGCTGTTCACTTGCGGACGCCACTGCAATGGTTGATGCTGCGGTTGGCTTGCACGCCCCGACCTGGGGGCGGGCGACCGAACTCGCAAATGATGGGTGGCTTACGCTCCCTGACCCGTCAGGAGCATCGACGAGACAGGCGATTTACTCGATGCTGCTCCCAGGATTTATCGATCGCTTCCAGCATCGACTTCCGACCGACGTAATGGATGCCGCTCGATGGTTGGGTGACAACCTTGAGCAGTTACTTGCGCTGCTTCGGTTGCCGTTGTGCGTTGTGCATGGCGATTACCGACTCGACAACATGCTGTTTGAGCGAACCGCACAATCGAGCGCAGTGACGGTGCTTGACTGGCAGACCGCAGCGTTCAGCCGAGGGCCAAATGACATTGCCTACGGCGTTGGCTCCGGCCTGTTACTTGACGATCGACGTTCACACGAATCGGCACTTGTGGAGCGTTATTGGAACGGGCTCATCGGCGCTGGTGTCGACTGCACGCTCGACGACGTTCGACATGACTACACCATCGGAACGGTGAGCGGGCTCGGCATGGCGGTGATTGCGTCACAGGTGGTGACCGCAACCGAACGTGGAGATGAGATGTTTGCGGTGATGGCCGAACGGCATGCTCAACAAATGATCGATAATGACGTGTTCGCCCTCGAACATGGAGGCTCGGAATGATTCACCCATACGACGATCTGCCATTGCATCAGTCGTCTGCCCCGCTGCTGCATCCGACGAGCGACTCTGCTGGCCTTTATGACCGCTATTTCTTCAACGGTTTTGATCGGAACGGCGAGGTCTTCTTCGCTGTTGCCCTCGGGGTGTACCCGAATCGACAGGTGATGGATGCGTCATTTTCTGTGGTGGTCGATGGTGTTCAACACAACTGCCGGTCGTCACGGCGTTGTAGTTCTGACCGCACGGTGACAACCGTCGGGTCAATCGACGTTCAGGTTGTTGAGCCCATGTTGCGACATCGGATTGTGATCGATGATCACCATGGCATCTCCGCTGATCTCACGATGCAAGTGGTATCGCCGGTTATTGAAGAGCCGACGTTTGTGCGCCGTGTTGAGGGCCGGGTCGTCATGGATTACACCCGCATCACTCAGTTTGTTGAGTGGTCTGGGTGGATTGACCTCGACGGCACGCGCATTGCCTTAGGAGATCTTGGTGTGGTGGAGGGTTGCCGAGATCGTTCGTGGGGCATCCGAGGAGGTGCACGCGGCCTCCCCGGACCGGCAGTGCCTCCTCAGTTTTTTTGGACGTGGGCTCCAACGCTGTTTGACGATATGTGCACCCATCTTGCGGTGAACGACGATGCAGAGGGTCGCTCCTGGCATAAGAGCTCGGCGGTGACGAAACGGTTTACCGTCGGCTCCCACACGATTGATGACGTCACTAGCGCGGCGGAGGTCGATCGCCCAGAATCGATGTCAACAGATATTTCTTGGCAGCGAGGAACTCGATGGGCGCAGGCGATGACAGCAACGATCGAGACCGCCACGGGAGAGCATCCTGTTGTGAGCTACGAGCCGGTGCAGCGGTTTCAGATGAGCGGACTCGGCTACCTTCACCCCGAATGGGGGCACGGCGACTGGCGCGGTGAGCTCGATGAGACCCGCGACTCGATCGTGCTCGCTGAGGTGAATCCGCTCGACCCCACCATGGTGCATGTCCAGCAGTTGTGTCGGGTCACGGCGGGCGATCGCTTGGGCTGGGGCGTGTTGGAGCAATTGGTGCTTGGTCCGCATGCGCCGAGCGGATTGACAGGGGTGCTCGATGGTGCGAAGTGACTTTCATTCGGTTGGTATCTGTCGATGATGTGCGTAGCATCATGTTCGACTGATCGCCGCGGGGTGGAGCAGTTCGGTAGCTCGTCGGGCTCATAACCCGAAGGTCGCAGGTTCAAATCCTGCCCCCGCCACCATCTGAAGGACCCTTGCGAAAGCAAGGGTCCTTTCTTTTGACACGAGATGTTGACGAGGGCAGTTTTCGCCGCTTGTTCATTTCTGAGAAACACTGTGTACACATTGTTCAACGCATGCTTTCTGGCGTTAACAATTCATTATCTCTAAGGGGGATCTCATGTCATACCTGTATTCAGTGCTCGCTTCCATCGGCAATGTTCAAGAATTCGCGGCTGCGGGTTCAGGCTGGGCGGGTGATCGAATGAAAGAACTCGGTGCTACCGACTTCAACGCCAACCAGATCATCATGGGAGGCGAACTGGCCGGGATGTGCATCGTCGGTTTCGAATTTGAAACAATCGATGCCGCCATGGCAGGCCAAGCAGGCCTTTATCAAGATGCACAGATGCTCGAAATGATGCGAGACACCCAAGTAAACGTGTCCCGTCGGATTTTGTTCCGTATCCAGTCGGAGATTGGAGAGCGCCAAGGCCGCTATGGTTCTGTCCTCTACATCGCTGGACGACCACTCGATGACGCATCTGCAGCATCAAACTTGGAACTCAGTTGGAAAACGATCAGTGAGGGTGCGAACGGCATGATCGGCCTTCAGGCGGTTGCCGCTGGCGCTTCGCCTTTCCAAGGCACGGTCGTGACCTCAACCGATTCCCTAGATGAACTAATGGCCGCATCAGCCAAAAACTTTGCCGACCCTGAAATGGCAAAGCGCATGGGCGAACAAGGCTGGAATGTCATCGGCCGTGTTCTCATGAACCGTCTCATATAGCTCGCTGCGGGGTTGACCTCGTTCGCCGAGGTCAACCCAACGAGTTGCAACCTGGAGCGCAAGCAGTGATGAGTTCCTCGGCCCGGTCGAGGTCTTGCACCGGCACGATGAAATCGGTGACGCCACATTGTGAAGCGGTCTCACTAATGGTGTGTCGGCACGTTTCGGTATCGCCGATAACTCCAAAGCTCTTAAGCCACTCTTCTTGTACGAGATGTGCTGCCGATGGGGGACCTCCTTCAGCGAGAGCTAAGCGGAGGGCGTCCCGCTGATCATCGCTAATACCTAATGCCTCGCGTACGGCTGGCGGAGAATCAACTAAGCGAAAGGTCAACTGAGCTTGCATTTGCTGCAGTTCGTGTTCATCGCGGGCAATTCCTGTTGACCATGCGATATGCCGTTTCTCCCCAGCGGCTGCATCACGAATCGTCTTCACTTGGTCGGCGAGAGCAGGGAGGTATGGGTAGCTCAAATAGAACCCGTCGGAGATTCGACCGCCGAGGCTGGTCATGCGTGGTCCTCGACCAGCCATGATGATTTCGATATCGGGACGGGCGTACTCCAAGCGGGCATTGTTGAGGGCGAAGGTTTCGCTCGTCATAGTGACCGTGTCGCCAGCAAATAGCCCTCGCATAGCGGTCACTGCGTCGGCCACCACTTGAAGTGGCCGTGTGCGTTCGACTGCTAGCGGCCCGAGAGCAAGGCCGCCACCGGCACCGACGCCAATAAAGGCTCGCCCATCGCTTAACTCGTCAATCGATGCAATAGCGGCTGCAGTCGCACCGGGATGTCGCACGTAAGGATTGGTGATTCCCGGACCTATCTTGATCGTTGATGTGCGTTCTGCGATCGCCGCAAGAGTGACAAACACATCACGCGTCATGACGCCCTCGTCAAACAACCAGCAGCGCTCATACCCCATCTGCTCCGCAAGCACTGCAAGTTCGACAATCTCGCCAACGGGCGCTTTTGCCATGAGGTTTACTGACCAGTTCACAGGTAAATACTGCCCGCTCTGTCGGGCTTCTGGAGTGATCGGTGCCTCAGTCGTTAGAACACGAATCTGTCACACTACATACATGGCGTTCAACCAGTCAGCCGGCCCTCCGGCAAATGCTCGTCAGATTGAACGACTTCTCGAATTACTTCAGAAAGCCGGTCACGATGATTTTCGATCTGCACGTGGCCCAATGGGGTTTACTCAGCGCCAAGGTAATGGCAAGTTCACCCGAGATGAGGCTGATGCTCTCATCGCCAAACTTGAAGGCGACGAGCATGACCCATCTGAACCCTCGAAGCCTCAGCCATCGGCACGTCTGACGAACGACGAGCGCGCGGTGCAGTCGATAACCAGCGGTGTGTTGGCCGCTGAATTACAGCGTCGAGGTTGGATTGTGATGGAGCCGTGACCCGACCTCGAATCACAGTTCGTTAGTTGAGTAGGTTGACCCAAGAGGAGGTCATGATGACAGAAGATCGAGCAGCAACCCGAGGCGACGACGCAATGCGTGCCCTTGCCTCGACAATGGATGCACCAGAATTCACGTCCACGAGTTTTAACAAACTCGGAAAGCCGTTATCAGAATGTCGCGTCGCAATTGTGACGAGCGCGTCACTCCATCGCCCTGACCAAGATCGTTTTGTGCAGGGTGACACCGGTTTCCGTGCATTTGGTCGCAATGACCGGAACCTCATCATGGGCCACTGGAGTCCAAACTTCGATCACTCTGGGTTCCACCTCGACCTCAACGTCGTCTACCCGATCGATCGCCTTGAAGAGCTCGCGGCAGATGGTGTGATCGGAGAAGTTGCGCCACGGCATTTTGCATTCGCCGGTAATCAGCCCGACACGGTGAGTGAGATCAGACTCGATACTGGTCCTCAATGCGCAGTGCAACTCAACGCTGACGCAGTCGACGTGGTGCTCCTCACCCCGGTTTGACCTCTCTGCACGCGTACCGTGAGTACGCTCGCCCACGTTTTCGAAGACGCAGGAATCGCGACGATTGTTCTCGCCTCAATGGCTGATGTTGCGAAGAAGGTCGGTCCTCCACGGGTGCTCGCCTGCGAATTCCCGTTAGGCCGTCCACTCGGCAAACCGGGAGACGCAGCGTTTCAGCATCAGGTGTTGCAACAGGCGTTCAACCTTCTTGAGGCAGACGAGCCCATTTTTGAGCATTTCCCTGTGGTCGTCGAATCAGACGAGATGCCGATGGCATGTTCACTTCCCCCACGCGATGACCCGAACGCCCCACCAGCAGTCGACGAAGCCAGAGGTCTTATCTCGGCCTATCGACGTGCCGTCGAGCGTAAAGGTGTCACCGCAGTCGGTAGGGCTATCGAACCCGAGCAGATCCCTGCGGCCCTCGACACTCTTCACCAGTGGGCGCAGGGTGCCGCCTGGAAAGATGTCGAACTTCCTGGCAAGAACACAGTGGCGGTATGTCATGACATTCGTGCGTACTACCTCGAAGCAGCGCTCGAACTCGTCGGCGATCTTGCTCCCGGAAGCCGTTCGTTCGATGCATGGTTCTACGAGGTCACCGAGGCAGGAAAGACCATCCTTGAGGCACGGCGTTCCCTCAAAACACAAGAGGCTCCGTTCCCGTTCTGGTTCTACATGGTCGCCGGCCACCTCGAGTGACCACAGCACACCCGTGATCGGTGCTCATCAGCCGAGTCCGCGGCTGTCTTGCTTGAGTGCAGTATCAATACTCAGCGCGCTGGCAACTACCAACGAGTTGAGCGGTTCAGATGCGCGTTCTGAAATCTGCAACACGTAGTTGTCAGCCGTTGTGAACATGGTTTTCGCAAGGCCCTCCCACGTCTTTGTCACTCGGGCGATCTCGCGATCTGCAGCGTCGGTGATCGAGAAATTCCATGCCCGCCAGTTCTCTGCCTTGATTGAACCGAGACGCTCACCACCCGCTTCGAGAGCAAAATTGATTTTTCCGATGGCGTTCTGCTGAACGATGCGACCAAGTTCGACATCGTTGCCATCGCTCACAATCACCGTCGACTTCACGATCTTTCCTGGTCGGGTCAAGCGAAGGATGACGCGTCCGTCCGAATCGGTGATGTCGAGACGGGTCGTAAGAAACTGGTCGAGACTCGATACGAGACGAAGTACTTTGCGAGCGGTCGACTGACCGACCTGATTGACAACCGCAATTGCGGTTCCGTGCTGGTCGAACACGGTGTACTGGTTTGAGAGCTCGATGAGCTTCGCTTTCTGATTGACGACGAGAATCGGCTCGGTGAGGATGCCCCCACCACCGCCCTCGACAGTTCCTTCGATGCCAACTCCTCGCCGGCCGCCTCCATGCAACTGCTCATCAACTTTCGAACCCTCGTCGCCGATTGTGAGGCCGGCGTCGAGTCGGTCGAGGCCACTTGGCGCTGACTCTTCGGTTGGCGCAGCACTTGCGGCTGCGATGTCATCGGTGCCCTGAATGCCGTTATCTGACACATGCGATGTCCACGCATTTCCATCCCAGTATCGGTGTTGATGTCGCCCCGTCGGGTCGTCGTACCAGTTTGCAGGAGTAGTCGTCATGACGTCCACAGTACTCACTCGAAACCACGTCGTAATTGGCTCCGGCGAAATCGCACCATGACCAAATGGCTATTGTCGAGACATGTCAGTGCCATCGCATGCATTTGGTCCCACCGAAATCGATCTGCGTGATCTCACCATTGGAGATTTGCTTCGCGAGGCGGTGAGGGAAGTTCCCGAGCAAGTTGCGCTGATCGCTGGTCTGCCAAACCCCGACGATCGCCGCCAGTGGACATACCGTGAACTTCTTCTTGAGGCGGAAGCGGTTGCCCGTGCCCTTACCACTCGATTTGAGTCCGGTGAACGCGTTGCACTGTGGGCGCCAAACCTCCCAGAGTGGATGGTGCTCGAATTTGCGTGCGCAATGGCGGGCGTCATCCTCGTCACCGTCAATCCGGCGTTGCAAGCAAGCGAAGTCGAATATGTGCTCAACCAGTCGCGTTCAGCCGGGCTCATCGTCGCAACGAATCATCGTGGCAATCCGATGCGAAAGATTGCCGACGAGATTGCGCCAAACTGCAACGAGTTGCGCGAAATCATTGCGATGGAAGATGTGCTCGAACTGGGGCAAGCCGCCGATCCTGAGATCGAGCTCCCAGAGGTCGGGCCCGACGATGCGGTCATGATCCAGTACACCTCAGGAACCACTGGATTCCCGAAGGGTGCGCTGCTGCGTAACCGAGCGCTCGTGAACAACGCAACGCACACCGCTGACCGCATGGGAGTGCCCGAGGGAGGCACATGGGTGTGCCCGATGCCGCTCTTTCACACCGGTGGGTGTGTCGTTGGTGTGCTTTCTGCAGTCTCAAAGAAGTGCACGTTTGTGTTGCTTGAGGCCTTCGACCCCTCGTTGGTGTTGGAACTCATCGAGGAGTACAAGGGCTCGGCAATGCTTGCGGTACCGACCATGTTGATTTCGATGCTCGAACATCCTGAGTATCCAAACCGCGACATCACATCGCTTGAGGCGGTCTGCTCAGGTGGATCTACCGTGCCGGCACCTCTTGTCGAGCGAATTGAGAAAGAAACCGGTGCGGCGTTCACCATCGTGTTCGGCCAGACCGAATGTTCGCCGGTGGCATCGATGACCTCGCCACAGGACACAACAATCGACAAGACGCTCACGCTTGGCAGTCCGATGCCGCACACCGAAGTGAAAATCATTGATCCTGAGACCGGCGACATTGTTCCCTGCGGTGAACCCGGCGAATACCTCACCCGCGGCTACCACGTGATGATGGAGTACTTCGATATGCCTGAAGCCACCTCCGCTGCGATCGACGATGAAGGCTGGTTGCACACCGGCGACCTCTGCATGATGGATGAGCGGGGCTACACCCGTATCGAAGGTCGCCTCAAAGACATGATTATTCGTGGTGGTGAAAATATTTATCCGCGTGAAATTGAAGATGTGTTGTTCGAGCACGACAGCATCGCAGAGGTCGCCGTCATCGGTTTGCCTGACGAGAAATGGGGCGAGACCGTTGCAGCAGTGTTGAGACCGGCTCCCGGTGTGGCCCTTCAGCGTCAGGAGTTGTTCGACTACGTTCGCAACTCAATCGCTCCGCACAAGACGCCTCGTGACTGGTTCGTTGTCGACGAGTTCCCGCTCACTGGCAGTGGAAAGATTCAGAAGTTTAAATTGCAGAAGATGTCTGCAGATGGTGAACTCACTCCACTTGACTAACTCTGATCGTTATCGAGGCGGCATCCTGATGGCACCGTCAAGCCTGATGTTCTGGCCGTTGAAATAGGTGTTCCGCACAAACTCAAGCACGAGTGACCCAAACTCTTCGGGCTTGCCAAGACGTTTAGGAAATGGCACCGAGGCGCTGAGGTTCTCCAGCACCTTCGGTGGAACACCGAGCATTGGGGGTGTCGACATAATGCCCGGCATGATCGAGTTGCAGCGCACACCCTGATCCATCAGGTCACGGGCGATCGGGAGGACGAGTCCATTCACCCCCGCCTTGCATGACCCGTACGCGACTTGTCCAACTTGTGCGTCTTGAGCAGCAACCGATGCGGTCAAGGTGATGACCCCTCGTTCGCCGTCTTCAAGCGGTTCAAGATTCTCGATCATGCCGAGTGCGGAAAGCGACGCCATGCGATAACTCGCAACAAGGATTCCCATTGCTGAGTACGCGTAGTCTTCGGTCGACATCCGCTTCCAGCCACCGGTTTCGCGATCGCGACCCACGGTCTTTCCACCCTTCGTTGTCATCGCGCAGTGAACAAGAATCCGTTCTTGACCAAAGGCCTCACGAGATTCAGCAAACCCATCGAGCACGCTGTCTTCGCTCGTGACATCGACTCGACAGAATTGTCCACCGATATCTGTTGCAACGGCGCGCCCGGCCTCCTCATTGAGGTCGAACACCGTGACCTGTGCTCCGGCATCGGCAAGGGCATAGGCGCTGGCACGACCCAAACCCGATGCTGCTCCGGTGACAATGGCGTGAGTGACTCCTGATTCGATCTGCATGACTGCCTCCTTCTGCTTTCGAACGTACCGACAGAAACGATGGTGAGAAGAGACGGAAAGCGGAACCTACAATTCGATGAGATTCCTTACCCGGTCGCCCGTGGATCGATCCTGGCGACATTTCCCATGAAGGAGAGAACATGAGGGTTGCGAACTCAGCAGGACGTGCGGTCATCGTGATCGGTGAGACGGCGGGCGACATCGCAACGGCATCCGAGGGCCGTTTCGGCCCTGACATGATGTCGGTGTTCGACAACTGGGACGAGTTTTGTGCCTTTGCAGCGAACATCACCGAGGGAACAGACGCTCTCGACATGAGCTCGTTGCAGCGGCCCGTTTCGGCTCCGCAACAAGTCTTCGCCATCGGTCTTAACTATCGTCAGCATGCAGAAGAGGCGGGCATGGAGGTCCCCGAGGTTCCTGCGACCTTCACGAAGTTTGCGTCGTCGCTGTCGGGGCCGTTTGATGACATCCCGATCGTTGGAACGGCAGTCGACTGGGAGGTTGAACTGGTCGCAGTTGTTGGCCGACAGGCCGACAACGTGTCGGTTGATGATGCGTGGTCGCATATCGCTGGGCTCACCGTCGGCCAAGACATCAGTGACCGCAAACTCCAAATGGCGGCAGGCCGACAGTTCTCGCTCGGAAAATCGCGCCGTGGGTTTGGCCCGATGGGGCCGTGGATCGTCACCCCAGATGAATTCGATAACCCAGACGATCTCGCTCTGGGCTGTTCGATCGATGGAGAGGTTGTGCAAGATGCCCGCTCAAGCGATCTCATCTTTGACATCCCGACCTTGATTGCTGAGCTTTCTTCTGTACTCACCCTCTACCCAGGTGATGTCATCTTCACTGGAACCCCCAGTGGAGTGGGAATGGCACGTACACCTCCACGTGCGCTCGCTCCAGGCAACGTCATTGAGACCTGGGTGGAAGGCATCGGAACGATGCGCAATACCTGTGTGTGACCGGCCCCTCTGACTTCGCAGTCGCCATGTGCGGCCTGCGAGCATTAGGAATGCCAAAACTCACTACTGAAGAGGTTGAAGACTTCCTCTCAGAGCCCGGGCATCTTGCTCGAATTGGGACTGTCGATGACGACGGTATGCCACGCGTCGTTCCGCTGTGGTTCATCATCGACGATTCCCAACTGCTGTTCACTCCGAGAACCCCTGCACTCATCTGGAAGAACCTTCAACGCGACCCTCGTGTTGGGATCTCCATTGACGAAGAAGCGCACCCGTGGAGAAAGTTGACAGTTCAAGGGTCGACAACGGTGGTGTACGAGCCAGGAAATGACGACGAGTGGCGAGATCTTTACCGGGCTATTGCTCGCCGTTATGTTCCCGAGGGTGCTGCTGATGACTACGTCAATGGCACCGATGACCAACCCCGAGCGTTGTGTGCAGTTGATCTTTCTGCGGCATCAACAAAGGTGACGACTTGGCGAATGCCACGAAGAGGTGAAGATATTCGTGGTGTGTGGCACCAGCGGTATTACGCCCCGGGTACCAAGTGGTCTCACGAGTAAGCCGTCCGCCTCTTGTGCACCTACCTAACGTTTGTTAGGTTTGCGAAGGTGCGACGAACACGTGAAACCCCAACAGGCCGGCAACGCGTGCTTGACGCTGCCGCAGAACGGCTCGTCGCTCAGGGCTACACCGCAACAACCCTGCGAGAAATCGCCGCCGATATCGGCATCAAAGCAGGCTCGATTTATCACCACTTTGAGTCAAAAGAAGACCTCTTCATTGAGGTATTCAGCCGGGGTATCGAAGTGATGGTTGATGCCTTCGGAGATGTCGATACAGCAATGAACGGGTGCGACCGCGAGTCAGATCGTCTCGAGGCTCACGTCCGGGCGCACCTTGGCGCCCTCTTTGAACATGGCTCGTTCACGGCGGCCCACGTCACTGCCTTCTTCACCGCACCAGAAGAACTTCGTTCTGCGATCGTTCCTCTTCGAGACGACTACGAGCACAGATGGAATGCATTGCTTGCAGATGTGCTCCCCGAACTTGATTCAGCACGACTTCCCATCGCCCGTCTCTTCCTTTTTGGAGCAATGAACACGACGATCGAGTGGTTCGATTTGAGCGGCGATCTCAGTCTCGATGGCCTTGCCAATCTCATCACCGTCCAATTCCTCGAGGGCGTTGACGCCCTCAACCTGCAACGGAGCACACGATGACGTTCCAGACCATTCCAACACGAATCGAATCATCAAGCGAACTCTTTGCGACGAACACCACGGCGTATCAAGAG
>JAAXJF010000054.1:33523-53486 GCA_012269985.1 Acidimicrobiaceae bacterium
ACTATGACTCGGCTCCGGGAGCAGTCAGCGTCTCCGGCAGCGGTGTCGTTCCTTGCGGGCCGTGTGTGTTTATCGCAAATGATGCAACGATCAAGGGCGGCTCACTCTTACCGGTGTCGATTAAGAAGCACGTTCGAGCACAAGACATTGCCGCGGAAAATGGCCTTGGGGTGATCTACCTCGTCGACTCCGGTGGAGCATTCCTTCCGCTACAAGACGAGATTTTTCCCGATCGTGACCATTTCGGCGGCAGCTTTCACCGGCAGGCCCGAATGTCAGCCCGTGGTCTTCCGCAGCTCTCCGTCGTGCTCGGTGGTTGCACTGCAGGTGGAGCGTATGTGCCCGCCCTTAGCGATGAAGTCATCATGGTCGAGGGAATTGGCCGCATCTTCTTGGGTGGCCCACCAATCGTGAAAGCCGCTCTTGGGGAGATCATCGACCCCGATGACCTTGGCGGCGCAGTGAAACACACTCGTGTCTCGGGAGTGAGTGACAACATCGTGTCAACCGAGCATGAGGCCTACGCCCGGCTCCGTGAAATTTGTGCAACAACCAACCGTCGTCGAGTTGACCATGACGGAGGATGGCTCGAACGAACCGAAGTTGAACCACCGGCCTACCCGGCAGAAGACATCTACGGCATCATCAATGACGACAGCCGTATCCCCTTCGATGCGACCGAGATCATCGCTCGTCTCGTCGATGGATCACGGTTTGCAACGTTCAAACCCGAATGGGGAACATCGATTATCACTGGGTTTGCCCGCATTCACGGGTACCTCGTTGGAGTCATTGCGAACAATGGCATCATCTTCTCTGAGGCCGCCCTTAAGGCAACACATTTCATTGAACTCTGTGAGCAGCGTCGCATTCCTTTGCTCTTTTTGCAGAACACCACCGGATACATGGTTGGTGACGACGCAGAAGCCAGCGGGATTGCGAAGCACGGCGCAAAGATGGTGGCAGCTGTCGCCAATGCGACGGTTCCGAAATACACAGTGCTCATCGGTGGTAGTTACGGGGCCGGCAACTACGGCATGTGTGGCCGTGGTTTCGACCCGAGGTTTCTCTTCGCTTGGCCGAACTCTCGAATTGCGACGATGGCCGCCGACACCGCCGAAACAGTGCTCGTCGATATCCGCCGCGCCGGGCTGAAAGCTGATGAGACCTCCGAAGAGCAGATCGCCGAAATTGCCCGCACCATCCGAGAACAGTACGAGACGCAAAGCGACCCGTATTACGCAACGAGTCGCTTGTGGGATGACGGGCTGATCAATCCGGTGCATACGAGAGACATCCTCGGCCTCTGTCTCTCGCTCGCCGCACGACAAGACGAACCGGCCGCAGGCCCGGGCATCGTGTACAGGATGTGAGGAAAAGACCATGAAGATCCTCATTGCAAACCGCGGAGAAATCGCACTCCGCATCGCCCGCACTGCGCAGCGACTCGGGCATGAAGTCGTCGGTGTGACCACCGATGTCGACAGTGCCTCTCAGCACGCCATCAGCCTCAATGCCATCACCGTGCCGTCGTATCTCGATGGGGCGGCAATCATTTCTGCCGCTCGTGAATCTGGCTGTGGCGCCATCCACCCCGGATACGGATTCCTCTCCGAGAACGCATCATTTGCGAAAGATGTCGTTGAGGCAGACCTCATCTGGATCGGCCCGAACGCAGATGTCATTAATTCGATGGGCTCCAAGATCAATGCGCGAGCGATTGCAGAATCTGCGGGAGTCCCGCTGATTCCCGGCTATTCAGACTCACAGGCCGAGGACGACCTTCGTGGTGCTGCCGACAACATCGGTTACCCCGTGCTCATTAAAGCCTCCGCTGGTGGTGGAGGACGTGGAATCCGAATCGTTGAATCGCCTGACCAGTTCGCGACCGCTTTCAACGAAGCGCGAACCGAAGCTGAACGGGCATTCGGCGACGGCAGTGTCATCGTCGAACGGTACGTGCAGCAGCCGAGGCACGTGGAGGTGCAACTCATCGGTGACCGTCACGGTCGTGTTGAGCACCTCGGCACCAGAGAGTGCTCGGTGCAGCGCCGCTATCAGAAACTGTTTGAGGAGGCACCTGCACCCAACCTTTCCGATACCACGCGCAATGGTCTTCACGAGGCTGCTGTTCGACTCGGTACAACCGTCGGTTACGACTCGGCCGGAACCGTTGAGTTCGTTGTCGATGGCACGACCGGAGAGTTTTTCTTTCTGGAAATGAACACCCGACTGCAGGTTGAGCATCCGGTAACCGAAGCGATCACTGGCCTTGACCTTGTCGAACTCATGATCGCCGTTGCGAGCGGTGAACCACTGCCCGATGACTTTAACGATGTGACGTTTACCGGTCATGCCTGCGAGGCCCGAATCGCAGCAGAGGATGCAAGCCAAGGGTTTATGCCATCTATCGGCCTCATCGACATTCTCGAAGTGCCGTCGAACGTGCGCTGGGATTCAGGGGTCGTGGCAGGAAGCACCATCACCCCGCATTTCGACTCGATGATCGCAAAGCTCATCGTGGCGAGCCATGACCGGCCATCTGCTCTTGCCGCAATGCGTTCGGCCCTCGACGAACTGCTCATTGCCGGCGTGAGTACCACAGCAGGATTTCACCGATGGCTCCTCGACCGCGAAGAACTCATCGACGCCACAGTCACCACAAGACTGCTCGATGCAATTGAGATGCCACAACCGCCTGCCCTCGAGACCGAACTTGCAGCGGCGCTATGGCGTGAACACCGTCAACGTGAATCAACGAGCGTGTGGACCGACATCGGTTCACTACCGATGACCCCACACCGTCATCAACGCTCGATTGGGCTTCAATCAGCAGACGGTGAAATCCACGAGATCACCGACACCAGCAACGTGCAGGGCGGTAGGAGACTGCGAAGCCTGGTCGATGGCTCGCGCCAGCGTGTTGCCATCAACGTCGCTGGCTACACCCAAGCATTTACCGTCGTGCCCCGTACCGAACGTTGGGCGGCAGATCCGTCTGGGCGTTCGTCGGGTGGTGACGCACTCGTTTCACCATTCCCAGCAGTTGTCGCAGAAGTACGTGTGAGTTCTGGCGATGAACTCAAAGGTGGCGACGTTGCGATCGTCATCGAGGCGATGAAGATGCTGCACTCAGTGACCGCAAGCGGTGCAGCAACTGTCAGCGAAGTTCTTGTCGCTGTCGGTGATCAAGTTGCCGGCGGTCAAGAACTCATCAGATTGACCAGTGATACCGAATGAAGAACATCGAAGAAAGGACAGCGCAATGACCCATAGAAACATCTACATGACCGACGAACTCCAGGCGATCTATGACCAGACCGTTGAGTTTGTGCAACGTGAGGTCACGCCACATGGCGAGCAATGGGAACTTGACGGAAAGATTCCCCGCGAGGTCCACAAGAAAATGGGTGAACTCGGCATGTTCGGTCTCCGCGTTCCCGTCGAACATGGTGGGTTAGGACTCGGAATGTTGGCCTCAGCAACGTTTTCTGAGGCACTGGGTGCATCCACTTTCGGTGGCTTTGACGTGAGCGTTCTCGTGCACACCGATATGGCGGGGCCACACCTCATCAATTCAGGAACGAAAGAGCAACTCGATCACTGGCTGCCCGGCGTGTTGTCGGGAGAGACGATCCTTTCGATCGGTGTGTCTGAACCTGACGCGGGCAGCGACGTGGCCGGCATGCGCACCACGGCGGTGCGTGATGGTGATGGATGGCGAATCAACGGAACCAAGACCTACATCACGAACGCGGTGTACGGAAACATGACCATCGTTGCGGCTCGAACCAGCACCGAAAACCGCTACGGCATCACCATGTTCCTCGTCCCAGCGGGTACGGAAGGCTTCTCGGTTGCGAAGAAACTCGACAAACACGGATGGCGTTGCTCTGACACCGCCGAACTCGTATTTGACAACGTGTGGGTAGCTGACGATCAAGTGCTCGGCACTGTTGATCGCGGCTTCTACGAGACGATGCGTAACTTCCAAAACGAGCGCATGGTGCTCGTTGGAATGGGCGTCGGAGCAGCCCAGGTTGCACTCGATCAGACACTTGAACATGTGCAGCACCGGCCAGCATTCGGCGGTCACCTTTGGGATCTTGGAGCTATCCGCCAGCGGCTAGCGATGCGTCAAGCAGAACTCGACGCGGTTCGAGCCTCGATGTATCACGCAGCATGGATTGGAGACGTCGGCGAAGACAACGTCAAAGAGATGTCAGGGGTCAAGGCTTACGGAGCTGAGGTCGTCAACAACATCATGTACGACTGCGTGCAATTCCACGGCGGCATGGGTTACATGCGAGAAACCCCAGTCGAGCGAATGAGCCGAGATGCCCGCATTTTGCCAATCGGGGGTGGCGCAACCGAGGTCATGCTCGAAGAGGTCGCGAAACGATCGGTGATTGCGTGAACGAAATCGGTCGACTTCGGTCACTGTTGTTCGCGCCCGCAGTTCGGCCCGACTTCATCGCCAAGTTGCCCGAACGTGGAGCCGATGCAGTGGTCGTCGACTGCGAAGACGCAACACCGGCTGGTGCGAAAGACCTTGCGCGCCAACATGTTCGTGAACACGTTCCGGCTCTCGCTGAAAAATGCAAGGTGACGGTCCGAGTGAATGCGGTTGCGAGCGAATGGTTCGCTGATGACATCAACGGTGGTGTCGTGCCGGAAGTCGCGGCAATCGTCGTACCAAAAATCGACAGTGTTGACGCTCTAAACACGGTCAGCGCTGCGCTCGAAGCGAATGGCCTTGGCCACATCGGGGTCATCGCCGGAATCGAAACCGCTCTTGGGGTTGCCGATGCACGACTACTCCTCGCTCACGAGCGCGTCATCGCTGCGTATTTCGGCGCTGAAGATTTCATCGCCGATATGGGAGGTATTCGCACAGCCTCCAATGAAGAAGTGTTGTACGCGCGAAGCGCGGTCGCCCTTGCGGCTCGACTCGGTGGCGTACCGCTTCTCGATCAAGTGGTGACCGACTTTCGAGATGATGATCGGTTCATCGCTGAATGCGCGCAAGCCCGAGCGATTGGTTATTCGGGCAAGCTGTGTATCCATCCCGGTCAGGTCGCTCTCGCAAACGCTGCATTCATCCCCTCAGCCGACGAAGTCGACCGTGCTCGGCGTCTCCTGGAGGTCTATGAGAACGCAACCTCCGAGGGACTTGCGGCAATCGATTTTGAAGGTCAGATGGTCGATGAACCACTGGCAGTCCAAGCACGTCGCATCATTGCAACAGCTGACGAATAGGAGAAAGAACGATGGCTGAGATCATCCCCAAAGGAATGTGGTTCGAAGAACTCACCCCTGGGCTCGTGGTGCAACACGCACTTCGACGCACGGTGACCGAAGCAGACAACGTGCAGTTCACGGTCGCAACGATGAACCCTGCTCCGCTCCACCTCGACTTTGCCTATGCGGAGACCACTCAATATGGCCGCCCGCTTGTGAATTCAATGTTCACGATCGCCCTCATCGTTGGGTTGTCGGTGCATGAACTCACCCATGGAACAACGGTGGCAAATCTAGGGTTTGAAAAAGTGAACTTCCCGGCACCGGTCTTTCACGGTGACACCATTCGAGTCGAATCTGAAGTGCTTCAGGCCCGACCCTCAAAGTCATTAGACGACCGAGGCATCGTTACCTTTGAACACCGTGGGTTCAATCAAGACGACGTACTCGTGTGTACTGCCGTTCGGCAGGCGATGATGCATCGTCGTCCTGCGTGAGGCGAAGCTCAGTCTGAAGCCTTCACCGATGCGAGGCTTGCATGGGTGCCATCGGGCAGTGCCGGCAATCGAAGCGTCAACATCCAGGTGAGCACCACAAATACTGCGCACCCAACCAGAGCAATGGTGAGGCCACCTGCCAAAAAGAGCAGCCCTGAGAGCAGGGTTCCAACCAATCGGCCTGCAGCATTTGCCGAGTAATAGAAGCCGACGTCGAGTGCGACGCCGTCATCGTTCGAGTAGGCAAGCACTAAAAACGAGTGCAGTGCGGAGTTCATCGCAAAGACGACTCCGAACACGATGAGACCGATGACAACTACCCATGTTCGTGCAACATCAATTGAGACGAGCACGGCAAGAGCGGTAGCGGTGACACCGAGAATGAACCCCCATTGACGGGTTGCGAGCACTTCATCGGTGGAGTTGCCGTTTCGTGTCAGTAACCGGGGGGCTGACGACTGAACGACGCCATAGCCGATCACCCATAAGGCGAGAAACGCGCCGACCGCTTCATGCGCCCAGTCGAGCTCGTTGGCGAGAAATACGGGAAGAGCAACGACAAACCAGATATCGCGCGAGCCGAAGAGGAAGAATCTCGCTGCCGAGAGTCGATTGATCTCAGACGACTTTGACAGTACCGACCGAAGCGGTGCCTTCTTTTTGGCCTTCCCGATGTCGGCATTCAAAAAGAGCAGGAGCGCAACGACGGTGATCGCCAGCGCCCCCGCCATTGACCACAGGGTGGCCACGAAGCCGATCCACGACAGCAATCCTGCGCCGATGAAGAAGCCGACGCCTTTCAGTGCGTTTTTTGACCCGGTGAGAATCGCGACGAGTCTGAAGAGCCCGCCATCGCCAGCAACTGCTTTTACCGCACTCTTCGATGACATTTTCGTGAGATCTTTTGCTACACCAGACAGTGCCTGCAACGCCATGACGAACGTGACGGCGAACCACACAGGCCAATCGTCAGAGAGGAAACTCAAGGCGGCCAGAGAGACGATCTGAGTGACAAGACCAGCAATGAGGGTGATGTTGAGACCCCGTCGAGAACCGACCCAACCACCAAGCAGATTGGTGAGAATACCCATGAATTCGTAGGCGAGGAATAAGAACGCAATTTGAACCGCTGAATATCCGAGATCATTGAAATGCAACAGCACCAGCATTCGGAGAGCGCCGTCGGTCAAGGTAAATACCCAGTAGCCCGCAGTGACGAGAATGTAATTGCGAAGGTTCATGTATGGTCTGCTGCCCGCTGAACAAGCTCAACGAGACGATGTGCATAGCCGAATTCGTTGTCGTACCAGACGAGTACCTTCACGTATCGGGCATCGACCACCTTAGTTGACTGAGCAGCGACTATTCCCTACGGCGGGGCGGTGACGTAGTCGGCGGAGACCAGTGGTTTTGTCTCGAACCCGAGCACGCCAGCGAGTGGACCTTCGGCCGCTGACCGAAGAATGTCATTGACCTCATCGATTGACGTTTTGCGCTCCATCGATACCGAAAGGTCGGTGAGTGAGGCGTTGAGCATCGGTACACGGACCGCAACTCCGTCGAGGCGACCGGCGAGTTCAGGCACAATCATCGTGACCGCGGTGGCTGAGCCGGTGGTCGTCGGAATGAGACTGTTGAGCGCAGAGCGTGCACGACGTAAATCTTTGTGAGGGGCATCAACAATGACTTGGGTGTTGGTGACGTCGTGGATCGTGGTGAGCGTTCCGCGTTTGATTCCAATTGCTTCATGCAGAGTCTTAACCACTGGTGCAATCGAGTTGGTGGTGCAGCTCGCTGCTGTGGCGATGGGGTAGGTCGTTGGTGAGTACAGATCGTCGTTACAGCCAATGACGACGTTGAGCACAGCATCATCTTTGACGGGCGCAGCAACGATGACCGAAGTTGCGCCGTTCTTGAGATGGGGTTTGAGCGTCTTGACGGTTTTGAATTTGCCAGAGGCCTCGATGACAATGTCGACGCCCGCTGCAGACCAGTCGATGTCTGCTGGTGTTGCGGCACGAGAAAATGTGACGTCATTTCCATCTATTGACATGGCCTCGCCGTTGGAAGTGACCACTCCCGGGTACCGGCCATGCACGGTGTCGAACTCGAAGAGATGGGCTGCTGTCGCTGCATCTGCGTGTAGTTCGTTGACGTGAGCGAGTTCTAACGACCGGTGATTCCGGAGTGCCCGCGCTGCAAGTCTCCCGATGCGACCGAATCCATTGATGCCAACCCGAGTCATAGGGTCATGAAATCATGGCGCCGAGTTGAACTCAACTCGTTGCGGGTGAACTGCAGGTGAATTTCTGGGGAGTTCATACCTTGTAGACGAGTGTTCCCGTCGCACATACCTTGCCCGACTGGGCTCCTGTGACCTCGGCGGAACAGAAAATGATGGAGCGCCCCTGCCGGGTAATCCACCCTTCGCACACGGCATCCTCATCGCTGATGGCGCCCATGAAGTTGATGTTCATTGACACCGTCACCATGCCTGTGGGTTCGATTCCAACGGCACCGATCGCAGGAACAACCGCAGTGTCGATGAGACTGGCGATTGCCCCACCGTGCATGATTCCGGCTGGCTGCATGATCTCGGGTTTGAGTGGCATGCGCAGACGTGAATAGCCCGTTCGGATCTCTTCAACGATGAAACCCATATGAAGGTTCATGTTGGTGTCTTGATCCCAACTTGGAAATCGTGACCAGATTTCGTGGATGTCGTCGGCAATTGGGGGGAAATTATCGGCGCGCATGTGATGAACCTAGGCGACACGATGACGTTGAGCGGTGTCCGGAACCTGCTGTCACCGGTGCGAACCGGGCTCGGTCGGTCGCCAGAATGAGGGCGATGGAGGTGCGATGGGTCAAACTCTTTTCGTGAACTCTCCGTTTGACACAGTGACGTTTTTGCGTGGCCCAGCGATGCCAAATCGCTTCATGCTCGCCCCGTTGACGAATCAACAAAGCCACGATGACGGCACGCTGAGCGCGGACGAACATAAGTGGTTGACGATGAGAGCACACGGTGGATTCGGAATGACGATGACCGCAGCTGCACACGTGCAAGAGATTGGTCGAGCGTTTCCCGGACAGCTGGGGATTTGCCGGGATGATCACATCCCGGCGCTTGCAGCCATGGCAGACGAGATTCGGTCGACCGGGAGCCTGGCAATCGTGCAGCTCCACCATGGTGGTAATCGGGTACCGGAAGCGCTTAACAATATGACTCCGGTATGCCCCTCCGACGACCCAGAAACCGGGGCTCGTGGTCTCACCACAGAAGAGGTTGAGCAACTCCGAGATGATTTCATTGCCGCTGCGGTGAGGGCACAAACAGCTGGTTATGACGGTGTTCAACTGCACGGAGCGCACGGCTATGTCATCTGCCAATTTCTCTCATCAGAGATCAACCACCGCGCCGATCACTATGGCGGCTCGTTAGAGAACCGATCGCGGTTGCTGTTCGAGATCATGGCCGGCATCCGTGAGCAGTGCAGAGCTGATTTTCATCTCTCCGTTCGACTCTCCCCCGAGCGCTTCGGAATGGTGATGAATGAAATCATTGAGGTGTACTCACAGATCGTCGACTCTGGTGATGTCGATTTCATCGATATGTCTCTGTGGAATTCGTTTAAAGAACCGAATGAAGACGAGCACAAAGGCCGCTCACTGATGGAAATCTTTGCCGAGTTGCCGAGAGGCGATGTTCGCCTTGGCGTTGCCGGAAAAATTCACGAACCTTCAGATGTGCAACGAGTGATCGACACCGGGGTTGATATTGCGATCCTTGGTCGAGTCGCGATTCTTCACCACGACTATCCGAATTTGCTCAGTGGCGATGGTGGCTTTGCCCCCCGCCACGTGCCAGTCAGCGCAACCACTCTTGCCGAAGAGGGTCTGTCCGACACCTTCATCGCCTATATGAGCACCTGGAAAGGCTTTGTCAGCGACTGACCAGGTACGCCGTTACGAGCCCAAGCGCAGCACTCCAGCAAGCGTTACCTCGGCGCCTGCGACCGCGTGCTCGTAGGTAATCGCTTCCGCCTCGTTGTGAGAGAGGCCATCAGCGCAGGGGATAAACACCATTCCGGTTGGAGCGACGTTTGAGATGTAGCACGCGTCATGTCCGGCACCTGAGGTGATGTCAACCGGTGCTTTTCCTTGTTCTGTTGCGGCAGACCGCAGCGCATTAACGATCTCGGTATCAAACTCGATCGGTGCCGAATACCAGATCTGCTCAACTTGTGGTTGCGGGTGAAGGGTCGAGACAAAGTCGTGTAGTTCGGCATCCATTTCGGCGAGGATGTCGGCGTCGGGATGACGGAGATCAACGGTCATGCGTACTGTGCCGACGATCGTATTTCGTGATCCGGGTTCCACTTCGACAACTCCCACCGTTGACCTTCCGGCGGGTGCCCGGCGACGAGCAATGTTGTCAACTTCGGTAATGAGGCGAGCTGCAGAGACCATTGCGTCACTGCGTCGCTCCATCGGCGTGGTCCCTGCATGGGCCTCTTGCCCGGCGATCGTCACGTCGTACCATCGCACTCCTTGTACTCCGGTCACGATGCCGATCGTGTGGTCACCTTCTTCGAGAATGGGGCCCTGTTCGATATGAGGTTCGAGGTAGTAGCCAATCGGCCGTTCTCCAGGCATTTCCGGCCCCGAGTATCCAATGCGGAGCAGTTCTTCACCGAGAACATCACCTTGCATCGATGTTGAACCGAGCCCAGCTTCAAGTGAGATGTCACCCGAAAAAACACCCGACCCCAACATCGCTGGCGGGAACCTTGCTCCTTCTTCATTGGTCCACGACACGACCTCGACCGGAGCCGCAAGTCTGACGCCGTCGGCGTGCAGTGCTCGTAACACCTCGAGGCCGACCATGACCCCGTACGCGCCGTCGTATTTGCCGCCGGTTGGTTGTGAATCGAGATGACTGCCGATGACGACCGGTGCACGAGATGGGTCTGTCCCCTCGTACCGCGCAAACAGGTTCCCAACTCTGTCGATGTGCACGTTGCAGCCAAGTGCTGTCACCCATTCAATGAATTGGTCTCTCCCCGCCTTGTCGACATCGGTGAGCGCGACCCTGGCGACTCCGCCAGCGTCGGTAGCCCCGATCTCGGCGAGAGTGTGCATGGTTGCCCAGAGCCGGTCGCCATCGATAGCGACCTCTGCCTGGCTCGTTGACAGCGAAGTTGACGACATTTCTCAATCGTAAATGAGTTCTCCGACGCTAAACGAGGGCTACGGCATGGGGCACAATAGAAGTGTCGCAGTGGGGGCTGCGGCCCGGCGACGAGCCGTGTAAACAGCAAGGGGTAACTCATGCATGTGGGAATGTCTGTCATCTTTCAGAATCCAGGGGAACAGATCCCTGACAAAGATGCGTATGCACGCGATCTGCATCTCGCGATGCAAGCCGAACCACTCGGGTTCCAATCGATTTGGAGTGTCGAGCACCACTTCACCGACTACACGATGTGCCCTGATGTTTTTCAGTTTCTCACCTACATGGCGGCAAAAACGGAGCACATTCAACTTGGGTCGATGGTGTGTGTGCTTCCGTGGCACGACCCGGTTCGCGTCGCCGAGCAGATTTCGATGCTCGACAACCTTTCAGACGGCCGTGTGATTTTGGGGATGGGCCGCGGAACCGGGCGAGTCGAGTTTGACGGCTTCGGTGTCGATATGGGCACGGCCCGACTTCGGTTTAAAGAGTCCGCAGAAATCGTCTTGAACGCCCTCGAACAAGGCTGGATCGAATACTCGGGTGAACTCCTTCATCAGCAGCGCAGAGATATCCGCCCCCGTCCGATCTCGACATTTAAAGGTCGGACGTATGCGGCCGCCGTATCGCCTGACTCGGCGCGCATCATGGCGGAAATGGGTGTCGGCATTCTCGTGGTCCCCCAAAAACCGTGGAAGGCCGTACGGCAAGAATTGCAGGATTATCGAACGATTTACAGAGATGCGAATGGCACTGAGCCACCGCCGCCCTATGTCGCGGGCTGGACATTTGTTGACGAGAGCGCAGATCGCGCTGAAGAAATGGCCCGCAAGTATGTCGGTGGCTACTGGGACTCGGTAGTCAAGCACTACGAGTTCAACGAACCGCACCTCAAAGAAATACCTGGTTATGAGCACCATGGCCTGATGTACGACCGTCTTGTGGCTCCCGGCGGGTACCAGCAAATGGAGGACTTCTTCATTGACCTCCAACTATGGGGAACACCCGAGCAAGTGACCGAAAAGATCATCAACCTTCAAGACGAGATGTACATGGATGGCTACATGGGCGTGTTTTCCTACGCAGGAATGTCGCTCGAAGAGGCAGAGCGGTCGATGCACCTTTTCGCCTCAAAGGTGATGCCAGAACTGCAGGCTCTTCCCGCAGTGCACGATCGGCTTGGCGTGCCGGCGTAAGGACAGCAGATGCCACGTCTTCGACAAGTACCTCGCGCTGAAGCAGACCAGCAACGGGTATTACCGCTCTACAACTTCCTCTTTGGCGACCGTGACCCTGTCGACGAACCTGGCACATCGACTGGTACAACCGGTGACTGGTGGACCGTCTTTGCGCTCTCACCCGACATCTTCGATCATTCGGTGAAGGGCTTTGGTCTCTATCGCAGCCCCGAGCGTCGACTCGATGCCCAACTGCGCGAACTTGGGCAAACCCGAGCTGGATGGTTGACGGGTAGCCAGTTCGTCTACTCACAACATTGCAAGAGTTGCCGCGGGCTCGGCATGCCCGAAGAGAAGATCACCGCAATTCACGCATGGGAAGTTGCCGACTGCTTCGATGCGAAAGAGCGCGCGTTGCTCGCCTACACCGATTATCTCGTCGACCAGCATGGTCGAGTTCCTGATGCGGTATTCGATGCGATGAAAGAGCATTTCAGCGATGAAGAAATTCTTGAGTTCACCTACATCACCTCGCTGTATTTCATGCATGCAGTCATGACGAGAGCACTGCGTCTCGAGTTTGACGATCGCGATGAAGTCATCGTCGAAGTGGCAGCACCAGAAGATTTTGACGCCGAGCAATTTGCCGGCCGGCGTCGTGGAGACGATTGAGATGAACGAGAAATTTGAGATCAGGGGTGTCAACCACATTGCGATGGTGTGCGCTGATATGTCGCGCACCGTGCGGTTTTATCGCGACGTATTGGGGATGCAACTGGTGAAGACCCTCGACATTCCTGGCGGCGGCCAGCATT
The DNA here is from genome assembly GCA_012269985.1 of Acidimicrobiaceae bacterium. Classification (GTDB taxonomy): domain Bacteria; phylum Actinomycetota; class Acidimicrobiia; order Acidimicrobiales; family Ilumatobacteraceae; genus Casp-actino5. The sequence continues at coordinate 46,491 of JAAXJF010000054.1, forward strand.
TTTTCTTTGACATCGGAAACGATGACTGCCTCGCATTTTTCTGGTTTCCCGGAGCGCCCGAACCACAACCAGGAGTCTCGAGTGCTGGCGGAATGCCCGGACGGGGCAATCTTGCTTCAGCCCATGGTTCGATGAATCATCTTGCGTTTGATGTTCCGCTCGACAAATTTGAGGAATATCGCCAACGCCTGATCGACGAAGGTGTTGACGTGTCGGACATCTTGGATCATGACGACAGCGAACTGACTGTCGCTGCCAGTTTCCATCCTGGCGTGTTTGTGCGGTCGTTCTACTTTTTCGATCCAGATGGCATTCTTCTCGAATTTGCTTCATGGACTCGCGAGATGGGCACCGAAGCAGATGTGGCGACCGACCCGGTCACCGTCGATGGAACGAAAGTTTCAGTCTGATTCACTCGGTTTCTCCCAAGGCAGAACCCGGAACACCAAACTGACAGAATCGAGCCATGAAGGTCGATCAGCTTTTTGTAAATGGTGACATCCACACCTTTGACCCGGGCCAACCACGAGCATCAACAGTGGCCGTTATTGCCGGTCGAATTGTTGCCGTTGGCGATGACGACCTTGCGGAGCAATTCACTGCCGATGCCCGAATTGATCTTGGTCGCCGCAGCGTGGTCCCCGGCTTCAATGACGCCCACAACCATATGGTGTTTTTCGGCATGAGTTTGGCCGACGTCGATTGCTCGTCTCCGCCAATGCGCTCAGTTGAAGACATTTGTGAAGCGATCCGACAGCGGGCAGCGGAAACACCTGCGGGTGGCTGGGTGACCGGGGCGGGTTACGACCAGAACAAACTCGCTGAAGGTCGACACCCTCATGCCCGTGAACTCGATGCTGCGGCCCCACATCACAAAGTGTGGCTAAAGCACACATCTGGCCACATGTGCACGGTGAACACAGCAGTGCTCGACATGATTCGCGAGACCCCGGTGCCAGACGGTGGCGAACTCGGACGTGACGTCGATGGTGGGCTCGATGGTTTGGTCATGGAGCAGGCGCAGTCGATGGTGCGCGACCTCGTGTACCCACTCACCGTCGACCGCATTGTTGACGCCATCGACCAGGCGTCAAAGCGCTATCTAGCCGAGGGTGTGACGTCGGCGACGGAAGCCGGCGTCGGTGCGGGTCTTGTGTCACACAGCCCCATCGAGCTGATGGCGTGGATGGAGGCTCGGAAGCGAGGGGTGTTGGGGATACGCGCGAATTTGCTCGTTGCGGTTGAAGCCCTGCATCACATCTCTCATGCGGAAGGCGAAGACAGTGTGTTTGCTCTCGACGGTGGAATTCACTCCGGCCTTGGTGATGAGTGGCTTCGTATCGGTGGCACGAAGATTTTCTCGGACGGATCTCTGATCGGTCGAACTGCAGCCATGTTCGATCCATTCGAAGGTGGAGGCGTTGGTGAATGCAGTTGCGGGTTCTTCCAGACTGAACCCGAGGTTCTTCGCCGGCTCATCATCGATGCCCACAAATCAGGCTGGCAGGTGTGCACCCACGCAATTGGTGACCGAGCCGTTGCGACAGTGCTCGATGCATACGAAGAGGCACAGAAGCTCTACCCACGGCACGACCCGCGACATCGGATCGAGCATTGTGGCGTCTTGCAGGAACACCTCCTCGACAAGGTCAAAGCACTCGGGGTGATTCCGGTGCCGCAAGGCAGATTCATCTCAGAGATTGGCGACGGTATGAAAGGCGCGCTTGGGGTGCATCGAACCCCAGATGCGTACCGGCAACGGTCATTTCTCGATCGAGGAATCCCTCTTCCGGGGTCAAGTGACCGACCGGTGGTCAACGGAGCGCCTCTTCTCGGTATTCACGACATGGTCAACCAGCGGACGGCTTCAGGAGAACCGTTCGTTCCTGAAGAGGCGATTTCGGCCTCCGAAGCGATCGCTGCGTACACCGGAGGGTCGGCGTACGCAGCCTTTGAAGAGAGGGTGAAAGGCACGATCTCTCCAGGGAAGCTTGCGGATTTTGTTGTTCTTGGTCAAGACCCACTGACGATCGATAAAGACGGCATCGGCCAGATTTCAGTCGATGCCACGATCGTTGGGGGCAATGTTGCACACGACCTTCTTGGAATAGCGAACTAGGAGAACAGATGACTTACGACTATCCACATCTCACTGTCACTGTTCGTGATGGAGTTGCGACCGTGTTGATCGATAATCCACCGATCAACCTGATGACGTCTGGTCTGTTCAGGTCACTCGCAAAAGTGTCTGTCGATCTTTCGAAAGATGACGAGGTTCGGGTCGTTGTGTTGCGGAGCGCGAACCCCGAGTTCTTTATTGCTCACTTTGATGTGGCAGCAATTCTTGAGTTCCCCGTAAATGGTGAGGCCGTTGAAGAGCCCGAGCTCGGCGGTTTTGACCGCATGTGCGAGGCATATCGAACGATGGACAAGGTCACGATCGCAGAACTTCGTGGCAGGGTTGGCGGCGGCGGTGCTGAACTTTCTTCAGCCTGCGATATGAGATTCGGCGATCTCGAGACATTCCAGTGGAACCAAATGGAGGTTCCACTCGGCATCCTTCCGGGCGGTGGCGGCACCCAACGCATTCCCCGTCTCATCGGTATTGGTCGAACTATGGAAGTAGTGCTCGGGGCTGATGACGTTGACGCTGAAACTGCAGAGCGTTGGGGGTTTTTGAATCGAGCGATGAGTGGCGATTCGCTGTCGGCCTATGTCGATGCACTGGCAACACGCATTGCTTCATTTCCATCGGCGGCGGTTCGTGAGGCAAAGCGGGCCGTGAACGCAAGCGTCGAACGAAGCCTTGACGAAGGCTTGAAATATGAGTCGTATTTGTTTCAGGTGCTGTTGCGCGATGTTGATGCCCAGCCGTCGATGCGTCAGTATCTTGACGCCGGCGGGCAAACCCGCGACGTCGAGCTTCGCATCGGAAGCGTGATGGGCGAACTTTTTGACACCTAGGACGTACGGAGAAATTAGCCGCCATCAAAACTCTTGGGTGTCTACGTTGATGAACTGAAAGGACTAAGCCGCAACCACAATCTCAATCGCAGCAATGGTGGCCGGGGTTCATCAGGATGGATGTCGAAGAGTGATTTCGTACCGCCCGTTCTGCTCGGTCTCATTGCAGCCGTCAGAACTCTGCTGATAGCGCAAGATCATCTGCGTTGTCAGTGATGAGTATTCGATTACTCGACGCACGTCACGTCTAGCCCTGCGAGTGTGACAGAGGTGTTGCGTGTCTGCAGCCCCAACGTTGTGGCTGCAGCAAGCACGGCCTCGATGTCACCGCACCGCACATCGATGCCGCTCAGTCGCTCTCCTCGACCATCGTTTTCTTGAACGAACCGTATACGAGCATTATCAAACTCAAGAATGGGCTGGTTGTGGTCGTCAAGGTCAAACGGAGTCTGAGAGATTTCGGCCCATCGAGTTGCAAGGGTCGAAGGATCAGGTGAAGAGATCGTGGCAGCAGTAATTTCGCTCACTCGATCAGTGCGCACAAATGGCCGCCAGTTCTTTCCCGCCGGCCACCATGGTCCACCGACCTCTCCGCCGCCCTTCATCGTCATCTGATCCATTTCAAGGAATGACCCTCCGGTATCGGCCGGATGGAGTTGCATACCGACATGTCCTTCATCGGGATAATTGAGCTCAAACGCAACCCGAATTCCCAACTCATCAACAATGTTGCGTCGAGCCGCAACGTCATCGACTTCGCAGATCACCATGTAACCGGTATCCCCACCATGTCGGGAGATATAGCGACCGGCTGCAGTTGTCTCGAGGTCGGACGACATCGGGGTGACACATTCAAGGAACTGAGTCCCGATCGGCCATAACGTATTTTTCAGTCCAAACTGGGCAACACCGGGGTCGGTAAAACAGGCCTCAAGGCCAAGAACCCCCGCAAGGTCTCGTGAAACCTCGTTGAGATCAGTACATGCAACACATATTTGTCGAAGTCGAATCCACATACCGCGAGACTATGCCGATTGAAAGCACCTGTAGGCATCGCTAGGAACTACGTTTGACCACAGGTCATGAACGTCTTCTCACCTTCACAGCATCAAGTCATCATGTTGTCGATCGATGGTGATCTCTCGTTCGTTGCGACACCGTCTCTTAGCGACGAGAGTTTCTGCAGACGTTCGACGTTTCACGTGGCCTCGATGTTGCTGGGTGAAAGCCAGGGCTGAGTGGTATGGCAACGATTGCCGTCATCATGGCCATGCGAGCAGAAGCCGGGCCGCTCATTGATGAGTTAGGGGCTGCTCGTTATGGACTGAATCCCTCATTGCCGACGCAAGTGTTTGTTGCGGAGCGCTCGGGCGACACCATCGTCATTGGGGTGAATGGAGTTGATCCGGAACATCAGGTAGACCTCGTCGGCACCGAGCCAGCGGTGCTTACAACGATGCAAGTCATCGAGCACTGGCAACCTGATGTAGTGATTACCGCCGGTACGGCGGGTGGATGGAGTCGGTCGGCAGCGCAGATTGGTGATGTGTTTGTCGCATGGCCACACGTTGTCCGTCACGACCGGCGCATTGGAATTGAAGGCTTTCGCGATTACGGGATTGGTCGGCACCGGGTATGGACACATAGCGAAGAACTTGCCCATCATCTCGATGCAAGAAAAGGCGTTGTGACAACTAGCAACTCACTTGACGAAAGTGACACCGACCGAGAATGGATTTTGGCTCTCGATGGAGAGGTCAAGGAGATGGAAGGTGCGGCTGTGGCGTGGGTCTGCGGTCTCCGCGGTACACCATTCGTCGGAATAAAGACGATTACTGATCTCGTCGACCACCCAACTCCGACAGCCGAGCAGTTCCTAGCGAACCTAACGACTGCGTCAACACGGCTCTCCGAAGTCTTGCCGATGGCAATTCAGTGGTGCGCCGAGAGAGTGAATGCGGCCTCGTATTAAGGTCAACAGCATGATCGAAACAGCGCCATTTGGAAGCACGGGTCACCTGTCATCGAGAGTCATATTCGGTGGTGCAGCACTCGGAGCGATGTCACAAGAACGCGCTACTGCGACCCTTGACCTTGCTGTTGCGGCAGGTGTGAACCATCTCGACACAGCGCACTCGTATGGGCATGCGGAAGTGGTGATGAATCCTTGGCTCGCCGAACATCGCAGCGAAGTTTTTCTTGCAACAAAAACTCGAGAGCGAAGTGGCGAGGCGGCCCGCGCTGGGCTCGAAGACTCGCTGCGCCGGCTTGGGGTCGACCAGGTCGACCTTATTCAGCTGCACAACTTGGTGGAAGAAGATGAATGGCGTGAGGCATTCGCTCCCGGTGGAGCCGTTGAGGCCCTAGCTGCGGCACGAGATGAGGGTCTCGTTCGGTTTGTAGGGGTGACAGGGCATGGACTTCGTATCCCTGCCATGCACATGAGAAGTCTTGACGAGTTCGCATTCGACTCGGTGCTGTTCCCTCTGAATTTTTCATTGTTGAAGTCGGATGCATTTGCTGCAGATGTTGACGAACTCATCGCTCGCTGTGTGGAGAATGGCATCGCCATTCAGACCATTAAGTCGGTTGCAAAGTCGAGATGGGAGTCTGGATACGACGGTCCTCGTTTCTCTTGGTACGAGCCCCTTCGAGATGAAGGAGCCGTTGGGCGAGCGGTCCGTTTCGTTCTCGGACGAGAGCATCTCTTTTTGAATTCAACAAGCGACGGTGGCGTGTTGCCGATGGTGCTCGATGCAGCAAAGCGTGCCACGGTCGGCGATGTTCCAACCGATGATGAGATGGAGCATGATCTCCGGCGTTTCGAGATTGCGCCGTTGTTTGATGGCGCTGATCTTGAACGAATCTGACTAGACCTTGAAGGTGACGACGAGGGGAGCGTGATCGCTCCACCGCTCTGCGTAGCTTGGGGCCCGATCGACCTCAGACGTTGCTGCGAAGGCAGCGAACTCCGGTGAGGCAATTTGGTAGTCGATACGCCAGCCGACATCCCGGTCAAAAGCTTGTCCTCGGAAACTCCACCACGTGTAGGGGCCTTCCACTGGTCCAGCAAGATTCCGGGCGAGGTCGACCCAGCCGAGGTCATCAAACCAACGGTCGAACCATGCACGCTCGGACTCTAAGAACCCGGCATTATTTCGGTTGCCTTTCCAGTTCTTGATGTCGAGCTCTGTGTGGCCAACGTTGAAATCTCCGGTGAGAAGAACATAAGCCCCTGATGACCGAAGTATTTCCATGCGCCTCGTCATGGCTGCGAAGAACGACAACTTTTCTTCCATACGGTTTTCATCGCCTGAGTCGCCGGTGTGCACATACGCGGAGATCACAACAAGAGGCTGATCAAGGAAAGGTATGTCAATGACTGCCTCCACCCAGCGCCCCGTGTTGTTGAAACGTTGAGCGGGCTTTCCGATATCAATCCGCGAATTTGCAATGTTATGTGAGCTGACGACCGCAACTCCAGCGCGACCTTTTGCTGCGCTCTCGGCGTGGACGCGATGCCATTTTTCTCCCCACAGGCGGTCGACATGTTCGGTAAAGATGTCGTCGGGCGCACGCACCTCCTGCAGAGTCACAACGTCTGGGCGACGATCAGCAATCCATGCAGAAATGCCGTTTCGATCCGCAGCGCGTATCCCGTTGACATTGACACTTGCAATGGTGAGCGATCGACGACGAGCCATTCGATGATTGAAACACAGATTGATGTAGCCGGGCGAAACTGCGGGTGAGGCGGTCGCCGCCAGGATTAGTTGCGGCCCGAGTTTCCGTTGCTGTTCCCTGGGTTGTCGTCGCCGTCGTCAGAAACCCCGTCGCTCGGATCTTCACACTTCGGATTGTTGGCAGTTGTCGTTTTGTCACACGAGGGCCGTACCACGATTGCGCCGTCGTCAGCTTCCTCGAAGCAGTTGGGGTTTTTTGCTGCGGTCGGTGTGTCGCAGGCTGGGATGGTGGTGTCGTTGTCGCTGCTATTGTCATCATCGATTTGTCAGGTTGGGTATTTTCCAGATG
>JAAXJF010000059.1:0-5427 GCA_012269985.1 Acidimicrobiaceae bacterium
AGACCTGCTGCGCGGGCGTTCCAAGGAAGGCCAGGATGTCACCATTGTTCATCCCCTGACGATCAGCGCTTCGGCGGCGGCGTCTTCGCTATGGACCGACGTTCGGGGGCTGAGCCCGGGTCGGTGCCCTGGTTGGTCGATGGTCAGCACTGAGAAATGCTGGGAGAGCATCTCGTAGGCCGTGAAGTAATTGATGTCGGCGCTTGCGGTCCACCCGTGCATCAGTGCGACGGTTGGTGCTCCGGCAGGGCCCTGCACATGGCGAACCTGGAGTTCGCCGAGATCTGCAAGGTCGACTGTTGTAGCCGGGGGCAGCGGTGGAGCCGGTATTTCGGCTTCTTGTGCGTTGTCAAGAGTTGTCAGGGGGATCACCACCCAGTGGGGGTTCTAGAGATCGTCGATGGAAAGGATCTCTACTTGTAACATCCCGTTCGGGCCCTCGTATTCCAACGGGCCGGGCGATGATGTTCCTTCGAGTGCATCTCCGAGCGGGGAGCCGGGCCCGACGATGGTGATATCGGCTGGAAGTCCGTCTCGCTCTTCTTGGCTGCCGATGACAAATCGTTCGGCCATGTCGGCATCATCGCCCTCATAGATCATGGTGAAGACCTTCCGGGCACCGTCGACGACGGTTGCGTTTTCGAGCAGGTGCTCAAGTTGCCGGATGCGCCCTTCCATGTGTCCTTGTTTGTCTTTGGCAGCGTGGTATCCGGCGTTTTCTTTGAGGTCGCCCTCGGCGCGGGCCAGTTCGATTTCTTCGGCGACTTCAATGCGGCCGCGGGTGGAGAGATCTTCGTATTCTGCTTTGAGGCGCTCGTAGGCATCTCGTGAGAGTTGCTCGCTCATCCCCTCACGATACCCGAGTGTCGAACGCTCGTTATTGCGTCGAGGTGGTTCGAACCGGTGAAGAACCCTTGAGAGCCGCATGCGAGAACGTTCATCTGGAATACTTAAATCCATGCGTACCCCAGTCGCAGTGGCTGTTCTTTCGGTTATCACAACCGGTTTCTTTTCGGGTTGTGGCGGATCGACCACGGTTGTTGACGATTCAGAGCCAAAGGTCTTGCAAGAGGTGTGCAGACCACCAGAGATGGGTTCGCGGCCAATTAAGGGAGTTCTGTACGACGATGGATCGATCACGTGGGTTCAGCCCATGGAGTTCTGCGACTGACCATCGGAAGTCAACCGACGCTCTTGTCCACAGTTGAAGGCGCTCAGGCGTGCAGGCGCAGAAGTGACGTGGGCTATTCGGAAGTGCGCCCGGTGGGCAGAAGGTCGCAACGCTTCGAATTCGGTCAAAGCGCTTTTACGACCCGTAGCCTGCTGGTATGGCTTATCGCATTGCAGTAGTTGGGGGAGACGGCATTGGCCCGGAGGTCACCGCCGAGGCCTTGAAAGTCGTCCGAGCTTCAGGTGTTGAGATCGATACCGTCGAATTTGAGTTGGGAGGTGCTCGATATCTCGATGATGGCGAAATTCTCTCAGACGAAACCCTCGAAGAATTACGTGCCTTCGATGCGATCCTTCTTGGAGCAGTAGGTGACCCTCGGGTTCCGCCCGGAGTCATCGAGCGAGGTCTGTTGCTGAAGATGCGGTTCGAGCTTGACCTTTATGTGAACCAGCGCCCATTTATCGGTACTGCGCCTGGCCACAGCCGTCCGCATGACTTCGTGGTGATCCGCGAAAACACCGAAGGACCATATGTCGGTGAAGGCGGTGTGCTTCGAAAGGGAACTGCCAATGAGGTGGCAACGCAGGGATCGGTGAACACTCGGCTCGGTGTTGAACGTTGCGTGCGTTACGCATTTGAACTTGCAATGCAGCGCGAGCGTAAACACGTCACCCTTGTACATAAAACGAATGTGCTCACGTTTTCAGGCGACCTCTGGGAACGCACCTTCAATGCGGTGGCATCGGAGTATCCGCAGATCGAAACTGCGTACAACCATGTCGATGCGGCATGCATCTACTTCGTGCAGGACCCGCATCGTTACGACGTTGTCGTAACCGACAACCTGTTCGGTGACATTCTCACCGACCTGGGTGGTGCTGTATCTGGTGGTATTGGCCTTGCGTCATCGGCCAACCTCAACCCCTCGCGGACGGGGCCGTCAATGTTTGAGCCGGTGCACGGATCTGCTCCCGACATTGCAGGAACCGGCGTCGCAAACCCAACAGCGGCCGTCCTCTCAGCCGCTCTTATGCTCGACTTCCTCGGTGAGGCCGACGCAGCGCGCCGTATCGAAGCGGCATGCGCTGAGGTTCCGACTGAAGGAACCGTTGCGATCGGTGACATGATCGCCTCACGCGTTTCGTCTTGAGCGAAACATCGAACACCAGTTTCAACGTTTGAAAGACTGCTGAAATGCCCATTACCGCAACACCAAAAATCTGGATGAACGGCTCGCTCGTCGACTGGGCAGATGCGAACGTGCACATCCTCACCCACACGCTTCATTACGGAATGGGTGTATTCGAGGGAATTCGTGCCTACGAGACCGCCGACGGACCTGCGGTATTTCGTTTGACCGAGCACATCGAGCGGTTACATAACTCAGCGAAAATCCTTGGCATGCCGATGCCGTATTCGGTTGACGATCTCATTACTGCCACAAAAGAGACGGTGGCCTCAACGGGCCTCGATTCGTGTTACATCCGACCGATTGCCTACCTCGGGTACGGCGAAATGGGGCTCAACACTCTTCCGTGCACCGTGGACGTTGCGATCGCGTGTTGGCCGTGGGGCGCCTATCTGGGTGACGACGCGGTGGAGAAAGGCGTTCGCCTGAAGACATCTTCATGGACTCGTCACGATCACAACACGATGCCACCTGCTGCGAAGACCACAGGTAACTACGTGAATTCATCGCTGGCAAAAGTCGAGGCACTTCAGGCTGGTTACGACGAGGCCGTGATGTTGGCACCGAACGGACTGGTCGCAGAATGCTCTGGTGAGAACCTCTTTGTGGCTCGCCACGGAACATTGCTGACACCGCCACTGTCTGCCGGTGCCCTTGAAGGCATCACACAGAACACGGTGATGACTATCGCTGCGGATCTCGGGTTTGAAGCTCGCACCGACAACTTGGCGCGCAGCGACCTCTACATTGCTGAGGAAGCATTTGTGGTTGGCACTGCTGCGGAAGTGTCATCGGTGAACTCTGTTGATGACAGAGAGATCCCGTGCCCGGGCCCTATGACACGGGCTATTGCAGAGACCTACGGCGACGCAGTTCGGGGCAAGGTCGACCGTTACCGGCACTGGTGCGAACTCGTCGGTTGATGAACCCGCCAGCCGCTGCGTTGGCACCCCGCCAGATTACGAAATCGCTGCCTCAAGCTGTCTGATAAATGCCGAGTGATCGGCGTGCATCACCACGACGGCGTTCGGCTCCCTCCCTGTGAAACCGAGAAGGTCCATGACCACCATGCCTCTCGTGGGGCCTTCGGCGCATTCGGTGACCAGGTTGAGGTGACGCGTCTGTGTCGCGATGGATGGATCAATTGCATATGCCATGGCAATCGGGTCGGGCATATCAAAACCGGCAAGTTTTGTATCTCGCGCACAGAATTCGGCCACGATCCGTTGAATATCGATGGTGAATTCGGCGCGTGGAGTTCCGATGCTTCGCAGACGGTTGGCTTCCTCGGGAACGATGACTGCGTCGCGTCGAGAAATATCCCAGCCGACGAATTCGAGTGGCAGACCAGACTCCAAGACGATCTGAACGGCATGGGGGTCAACCCACATGTTGAATTCAGCGACAGGATTCACATTGCCGATGTGATCGGCTGCTGCCCCCATGAGGACGACACGCGAAATTCTGTCGGCAATCGAGGGGTCTCTCTGGATAGCGAGCGCAATATTGGTGAGGGGGCCGAGGGTGACAAGGGTGAGCTCGCCGGCGTATTCAGTCGACGCCTTCAAGAGTGCGTCGACGGCGTGACCCTCGTTCGGAGTGCGACCGGCGAGCGGTAGTCCGATATCGCCCATGCCGTCGTCGCCGTGCACGTGCTGGGCGGTGCCGAGTTCGTAGATGAGCGGGCGATCTGCGCCGGCGTACACCGGCACATCGGTGCGGCCGCAGAGTTCTCTTGTGTAGAGCGCATTTTGCAGCGCGGATGCAAGCGGGACATTGCCTGCAACGACACCGATACCAACAATGTTGATGTCGTCACGTGCAAGGGCCATCACGAGGGCGACGGCATCATCACTTGCAGTGTCGGTGTCAATGAAGAACGGGCGCAAAGTTGACATAGGTTGCGACTCTACGCGAGACGCAAGGAGGTCATCGGTTTCAACGGTTACTGACCGAGATCTCGACGCCGCGCGGCGATTCCGCCGAGCGCCTCCATGACGAGTCGGTGAGCAACATTGACGGTGAGTTCACTGACGTCGTACGCCGGCGCCACTTCAACGACATCCATACCAACGACATTGTGCTCCCGAGCGAGTTGACGAACGATTCGAAGAATGTCGCTGGTCGCAATTCCCCCGGGTTCAGGTGTCCCTGTGCCTGGTGCGAATGAGGGGTCGAGGCTGTCGACATCGACCGAGATGTAGAGATGGTCAGCAGATGCCAACGCTTCGCTCACTGCGTCGTCCATCACCGCTTTAAAGCCGCGATCCCATATTTCTTGCATCGTGTGCCACACCATGCCTTGCTCTCGCATCCAATCGAATGTGTCTGCCGGAGGCCAGTAACCACGGAGACCGACCTGTACGAAACGGTCCCCGGGAATTGCCCCTGATTCGATCAGCCTGCGCATAGGTGTGCCATGGCTTGCAAGGTTGCCGTCGACGATGTCGGCGGTGTCGGCGTGAGCGTCGAAATGAACGATGCCGACGTTGCCGTAGCCATGGACGTCGGCGACCGCGGTGGCAGCTGGCCAGGTGATGGTGTGGTCGCCTCCGAGCGTGATGGGGATGATGCCGCGTCGGGCAACCTCGTGCACGCGGTGGCGAATGTTGGCGAGGCTTTGGTCGGTATTGCCGTGAGGGCAGTGGGCGTCACCGGCGTCGACAACGGTGAGGTGGTCGAAAATCTCGAGGTCAAGGTCGATGTGATAGGTGCCCGATTCGTAGGCAGACGTCCTGATCGAACGGGGCCCGAACCGCGCACCGGGACGATTGGTGGTGCCGATGTCGAATGGGGCACCCACGATGGCAACGTCGGGCTTCCATCGGTCGAGGTCTTCAAGATCTGGAACAAAGGGTTGTTGCGCAAATGTCGACAAACCGCCAAAGACGTAGCCGAGGTCAAGCTGTTCGCGCATCCCCGGGCTCAAGAGTTCGTCTCGATTCGGCAGTTCTTCGCTCATAGCAAGAGGGTAGTTGGTGAAGCGCTGTTGTGGCGTTGCCGCTGAGGTCGCTGGGGTAGGGAGAGGGTGCGGTGATGGGGTCGGTGAGGCGCAAGACAGCCACAA
>JAAXJF010000059.1:5437-13605 GCA_012269985.1 Acidimicrobiaceae bacterium
TTATATGTTCCCCCAATGCGAGGCGACGATTATTGGGAAGCGCTGTTTTGGCGTTGTCGGTGAGCTCGATGGGGGAGGGAGATGGTGCGGTGATGGTGTCGGTTATCCGCAAGACATCCACAAGGTGGCTCGGTTTTTCCACCGGTTATCCACAGTTGTGGCGTGTCGTTTCCTGGCCGATTGTTGATGAGAAGTTGACGATGGCATCTGTGCCGTATTTAATAGAAGCAATGACTCGTCACATCGCCGCCGGAATTATTATTTGTTAGAGCACACTTCACCGTGTGCTCGTTTTGCCGCCCTCGGGCGGCATTTTCAGTTTTCGGGCCGATACTGATACCAACAACACATAGAGGACAACTCACATGAGCACTCCAGCAACAACTGATCAGCGCAGTATCGAAATTTTTGACACCACGCTGCGCGATGGTCTTCAAGTTGAAGGCGTCACCGCAACGGTCGATGACAAACTCGTAATCGCCGAGCAACTCGACTCACTCGGTGTTCATTTCATTGAAGGCGGATGGCCGGGCGCAAACCCGAAAGACATTGAGTTCTTTCAGCGTGCCGCAAAAGAACTCAACCTTTCGACAAGCACCTTTGTCGCATTCGGTTCAACCCGTCGCCCACGCGGGAAAGTAGACGACGACCCGACCTTGCGTAATCTGCTCGACGCAGACACGTCAGCTGTGTGCATCGTTGCGAAAAGCTGGGACTATCACGTCACCGAGGCGCTACAAACCACCCTCGAAGAAGGCACAGCAATGATTGCTGACTCGGTCGAATACCTCGTCGGTAACGATCGTCGGGTGCTGGTCGACATGGAGCACTTTTTCGACGGCTTCAAGCACAACCCCGAATTTGCCTTTCGAGCGTTAGAGGCAGCAATCGTCAAGGGTGCGACCCATGTGGTTCTCTGCGACACCAATGGCGGCTCACTGCCTCATGAGGTTGAAGACATCGTGGCCCAGGTCTATGCACACATCGGTAGCGATGCAACGATCGGAATCCACTGCCATGACGACACCGGATGCGCGGTCGCAAACTCGATGGCGGCAGTTCGAGCTGGTGCGGGCCACGTGCAAGGCACCTTGAATGGTCTGGGTGAGCGCACAGGCAACGCAAACCTGACGACGATCATCCCGAACCTCCAACTGAAGCAGGACTACTCCTGCCTCCCTCAAGATCGTCTCGTTCGCCTCGCTCCGGTATCGCACCGCATCGCAGAGACCCTCAACCGAGCGGTGAATCCTCAGGCGCCATATGTTGGAACCTCCGCATTCGCCCATAAAGCTGGTTTGCACGTCAGTGCGATTGCGCGGGCACGAGATGCCTACGAGCACGTCGACCCAGAGCAGGTCGGAAATGGCACGAGGTTTGTCGTCTCAGAAATGGCTGGCCGCGCCACCATTCAGATCAAAGCAGAGCAACTCGGAATTGATCTCGACGGCCCAGCGATCAACCAGGTGATCGACGACCTCAAGCGCCTCGAACATGAGGGGTACCAGTTCGAGGCCGCTGATGCCTCGCTCGAACTTCTCATGCGCAGAGCAACCGGCTGGGAACAGGACTACTTCGATGTCGAATCGATGCGAGTAATTACCGATGAATCGGCAGATGGGCCGTTTAACACTGAAGCCACGGTGAAGGTGTGGGTTCAGGGTGACCGCCATGTGCACACCGCAGAAGGAAACGGCCCGGTCAACGCAATCGACACTGCGTTGCGTCGGGCGATCAGTGGTGCATACCCGCAGCTCGAGCAGGTACACCTCACCGACTACAAGGTACGAATTCTTGATGGAGGAGAGGCGACAGGGGCGGTGACCCGAGTGCTCATCAGCGCAACCGATGGTCGAACCGACTGGACGACAATTGGAGTGAGCCCGAACATCATCGAGGCCTCATGGCGAGCACTGTCAGAAAGCATCGTGTACGGCCTGCTTCGCGGGTAAAACATTGTTATGGCAGCACCTCGTTTCGCCCCCTCCCGTCGTCGAAGTGACCCGTTTTACGAGTCACCGGACGTCGTCCCTGCATCATGGTCGACAGATCGACCAGCGGAAATCGAAGGATTGCAGCCGGTAGGTCCATCTCTTGGCTATCCGGGGCCAGACCAAGGTTTTATCCTCACGATCGCACAGCGACTGCGCCCCCGAATCTGCACGCAATCGGGCGAGCACATCGATGACGCCATCAACGGCAGTATCGGTATTGCGCTTCGGAGGGCCTCGATGATGAGCCGGGCGCCGGTTGTTCATGACCTCACGATTGCGCTCACCATCTGGGGTTGGTTCGACACGAATCCGCCAGCAGAGCTCGTCAAGATCAGGTCTGACGCATTTGCTGGCCTTCGCAATCTCGGTCATCACTACGGTGCAGCCCGCCGGCTCGTTGACGCAGTGCCAGAGTCAACGTTGCGGGCAACACCCGATCAGATCTCACTGCTCTACCCGGCGCAGTGGAAGGTCCTCTCAGGCGCCGACACGCTCGAAAACGATCACGTCTAACAGCGATCGACCGTGGCGGTCTAACGTGAACTTATGACCCAAGAAGGATCCGCCGCACCAAACATCAAGTTGCTCAACCAAGATGGTGACACCGTCGCGTTGTCGTCGTTTAAGGGGCGGAAGGTTCTCATCTACTTCTATCCAAAAGCAGATACCCCGGGATGTACAACGCAATCGTGTGCCCTTCGAGATATCGCAGAGGAAATTGGCGACACCGTCATTATCGGCATTAGTCCAGACGCGCCGGCAAAACTCAAAAAGTTTGACGACAAGTACTCCTTGGGTTTCACGTTGCTCTCCGATGAGGATCACGCTGTCGCCGAACAGTTCGGCGTTTGGGTCGAGAAGTCGATGTATGGACGCAAGTACATGGGTGTTCAGCGGTCATCATTCCTCATCGACGAGAAGGGGCGCATTGAACGTGCGTGGCCGAAGATCAGCCCGAAAGACACCCCTACCCAGTTGCTGAAAGCACTCGGCTGAACCGAACAGCGGATCATTCAAGTAATGGTTGATGATGCTCTGAGCGAGATCCGGCGCATCGTCGGCGAGCAACACGTCATCTCCGGCGACGACACCGCTGCGCACGTCGTCGATTGGACCGGAAGGTATGTCGGAACAACTCCGGCTGTCGTCCGGCCTGGCTCAACTGCGGAGGTGGCTGATGTCATTCGTGTGTGCGGTGAGCATGCGGTCGCCGTCATCCCTCAGGGCGGAAATACGGGGATGGTCGGCGGGAGTGTCCCGCTCAACGGCGAAATTGTGTTGAGCATGCAACGGTTGAACACAATCGGGAATGTCGACCGACTCGCACTGCAGGTGAGCGTTGATGCTGGTGTCACCATCGAGCAGTTGCAGACCGCAGTGGCATCACACGGGTTGCGTTACGGAGTTGATTTCGGTGGACGTGGCTCGGCAACCGTCGGAGGAACAATCGCGACGAATGCTGGTGGTCTGAACGTGTTGCGCCATGGAATGACCCGAGCACAGGTCATCGGTGTTGAGGTCGTGCTCGGAACCGGAGAGATCATCGATCTCATGTCCGGTTTGGTGAAGAACAACACCGGCTATTCGATTCCCGACATGATGTGCGGCTCAGAGGGAACGCTAGGAGTGATCACCAAGGCACGTCTTCGACTCATTGCTGATCAATCATTCCGTCAGACGGCGTTGCTCGCCTTCGACAATGTCGACGCAGCTGTCGCAGCGACCGCTCAGTTGCGGGTGGCGCTGCCTGGTCTTGAGGCTGCTGAACTTATGCTCGCCGACGGAGTGGGCCTCGTCTGTGAAGAGTTCGAACTTTCGGCTCCGCTTGGCGGAACACACCCGGTGTTCTTGCTCGTAGAGACTGCATCGGAGAGCGATGACCTTGAGCGACTCATTCAACATGTCGTTGAACTCGACGGAGTTGCCGACACCGCAATTGCTGCAGATGAACGCCAACGACAGCTGCTATGGCGTTTGCGCGATGACCATACGACTGCAATTAATCGTGTCGGAGTGCCGTGCAAGTTTGATGTCACATTGCCCCATGACCAAATTGCAGCGTTCATCCCGAAAGCGAAGAACCTCATTTCGGCGTTGGCTCCGACGTCGACGACGTGGATTTTCGGCCACGTCGGCGACGGAAACCTCCATGTCAACGTCACCGGACTTGACGGCGAAGATGTTCTTGACAAGTCGGTGTATGAACTGGTGATTGCAATGGGAGGGTCGATCAGCGCTGAGCACGGCATCGGTACCGCCAAATCGGCGTACCTTCCGATGCAACGCTCTGCCGCCGAACTCAACCTGATGCGGGGATTGAAAGCGGTGTGTGACCCGACCGGGATTCTTAACCCGTCGGTGATCTTCGATCAGTAACTCGCGAAGCTAAGAGGTATCACCAGGCGTCGCTCGCGTGAGCCTTCAAGACATCGAGGTCGACGTACTCAAGCGCTGACATATGGGTTGCTGCGAGTACGACTTGGCACGCGTGTCCGGCCTCATAGGCCTCAACCCAGCGTGATGCGCATACGCACCATCGGTCTCCGTTGCGAAGCCCGGGGAATCCGTACATCGGCATCGGTGGGGAGAGGTCGTTGCCACAACTTGCCGAGAAGGCCAGGAAATCATCGGTGACGACACAGCAGATGACATGCATGCCGGGGTCATCGCCAAAATTGTCACAGCACCCAGTTCTCCGGTAGCCGGTGAGAGGGTCGAGCGAACATTCTTCGAGTTCGGTTCCACGCACGTTGAGTTGTGTCACGGTTACATCTCAGCATGTTTCGGGTCGCCACTGCCGACCGAGTGGCGATTATTAGCTGAATGGGCCTAACTCAGGGTGATGCCAAAGATTTGCCCGATGACGTAGGTCGCTCCACAGGCGACGAGCACGATGAGTATTTGCCGAGTTGCAGCCCAGACCAGCGGGCGTTCGGCAAATTTGCCGACGACGGCACCGACGATGCCGGCAGCCACCACACCGAGCACGAGCGAAGAGATGGTCGCTGCTGTGCCTGTGCCAATGAACCATGGAATCAGTGGTAGCAGTGCACCAACGATAAATGAGAGAAGCGAGAGCACAGCGGCTTGCAGTGCCGATGGAAGAGCGCTTGGGTCGATCCCAAACTCTTCACGAGCGTGTACTGCTAGGGCGTTTGACGGCGACCGCATGACCTCAGCCGCAGCCTGCGCTGCACTCGCTGGTTCCATGCCGTGACCTTCATAGACCGCAGCAAGCTCGGCGGTTTCGTGTTCTGTGTTGTGTTCGAGCTCCCGTAACTCGATATCGAGCTCACGCTGCACGAGGTCGTTCTGCGCGGAGATGCTGACCCATTCGCCTGCTGCCATCGAAATGGCGCCGGCTACCGCACCGGCCAAACCTGCAAGGCGCACGATGGTGGAGTCAACACCGCTTGCCGCAAACCCGAGAATGAGTGAGACATTTGAAACCAAGCCGTCGTTGATTCCGAAGACAGCGGCTCGAGCGAGACCACCAGATACAGAGCGGTGATTTTCGTGTGGAGCGTGTGCAGCCATGCCTGAGATCGTAATCGGGTGAGGGGACTGAGCAATACCGTGCCGGTAACGTCTGCAAGTAATGAATGCTTCAGGTTCGCGTTTTCGTTTCGCTCCATCGCCAACAGGGTTCTTCCATGTCGGAGGCGCCCGAACCGCGTTGTTTAACTGGGCGCTTGCCCAGTCAACCGGTGGAACATTCGTGCTCCGGATCGAAGACACCGATGAGGCTCGTAACCGACCTGAATGGACCGATGGCATCTTGTCGGCTCTCGAGTGGCTTGGTATTGACTCGGCAAGCCCCGCATTCGAAGGACCGTATTTTCAGAGCAACTATTCCGACGAGCACCTTCGAACGGCGACGCAACTGTATGAGTCTGGTCACGCCTATTACTGCGAGATGTCGCCAACAGACATCGAAGAGCGAGCAGCTGCCGAAGGTGTCACCGGGTATAACGGATGGTCTCGTGACCTCGGTCTTGAGCCTGGTGCCGGGCGGGTGCTGAGATTTCGGGTGCCGGAGGGAAGCACGCTCGTTCGTGACGCAGTGCGAGGTGATGTCGAATTCGATCATTCGGTCATCGAAGATTTCGTTCTCGTGCGCAGCAATGGAACCCCTGTGTTCAACTTGGCAAACGTCGTCGATGACATGTCGATGGGCATCACCAATGTCGTTAGAGCTGAAGAGCATTTGCCGAATACCCCAAAACAGCAGATGCTGTGGGCCGCGCTCGACCGTGAGCCGCCCGTATGGGGTCACGTTCCGGTGCTTGTGAATGAGCAGCGGAAAAAGCTCTCAAAACGTCGCGACAAGGTTGCGCTTGAGCAGTACCGAGACGAGGGGTACCTCGCTGATGCGATGGTGAACTATTTGATGACTTTGGGTTGGTCAGCGGGTGACGACCGTGAGATCCTCCCGTGGAATGAGATTGTCTCTTTATTTGCGCTCAACGACGTCAATCTGTCACCAGCGTTCTTCGATGTAAAAAAATTGTCAGCATTCAACGGCGAGTACATCCGAATGATGTCGAACGACGAGTTCCTTGATGCTTGCGATCCGTGGCTTCCGGCAGAGTGGGATCGATCGATGTTTGCGATGATCGCCCCGCACGTCCAGCCGCGACTCGTGACATTTTCTGATGTGTCTGGCGTGGTCGACTTCATCTTTACTGGGGTTGAGTACGACGATGCCTCGTGGGAAAAAGTGATGACAACGGACATCGCAGGTCCTCTCCTCGATGCAGCGATCGCTCGATACGCAGCCCTCGAAAACTGGCACGCAGAGGAACTGAAGTCAGTGCTCGAAGAGGCGATGGAGCCCTTCGGTCTCAAACTGGGCAAAGCTCAGGCACCTGTGCGCGTTGCTGCCACCGGAAGAACAGTGGGTCCTCCGCTTTTTGAGTCGCTCGAAGTACTCGGGCAACAGGAAACCCTCGAGCGAATGCGCGTTGCGAGGAGTCGAATCTCGACGTGACCGGTCGAACGATGCGCCGTTCAGCGCTCTGGTTGTTGGCGATCACAGCGCTGTACCTGCTCATCACTCTTGCTCAAGTGGTGCTCGCCGGGCGGCAGAAACCCCCTGCTGAAGCCGACGCGGTCGTTGTTCTTGGAGCCGCACAATATGACGGTCGTCCATCACCGCAGTTGGAAGGTCGACTGATCACGGCTATCGACCTGTGGCTTGACGGCGCCGTCGATACGTTTATCGTGACGGGTGGCAGCCAGGAGGGGGACAGGTTCACCGAAGCGGAAACCGCGAATCGCTTAGCGCTTGAGAATGGAGTTTCCGACGACAGCATCTTGTTTGAAGATGTGGGAACGACCACGTGGGAAAGCATCCAAGGGGTGGCCTCCCTCGTCGAGAGGCACAACATCGGTTCTGTCATCATCGTGACCGACCCCTATCACGCCAAGCGCGCGTCACTCATCGCACAGCGATCGGGCATCAATGTCGTTGGTGTTGCTCCTGTGAGCGACTCGGTCGTTGGTGGAGTGACCTCCGTGCGCCGCCACCTCGTTGAGACCGCAGGAGTCGCGCTGGGCAGAATCGTTGGGTTCGAGCAGATCAGTGGGCGAGGTTAAGCAGGGTTGGTGGGAACGAGGCGAGCGATACAATCCGAGTGTCCAGTGGGGTGTGGTGTAATTGGCAACACGGCAGTTTCTGGTTCTGCTATTCGGGGTTCGAGTCCCTGCACCCCAACCACACGATGGCCGGTCACATCGACCGGCCATCGGCATGTACGGGCGGTGTCGTCGTCCGTCGCCGGTGATAGCGTTTGCGCCGCTACTTGGCCCGTTCGTCTAGTGGCCTAGGACACCACCCTCTCAAGGTGGCGGCACGGGTTCGAATCCCGTACGGGCTGCCAAGTCGGTTATATCCGAACGATTCTCTGGGTCACCCATTCAGGGTGGCCCAGTGGCGGTTTTCGGTGCGTGTCGATGTTTCTGGCGATGGTCTCACTGCGTTCAGAGTCCGACGGCGTTGACGCCGTATTCTGCTTCGCTTTGTGAGAAATCGTCGAAGAGGAGTTGATTGATGAGTTCTTGTCGAGTGAACTCCGCAAAGTCGAGGTAACTCTGCGCAACACGGGATGCTTGGTAATTCCAGTCAGCGTTCTGAGCATCCGCACCGAAGGTCGCCTCAGAGTTTGTGTAACC
>JAAXJF010000031.1:0-16605 GCA_012269985.1 Acidimicrobiaceae bacterium
ATTCCGAAGAGAACTTCAGAGACTCTGTAGCCAACCTCTGATCCTTCGGTGGTGATCCAGAATTGGGTTCCGTCGTCGACTTCCGTTGCGTCCTCAGATTGCGCGGCCTCGCCAGTTTGCGTTACGTCGGCTTCGGCGGAGTCAGGTTGGGCACTTTCGTCTCCTGTGGTGACGTCGCGCGCAGAGTCTCGTGGTTCTTCGCTCGGTTGCTCGGCACTGGCATCTAGACGCTCATTAAGATCAGCAACTTCGAACTTTTCAGCAGCGTCGTTGATGAACGTGGCATATACCCATGCCCCGCCAACCGCGAGAGCGGCGAGAGCGAGCACGGCAATGGCAAGACGAATTCCAAGTTGTTTGAGAGACATGCCGACAGTGTGGTTCTCCGATACGGCTCTGTCCACAGGAGGCGATTGTTCATCGATGAGTAATGTTCTGCCGTTCATTATTCGTGCACAATGTGGCTATGGCAAACACGTCTATTCCGTTTTCGACACCTAGCGCTGTAATGACGGCACGTTCAGTGCCCCGCTCGGCCACGGCGATTGCGGGCGCAGTCCGCTCGACTGGCGCAGGACCTCGCACGGGTGGCAGGTCACGACGCGACCTCGAACGTCAGGGCTTCGCTGGCGAGGTGGGTCAATCTGTGGTGATCCCTCGCCGAGATGGAGCGACGGTCATTGCGGTCGGCGTTGGCGAACGCCCCTCGAGTGGAGATCTTCGCGACGCCGCAGCGGTTGCGGTGCGTAACGCTCAGCGTCACCAAGATGTAACGCTTGACCTGCTCTCGGCAGGTTCGTCGAATTCCGCTGATGCTCGCGCCGTCACCGAAGGCGCATTACTCGCCGCATATCGGTATCCGGGAATCACCGCAAAACCAGATACTCAGCCACGGTTTGCATCATTGACCATCGTTACGTCGGGAGCGGCAGCCGTCGAGCGAGGTGTCAGAGAGGGCGAGGTTCGTTCGAGGGCGACGTACCTTGCTCGTGATCTTGCGAACACACCGCCTGCACATCTCAACGCCCGTGACCTTGAGGTCATCGTTACCGATTTGGCACTCACGCATGGTTTTGACGTCGAAGTCTTTGATGAGAACGACCTCGAAGAGATGGGTTGCGGTGGACTCCTCGGAGTGAATAAGGGAAGTGTGGAGCCGCCACGACTGATGAGGCTCACGTACACGCCACGAAATCCACGGGGCCATGTAGCACTCGTTGGTAAGGGAGTGATGTACGACTCGGGTGGTATTAGCTTGAAGCCAAGCGATGCATTCCATGTTGTGATGAAAATGGACATGTCGGGTGCGGCCGCAGTGCTGTCGACGATGACCACACTCAAAGATTTGCGTTGCCGCAATCAGGTAACGGGATACATCGTGTGCACTGACAACATGCCATCCGGTTCAGCGATGAAGCTTGGTGACGTGTTGACGATGCGCAATGGCAAGACCGTTGAGGTGCACAACACTGATGCAGAAGGCCGGCTCATTTTGGCTGACGGCCTGTCTCTGGCGGTGGAAGATAAGCCCGAGGCAATTATCGATATAGCAACGCTCACCGGAGCAGCGATGGCTGCGTTGGGGCCCGATATCGCTGCGGTGCTCGGCACGGGCTCAAAAGTTGTCGAGCAACTCACAGAGAGCGCTGAGGCGACGGGCGAACCGATTTGGGAGATGCCGCTCGAGAAGGCTCGTTATCGGAAGCTTCTTGACTCAAATGTGGCCGACATGCGAAATATTGGCGGTCCGTACGCCGGCTGCATCACCGCAGCAATCTTCCTGTCAGAGTTCACTGCTGATGTGCCGTGGGCTCACCTCGACATCGCCGGCACGATGAAAGTCGATGGTGATGAGTCATGGCGCTCGAAGGGTGCTACTGGCTTCGGAACGCGGCTGCTCATCGATGCGGTTATGAACTGGTCGGCGTAAACACATTCTTTGCTGCAATTGCAGCCACCCGCCGGTCGACGCCGGCGCTGACGAGTTGATGCTCGATCGTTGAGACATCGGTCGTCCATGTTCGCTGGATCTATTCGTCATGGTCTCGCCGCAGTCGCTGATGCATACGGTCGAGTTGCCGGGTGGTGAGATCAGGAATACGCCGCTTCACGTCGTATCCGTTGCCGTTTGGCCGAATGGGGTTGAACATCAAGCACCGGTGCAGTGCTTTACCGAATGGCTACTCAACTCCTCGAGCGAAACTAAGGCCAACCGATCGCGCAAACTTGTCAGGTTAATCATCAAGGTGGTCGGCGATTCGATGGGTGATCCATGTCGCTGACGGCCCAAGTGTGCTGAGCCAAAATCGTTCGACATATGCACTTCTTGGATTATGTCCGACGTCTCGGCCTGGCGGCATAGTCCATGGTTGAAAAGTGACAATGTCGTGGGTCGTGGTAGCTGGCACGGGGGAGTGGGCTCGTGTGATGGTCTGCCAGTTCGCTCGTCGCTGAAGTGTGCGTCACACTAGAGATATGGATGCAGCCGATCCCCGACAACTTGAGTTTGCGTGCGAACTTGTCGGTGAAGCTCAACGAATTGTCGTGCTCACCGGTGCAGGTATCTCAACCGATTCGGGAATTCCTGATTTCCGCGGCCCCAACGGGGTGTGGACGAAGAACCCTGCGGCGGAAAAAGCAAGCAACATTTCGTTCTACCTCGCAGAGCCAGAGGTGCGGCGGGCAGCCTGGCAATCACGACTCGAGACATCAGCATGGACAGCCGAACCAAACCGCGGGCACCTCGCAGTGGTCGATCTTGAGCGGTCCGGACGGCTGCATGCATTGGTCACGCAAAATATTGATGGCCTTCACCAGCGGGCTGGGGTTGATCCTGATCTCGTCATCGAGGTGCATGGAACTATTTGGTATTCGCGTTGCTGGGAGTGCGGTGATCGTCGTTTGATGGAAGAGATGTTGCAGCGCGTCCGCAACGGTGAAGCTGACCCAGCGTGTGAACTATGTGGCGGCATTGTGAAGAGCGACACCATCAGTTTTGGTCAGTCATTGATACCCGAGGTGATCGACAGGGCGATGAAGGTGAGCGAGCAAGCAGATGTGTTGGTGGCGATTGGATCGACATTGAGTGTGTATCCGGTGGCAAATTGTGTGCCGCTTGCGAAATCGAGGGGGGCGAAAGTGGTCATTGTGAATGCCGAGCCAACCGAGATGGACGATATTGCCGATGTGGTCGTTCGAGGGTCGATTGGAGAGATTCTTCCTCAACTATTTGCTCCAAGTAGCAATACCTGACCAAATCAGTAAGATTTAGTTATGGCCACGTTTAGAGACCTCCTCAGTTCTGCAAAATCTGAGATTGTTGAGATCAGCACAGATGAGGCTGCCGAGCGGATCGCTGGGGGCCACCTCATTCTTGACGTGCGTGAACCCGACGAATACGCCGAGGGTGCTCTTGAGGGAGTGATCCATATTCCTCGGGGCCATCTTGAGGCGCAGATCGAAAACCGCATTGTTGACAAATCGCTTCCGGTCGTCGTCTACTGCGCGGGCGGTGTTCGCTCTGCGTTTGCCGCAAAGACGATGCAAGAACTTGGATACGAGCAGGTCGCGTCGATGGATGGTGGCTTTGGTCGCTGGAAAGATGAAGGCCGTCCATGGCGTCAGCCCGCCAGCCTCAGCTCAGAGCAACAGAATCGCTATAAGCGGCACCTCCTCCTGCCAGAAGTTGGGGTTGAAGGCCAGCAAAAATTGCTCGACGCGAAAGTCCTGATGCTTGGAGCTGGCGGACTGGGTTCACCAGCCGCTCTCTATCTTGCGGCGGCCGGTGTCGGAACGATCGGCATCGTTGACATGGATGATGTCGATGAGTCGAACCTGCAGCGCCAGATTCTTCACAACATCGACCGTGTCGGAGACCGCAAGGTCGATTCGGCAAAGAAGACGCTCACGTTGTTGAACCCTGACGTGAACGTTGTTACCTACGACACGCGACTTTCAGCGGAGAACATTGTCGACATCATCTCTGGTTACGACGTCATCGTCGATGGCGCCGACAACTTCCCCTCGCGCTATGTGTTGAACGATGCGAGCGTGAAGCTCGGTATTCCTGTGGTTCATGGCTCGATTTTCCGCTTTGAGGGAATGGTGAGCGTGTTCCATCCGACCGAGGGCCCGACCTATCGAGACATGGTTCCAGAACCTCCGCCTGCCGAACTCGCCCCGTCGTGTGCCGAGGCCGGGGTGCTCGGAGTGCTCCCAGGCATCATCGGTTCAATTCAGGCCCTCGAAACCATCAAGGTCATTCTCGGTCTTGGTGATGCGCTGATCGGTCGAATTCTTTCGGTTGACACGACCGAGATGGAATTCCGTACCTTCAATCTGCGCCCTGATCCGTCAAATCCAGTCACATGGGAGAACCGTGACCGCATTGTCGTTCGCGATCTCGACGGTCTTTGCGCTCCTTGGCTCGAAGATCACTGAGCGGTCTCACGCAACCTGAACCACCGGGTCGACAGGCTGGGCGGTATCGCGCTCCTGCACGCTGACGCCGATGAGTACAGCGATAATGCCGACAAGATCAAGAGCGCTCGGCTGTTGGCTGAGCGCAACCCATCCGACGATGACCGCCGTTACCGGAAGCATTGCGAGCAAGACGGAAAATCTTCGAACGCTCACTTCTCGCAACACATACTGATCGATGCCGTAGCCAATCGCATTTGAAAAGACTCCGGTTACTAAGCAGGCGAGCAGAAGGAGCGGGGCACCCCACACAGGTCCGCTCCATGGGGCGCCGATCGGCACGAGAGCGAGAGAGCCAATAGCGAGACCAACGGCTAGCCCATCGACTCCGCTGCTCGACACTGCGACTCGCGAGCCAACCACGATATACGCAGCCCAACATGCCGAGGAGGCGAGAATAAACGCAACCCCAGCGGGCTCGCCGCCGATTTCCACCCCGCCGAGTACGAGTACACCGGTGATTGCACATCCGAGAGCAATCGCATTTCGGAGCGAGCGAGTTGCGAACGCAGCGACGGCGATCGGTCCGATGAACTCGATTGCGACACTTTTTCCGAGATCGATCCGTGCGATGCCGAGATAGAAAAATGTGTTCATTGCGGCGGTTGCGATGCCAAATACTGCGGCGCCGCGGAGCTTGCGACCACGCCATTGCCCGAGCCGGGGGCGAGCGATCAGCCAGAGTGCAACGGTCGCACCGACCACACGGAGCCACCCCACCGATTGCGGGGCAACCTGATCAAAGACCGAAATTGCGATCGCAGCGCCGATGTACTGCGAGATCGCAGAGACGATGAAGAGTCCCTCCGCAGGAACTCTGCGCGATTGCACCTGAGATGTGAGTCTTAATCGAAGAGGTCAGGATCTGTGGCGCAGATTTCTTGCCACAATGGTTGGAAGCTAAACCAACCGGCGAGATGTGAGCCCGTCTGCTCGAAGGTGTAGCGGGCGTACTCGTCACGAACCTCAATCGGGTCTCCGGCAGCCATCGCTGCGAGCTGCACCTGACAGTTCCGCTCCATCGTGATGAACCAGAAGGCTGCCTCGTCAACGGTGGTGCCGACGGTAAACAGGCCATGATTCTGGTGGATCGCTGCCTTGCCAGTTTGGAACTTCGAGGCAAATTCTTCGCCAGCTTCCATTTCAAGAACGACTTTGCCACCTTGCTCTGAGATGACGTGATGGTCGCCGTAGAACGCGCAGGAGTCTTGAGTGATTGGCGCAAGAGGAATGCCGAGCGCAGAGAAGGCCTTGCCGTACGTCGAATGGGTGTGCGCAGCGGCAATGACTTCGGGGCGGGCCTTGTGCACTGCGGAGTGCAACACGAAGGCAGCCCGGTTGAGAGGCATATCGCCAACGACAACATCGCCTTCGTGGTTAACCAGCAAAAGATCGCTTGCCTTCATGTGGCGGAAGCTCTTTCCGAACGGGTTCACCCAGAAGTGATCCGTCAAAATTGGGTCTCGGGCGGTCATGTGCCCGGCGACGCCTTCGCCAAATCCAAGGCGTCCAAAGACCCTCAATGCGCCAGCGAGTTTTGCTTTTCGGTGAGCGCGCTCTTCTTCGAGGTCGTCGAAGGTTTCGGGGTGGAATGCAATGATCGGCTTGTCGGTGATGGCCATATCTGCACGATAGTCACAAATTCACACTCGATCTAGTGTCGCAGTGCTGAACTCTGGCACGATTCGGACATGGTGAACCACCGTCAGATTCAGCCCAGCGACATTGCCCCTCCTGCCGCACAGTACGTGCATGCGGTGTTGACGACAGATGCGACCCGATGGTTGCACACCTCCGGGGTCGTGCCGACACGTCCTGATGGCTCGGTACCCGAGGCGATTGATGAGCAAGCCGAGGTCGTGTGGGCCAACATTTCTGCGATGTTGAGCGATGCTGAAATGTCGGTCGACAACGTCGTGTCGGTAACGACGTATGCCGTCGTCGGACAACCGTTAGCGGGAGTGATGGCGACCCGAGACCGTGTGCTTGGCGACCATCGAGCTGCATCGACACTCGTCACGGTGCCTGCTCTTGCCCGACCGGAGTGGCTGATGGAGATCGCCATCATCGCGTCTGCCTAAACGCTCGAGAGGGTTCTCGCCCTACGCTGTACGCATGGCAGACGACGTTCGTACCACCGACTCAGGCATCGAAATTGCTCCGCTGTATACGGCTGAGTCACTCAACGGGTGGGACCCTTCAGCGCAGTTGGGTCTTCCAGGTGAGGCTCCATTCACCCGTGGTGTCTACCCGTCGATGTACCGGGGTCGTTTGTGGACGATGCGTCAGTACTCCGGCTTTGGAGATGCCGCAAGCACAAACGAGCGATTTAAGTTTTTGCTCGCGGCCGGCCAGACCGGTCTGAGTTGTGCCTTCGACTTGCCGACCCAAATGGGCTACGACTCAGACCACTCTCGAGCAGAAGGTGAAGTGGGCAAGGTTGGTGTTGCCATCGACTCGCTTGATGACATGCGAACCCTGCTCGCAGATATCCCGCTCGACAAAGTGTCGACGTCGATGACGATCAACTCGACGGCGGCGATTTTGTTGCTGATGTACCAAATCGTTGCGGAAGAACAAGGCGTTTCGTCGGAGCAGATTTCAGGAACGATTCAGAACGACCTTTTAAAGGAATACATCGCTCGAGGTACGTATGTATATCCACCGAAACCATCGATGCGCATCATCACCGACATCTTCGGTTACTGCTCAGAACACATCCCGAAGTGGAACACGATCTCGATCTCGGGCTACCACATTCGAGAGGTTGGGTCGACTTCGGTTCTAGAAATAGCATTTAGCTTGGCGAATGCCATTGCCTATGTGCAGACAGCTGTTGACGCCGGTCTTGATGTCGATGACTTCGCCCCCCGCTTGTCGTTCTTCTGGAATGGCCATAACGATTTCTTCGAGGAAGTCGCAAAGTTCCGGGCGAGCCGTCGAATCTGGCACAAGATCATGACCGAACGATTCGGAGCAAAAGATCCTCGTTCTGCGATGCTGCGGTTCCACACGCAGACCGGTGGGTCGACGTTGACGGCGCAACAGCCGGTCAACAACGTGGTGCGAGTTGCGGTGCAGGCGATGGCAGCGGTGATGGGCGGCACGCAATCGCTTCACACCAACGGCTTCGACGAGGCACTTTCACTGCCGACCGAAGATGCGGCTCGCCTTGCGCTTCGTACGCAGCAGATCATCGGCTATGAATCGGGTGTCACCGAAACGCCTGACCCCCTTGCTGGTTCGTACCTCGTCGAGTCGCTCACCGATGAAGTCGAGCGGCTCACCTGGGAGTACATCGAGCGTATAGATGAGATGGGGGGCGCGGTTGAAGCGATTGAGGCTCATTTCCAGCAAGACGAGATTGAGCAATCGGCATATGAGTACACGAAGTCGATTGACGATGATGAGCGAGTGATCGTCGGGCTCAACCGGTTCACGATTGACAACGAACCCGAGCCGGATGTATTCCCGATTGACCCTGCTCTAGAGCCGACACAGAAAGCCCGTCTCGCTGCCTTCAAGGCTGCCCGTGACCAGAGTGCGGTTAGAGCAGGACTCGAGGCGGTAAGCGCTGCGGCCCGGGGAACCGACAATGTGCTGTACCCGATGAAAGATGCACTGTTGGCGGGCGCAACGCTTGGCGAAGTGAGCGATGCACTCCGTGACGTCTTCGGCACATATCAGCCGTGATGGGGTTGTAAACGCGATTCGATCGCCGTTGCTTGCGCAACAAATGTAAAAGCCGACTAGCCGAATCAGATTTATCGGAATACACTGTCCAGCCGTGAGGTTAGAAGAGTCATGAACCCCGCAATGACGGCGAATCTGGCGTCCGGAGCAGCCGTTGGCAACCTCGGCGTGCTTGACCTCATTGGCAACACGCCGAACGTCGATGTGTCGCATTTGTCGCCGAACCCGGATGTTCGTCTCATTGCGAAACTCGAGATGCAGAACCCGTTCGGGTCGGTGAAAGATCGCATTGCAAAGGCAATGATCGAGGCAGCAGAGAAAGATGGTCGTCTTAACCTCGGGCAGACCATCATCGAGCCGTCCTCAGGAAACACCGGCATCGCTCTTGCCGCGATCGCCCGTTTGAAGGGCTACCCGATCAAGATTTTGCTTCCAGAGTCGGTGTCGGTTGAGCGCCGCCAGATGCTCCAAATTATGGGCGCAGAGGTCATCCTCACCCCGGGTGGCGAAGGCTCAAACGGAGCGGTTCGCCGTGCCACTGAAATGGCCGAAGCACATCCAGAGTGGTGCATGGTGTACCAGTACGGCAACGAGGCAAACCCCCGCACCCACTATGAGACGACCGGACCTGAAATCTGGCGGGATGTTCCAGACATCACCCATTTTGTTGCTGGGCTCGGCACCTCGGGCACCCTGATGGGAACCGGACGTTTTCTCAAAGAACGCGACCCAGATATTCAGATCGTTGCAGTAGAGCCGCCGCTCGGCGAAAATGTCGAAGGGCTGAGAAATATCGACGAGGGGTATATCCCCCCGGTCTTTGAAAACTGGAATGGCTTCGAATTGCTCGATCGCAAGCGAGTGGTTCGCCCACGCGAATCGATCGAATGGACTCGCCGCTTGGTCAACGAGGCGGGTATCTTCGCCGGAATTTCATCGGGAGCGTCGCTCGCTGGTGCAGCAAGGGTTGCTTCATCGATCGATTCAGGCGTCATCGTGTTCATCGTGTGCGATGGCGGGTGGAAATACCTCTCCACCGGCGCCTACACCGATGACCTCGATGCAGCCGAAGCAGCGGCCGAAAAAATAATTTACTTCTAGACGCCGGGGGTGTTTGAACTCCACGGTCGGGACGGACTAACTTCCTCGTAAGTGCGCCCATCAAACCCCCTAACAATTCCCCGCTGGTTTCGTGGGATCCTCGTTCTCGCCATCATCTATCTGTTTCTTGTAGGCGTTTCATCGCTCGAATCTGGCATCAAGGTGATGGGTGCAGACACCCAAGAACGGCTGTTCTCGAGCGTGTCAAACCCGATCGTCGGACTCTTCATCGGTGTCGTCGGCACCGTGCTCGTTCAGTCATCTTCGGCGAGCACTTCTCTCATCGTCGGACTTGTTGCATCGGGAGCGCTCGGCCTCGACCAAGCGGTCCCGATGATCATGGGCGCAAACATTGGCACCACGGTGACCAACACTCTTGTGTCATTAGGTCATGTGCGCCAATCTCAGGAGTTCAGGCGAGCCCTTTCCGCAGCCACCGTCCACGACTTCTTCAACTTGATGGCCGTCACCATTTTGCTCCCCTTCGAACTTCTCACCGGACGAATTTCTTGGCTTGCGTCTCGCACTGCTGAGATTCTCACAGGCTCCGGTGGTTCAGAGTGGAAGAGCCCGATCAAGGCGTGGGTAAAACACCCTGTCGGTTGGCTCAAAGATGGGCTCAAACAGGCCTCTCTCGAGGAAACATCACTTGGCGTCTCCATGGTGGTCATCGGAATCATCGTCGTCGTGGTCTCCTTGATTGCAGTCACAAAAAATATGAAGGCGCTCATCGCCGAACGACTTGAAGCATCGATGAACCGGGTACTCGGGCGCGGTGGCGGTCTTGTCGCAATGGTGATTGGCATGCTCGTCACCATTTCAGTGCAGTCATCGAGCATCACGACATCGATCCTCATTCCGATGGCGGCCGCTGGCGTGATCTCGCTTCGCAACATCTACCCGGTGACGCTCGGAGCAAACGTTGGTACAACGATCACTGCCTTACTCGCTGCGCTCGCCGCAAGTGGTTCAGATGCGCTCACCATTGCGCTTGTTCACACGTGGTTTAACGTGTTGGGAATTGTCGTGTTGTACGGCATTCCGTTCTTGCGACCACTTCCAATTCGTTGTGCCGAACTTCTTGCCGAACTCGCAGTGAAGCGTCGGAGCCTTGCGGTTGGTTGGGTCGTCTCTGTCTTTGTCATTATTCCATTACTAGTCATAGCAATATTCCGTTGATGGGGGGATCTCATGGTCTTGTCGTTCTTTAAAAAAGGGGAGTCACCGCTCGACCGAATTTCCCATGAGACCGTGCTAATGCTCGGCGACGCCCGTCACTCGTTCGACCTTGCATCGACAGCACTTCTTGCCGGAGCAGATGCATCCGCGGTGAGCTCTGACATTCGTGCAACGGACGATCGAATCAATGCCGCCGAACAACGGTTGAGGTCGGAACTCGTCGTCCATATCGCGGTGAATGGTGGTGACGACATTGGTGTGGTGATGGGCTACACGCTGCTGCTGAAGAAAATTGAGCGAATAGGTGATCAGGCGAAGAACATTCTTGATCTCGCTGAAGACGGAATTTCGTTGTCAGGCGCTCCCGATATCGAAGAATTTTTGACGCGCAGACAAACAATTTCGCAAATGTACGTAGATGCTGCAGACATTCTTGTCTCGCTTGACGTCGACTCCGCTCGGCAGTTCCTCGATCGCTCCATGGAAATGAATCGAGAGTGCGAGCAGAAGATCCATGACTACATGCGGTCCGATGAACCCGGTCACTGGGCGGTGCCTCGGGCGGTCTTGCACCGCTACTGGAAGCGCATTGTGGCGAACCTTGCCGGCATCGTCACTTCTGCGATAGAGCCCATTCAATCATTGGACT
The DNA here is from genome assembly GCA_012269985.1 of Acidimicrobiaceae bacterium. Lineage (GTDB taxonomy): Bacteria > Actinomycetota > Acidimicrobiia > Acidimicrobiales > Ilumatobacteraceae > Casp-actino5. The sequence goes on from JAAXJF010000031.1 coordinate 11,102, forward strand.
ACACCGATAACGGCTCGACAGACATCGTGGATGATTGAGCACGAGTAACGTCAGCAATCTCCTTTGAGGTGAGTGGCTGAGTCAAGCTTGACCACAATCACAAGCGAGTCGTCAGTAGCGTTACGACCGTGGACCAGCCAATCGGGATCTTCGACTCGGGCTTTGGGGGTCTCACCGTTGCTCGAGCTCTTATCGATCTCCTTCCCGCTGAGGACTACGTCTACATCGGCGACACCGGTCGGTACCCCTATGGGTCAAAGCCGCTCGATGATGTGCGCGGATATGCCAGTGAGCTTGCTCACTCTCTCGTCGATGATTTCAATGTGAAAGCCATCGTCGTTGCCTGCAACACTGCGACTGCAGCCGGACTCGACGACTTGCGAGATGAGCTTGACGTGCCGATCTTTGATGTCGTCACACCTGGAGCTTCAGCTGTCGTTAGAGCCTCCCGAGCCGGCCGAGTCGGAGTGATCGGAACCGTCGGCACGATCTCGTCAGGGGCGTACGTGCAGGCGGTTGAACGGGCTGCACGACAGACCGATGTCGGTATCGAACTGTCGAGCGCGGCATGTCCAGGTTTCGTTGAGTTCGTTGAACGTGGTCAATTGAGTGGCGATGAAGTCATGGTGCTTGCCGAGCGTTTACTCGCACCATTGACTGAAGCCAAGGTCGACACACTCCTGCTGGGCTGCACCCACTACCCGTTCCTTGCGAGGACGATTGGTGAAGTCATGGGCCCAGATGTGGTGCTTGTGTCGTCAGCGGATGAAACTGCCTTCGAGGTAAGTGAACGGCTACGCGAACTGCTCCTTCTTCGCAAACCCAGTGAGGTTGGAACCCGTCGGTTTCTGTCGAGCGGTGATGTCGACACGTTTCGTGACCTTGGATCAGCACTGTTCGGCGCAGACCTCGTCGCAGCAGAACACTGGGAGCGCTGAGCACGTAGCCTGAAGAGGCACGACTACTCGAGAGGAAGAGAATCAATGTCGCGACCTGATGGCAGATCGTCAGATGAACTACGTCCAATCACATTCGAACGTGATTTCACTGAAATGTCAGACGGTTCGTGTCTTGTAACCGTCGGACGCACGAAGGTGCTCTGTACCGCATCTATCGATGAGGACGTCCCTCGTTGGATGAAAGGGAGAGGGACAGGATGGGTCACCGCTGAATACTCGATGCTTCCCGGGTCGTCGCCAGAGCGTGTCGACCGCGAAGCGGCAAAAGGAAAGCAGTCTGGACGCACTGTCGAAATCCAGCGGCTCATCGCACGAGCACTTCGGGCCGCGTGCGACATGTCGTTGCTCGGCGAACGCCAAGTGGTTGTCGACTGTGATGTGATTCAAGCCGACGGAGGAACGCGAACTGCGTCGATCTGCGGGGGATATTTGGCGCTTCACGATGCGCTCACTCGACGCGTGCAGCAAGGTCTCATCGCGTCACACCCGTTGCACTCCACGTGTGCCGCAATCTCGGTTGGCATTGTCGACGGGGTACCTGTACTCGACCTTCCATACGTCGAAGATTCTCGGGCCGAGGTCGATATGAACGTCGTGATGCTTCGCCCCGCTGGCGTCGGAGGCCAAGCTCGATTTGTTGAGGTGCAGGGCACCGCAGAGGGAATGGCATTCACTCGAAGTGAACTCGATTCAATGCTCGTGCTCGCAGAATCCGGGCTCGCCTCGATTGCTGACCTGCAAGACGAACTCATTTCGTCGCCGCCTTCGCCTCGTTCATGACGGCTCGTCAACTTCGGCTCGTCTGTGCATCAGCAAACCCTGACAAGGTCGCTGAAATTGAACAGTTGCTGACCGGTATTGCTGAGATGGAGCCACGGCCAACGTCGCTCGGGGAAGTGATTGAAGACGCTGACTCGCTCACCGGAAATGCTCGGCTCAAGGCCGTCGCCGTATGTGATGCAAGTGGGCACGCAGCGATTGCTGATGACACCGGGCTTGAGGTTGACGCCCTTGGTGGTGCTCCGGGAATCTATGCGGCTCGATTCGCTGGCGAAAATGCAACCTACGCTGACAACCGACGCAAATTGCTTGACGACATGAGCGGCGGTGAGCTCCACCCCCGACCCGCACGGTTCACTACCGTCTCATTTGTGATGCGCCCCAATGGTGACGTAATCGTTGTTGAAGGTGTATGTGAGGGTCACATCGCCGAGGCTGAAATGGGCGACGCGGGTTTTGGTTACGACTCGATCTTTATCCCAGATGACGGCGATGGTCGGTCATTCGCTCAGATGTCGGCAGATGAGAAAAACGTGATGTCTCACCGGGCGCGCGCTTTCTCTGCCCTTCCTGGGGCGCTAACACTTCATTCATCGACCGAGGAGTGAAGTTCACCAGTGGCGCAGGTCGATCGGCCAACGATCGATGACCTCGCCATTGTCGACAATCCAGAGTTCTTCATGGCGCGCAATCGTTGGGTCAACATGCGCCGGACGTACATGCACCCGTTCACCGATCTGAAATGTGCGCTCAGAACTAGTGAACGTGGTGTGTTCATCTGAACAGAACCAGATCTTGCAATCATCGATACTCGGGTCGCCATGATCCATTCCGAGTGCTTTAAGGCCAACATCGATGACATATCGCGAGCCGTGATGTGCGATCACCGTCCCGACGATGGTGAGAGCCTGCTCAAATCCTTGGTTGAGCGTTGCGTACTGGGTGTCCACCATGACATACGAGCCCGCCTGCACATCGGTCACCCCGGTGGGGTGGTCGAGACCGATGGTATGGAGGTCGTGAGTGCCGGTTCCCCCGGTCGACACGATGTCACCCCCGACGTCATCATGGGCTCCCCGAAGTAAGGACATCGCCTCTGCAACTCGTTCCTTTGCCTCACTCCGGTCGCTCACCATTTGCAGGTGCCCCTCATATCCCATCACGCCCGAAACGGAAAGCCCGCGTTGCCGTGCGACGTCAGCGAGTTGTCCAGCGTGATCAGGCCGCGCCCCACAGCGTGGCATTCCGACGTCAACGTCAATGATGACGTCTCCAACACCGGCGCGATGAGCCGCTTCGATGGTTTCAACCGAGTCAACTGCAACTCGTGCAATCACACCTGCAGATTCCGCTGCAGTCGCCACCTCGGTGAGGCGATCAACGTCCAGCACAGAGTTCGCAAGCAAGAGATCATCTCCGACGCCAGCAGTGATCATTCCAATGACCTCTCGAGGCGTTGCGCAGGTGAACGAACGATGCCCATGTGCGACCTGTTGTGCAGCGAGCGTGGTGCATTTATGCGCCTTCACGTGTGGTCGCAATGATGAGCCTGGAAGCCGTGCTGCCATTGATTGCAGGTTCCGCGAGAGTGCCGAGGCATCAACGACCGCAGCAGGCGTCGGAATCGCGTCGATGTGCATCAAGAGAGCCTGCCACGAATCGATGCCGTCGGATGATGTTGGGAGATGGTCACAGATGTACCGTGTTCGGTATGACTGAAGCATTCATCGTTGACGCAGTTCGCTCGCCCGTCGGCCGACGTGGAGGAGCCCTCTCTACCGTTCACCCCGCAGATCTCGGTGCACACTCGATTAAGCATCTTGTTGAACGCTCTGGCGTTGATCCGGAAGCGGTTGACGATGTGGTCTTCGGAAACGTGAACTCGATCTGGGAACAATCCGGTTGTGTCGCTCGTACATCTTGGCTGACCGCCGGACTCCCGATGCATGTTCCCGGTGTCACCATCGACCGCCAATGCGGCTCAGCCCAACAAGCCGTGCAGTTCGGAGCTCAGGCTGTTATGTCAGGAACCATGGACATCGTCGTTGCGGGCGGCGTTGAGAACATGTCGATGGTGCCCATCACTGCAGGAGCTCAGGCCGGCAAGGATGACCCTGAATTCGACCCCTTCACCGGAGCAGAGGGTTGGCACTCACGGTTCGGCGGCACCGAGGTGAGCCAGTTCCATGGGGCAGAGCTCATGGCAGAGCACTGGAACCTCACTCGGGAAGAGATGGAAGCCTTCGCCGTTGAATCACACGAACGTGCAATTCGGGCACGTGAAGAGGGCCGTTTTGATAACGAGATCGTGCCGCTGAATGGCCTTGATTACGATGAGGGTCCTCGTGAACCGAATATCGAGAAAATGCAGTCACTCGCAACATTGCGTGAGGGTGGTCGCATCACCGCCGCAGTGGCGAGCCAGATCTCTGATGGCTCAGCTGCGCTGCTGGTTGCAAGCGAAGAGGCCGTTGAACGCCATGGGCTCACACCTCGGGCTCGTATCCACCACATGACGGTGCTCGCAGACGATCCAATCATGATGCTGTCGGCACCGATTCCTGCAACACGGCGTGCGCTCGAGCGCACCGGATTGAGCATTGATGACATCGATGTCGTCGAAATCAACGAGGCATTCGCCCCAGTACCGATGGCATGGTTGAAAGAAATCGGTGCCGACCCCGCAAAGGTCAACCCAAGTGGTGGCGCAATCGCTCTCGGTCACCCCCTCGGTGCAACCGGTGCCCGCCTGATGGTGACGCTGCTCAACGAACTTGAGCGCACCAACGGCCGATTTGGCCTCCAGACGATGTGTGAGGGTGGCGGCCAAGCGAACGTCACCATCATCGAGCGTCTCTGACGACAGTCACTGTTCAGTGACGTCGAATATTGCTCAGCGGGCAGTCGTTACGTTTGTAGCGGTTGCAATCGCTGGGTGCTCAGCGTCTCAGAGCGAGCCGGTTGCCGTCGATGCTCCATCGGTGACGACCGTCCCTGAACGTGTCGACGAAACCTCATCGTCGGCCCCAGAAACAGAAGCGAGTAGCTCGACAACGACGGATGTTCCGCCCTCGTCTGTAAGTGATGAATCAACTGATGACACCGACAGCGGCGATGTTGTGGTGGAGGCGACCTTCTCCTCCGCTGTTGCTCCGGTAATGAGCAATAACTGCGGGAGCTGTCACAATCCCGGCGGACCGGGATCGGTCCACTGGAATCTTTCCGAAGCGCGAGACGTCTCAGAAAATGCACAGTTCATTAGGGCAGCGTTGCTGTCGGGCTACATGCCGCCGTGGCCTGCGAGCAATCTCGGCGTCGCCTATAAGAACTCGTTCGCAATTGAGGAGGAGGCTCTTGCGCCGATTATCGAATGGATTGATAACGGGGCAGTTCTTGACGTCGATCCGACGACGCCTGTAATCGGAGGTAGAAGTGTCCGAATTGAGGACCCTGACCTTGTGGTGCCGCCGACTGAGCCGTACGACAACGAGAGCGGCCGATTCGATGACTATCGATGCCTCGTGTACTACCCCGAGATTGAGCGCACGTCGTGGCTCCGGAAGCTGCAGTTCATTCCCGATCAGACTGAGGTTGTGCACCACGCACTCGGTTATTTGGTGCCTGCTTCGCAAATTGAAGCTGCTCGACAACGAGATCTTGACGACCCTGGTAGTGGATGGGAATGTTTCGGCGGTACCGGTCTTGCTGAAGACACATCCCTTGTTGGATCGGCTCCTGGGCAATTGCCGCTGGAATATCCGGAAG